>JAEEZC010000317.1 GCA_016288465.1 Verrucomicrobiota bacterium | reverse complement strand
GGAAATGGTCGGCAAGCCTGTAGCCTTCGATGGCCGTTCCCGTGATGATGCTGATGGCCACGAGGTCAAAGGTTCCGTCCATCGGCACGTCGGAGACGCTCGCGTCGCAGATGCGGATGTCGAAGCCGAGTTCCGGAGGCGTCAACGCGGCAAGGAGCGTGGCGGTGAGCGGCGCCTCGCGGAAGGATATGCGAAGGAATGGCAGCGTAAGCCGATGTATCCTGCCGTTTGGCAGGAGAATCAGCATCCGAAGACGCCGCTTTCCGCATTTGCCAGGTCTATCCATTCTCGCCGAGAACTCTCTCTTTTCAAGCGGCGAGTAGTATACCAAAAATACGTGCTTGTCAGCGCCTATCAGCGGTCTGTGCAACAACCGTGCCAATACCGCCATGTACAGGCATGCTGAATCTTCTCGCTCTCGATTCGACAGCGCGACATTTCCTCGAACGAAGGAAAGAAATCAACATTCTTGGCTCTTCGTAACTTTTAGTGGAAAGTACTCTCTTCTGAATCTTGTATGTTTGAAACTCCGACGGTTGGGTTTCATTACCATTCCACCGCTTCGCACAATTAAATCAGCGCTCGGGCTTGCGACCTTGCTGCGCACGGCTCCTCGCGTTGCTCGTCGGGCAACCTGATCGCTACGCGACAGGTGAATCTCGCGGACTCGCGCTTCGCGCTCGGGGGATACTCGTCTCGGCGTGAGATATAACGGAGTGCATAGAAAGTGAAACACGGGACTTTTGCCCCCTCAAAACGGGACTCCAAATCCGCATGGCGATTGCGGTCTTGATGGGAATTTGGTATAATCGCCTCGAAAAGTGGGATAACGGAGGGTGTGATGAGATTTCTCGGTGGCATGGCGTTTGTAGCGCTCGCGTCGCTTTCTGCGGCGTCGGCGGGGGCGCGGACTTTCGACTTCAAGGCTCTCGGCACGAAGGGCACGAGCTCGGGCGGGATGTACTGGTACAGCACCGTCGAGAAGAACAAAAGCGCGTTCTTCCAGGTGACGGTCGGCTCGGCCGGAAAGACGGACGACAAGAGCGAGCTCGAGATACGCGCGGCGACGGTGTTCAAGAACGCGAAGAACAAGACGACCGGCGTGAACGACGTCGCGAAGCTGGCCTTCGAGCCTGTGAACACCATGAAGCCGATCCGTTTCATAGTCGCGACCGGCTCGGCTAAGTCCCTTACCGACAAATACTGGGTCGACTCGGCAAGAAGCTACGGCTGGCAGGTTTCGGGCGCGATCATCGAGATATGGCAGAACGGCAAGGTCGTCAAGCACTGGTCGAACATCCCCGGAAACGGCGGGAAGGCAAAGCTCGACGACGGCGTGCGCAAACTCATGATCTGGGCGGATGGCCACGACCGCTCCTACCACAGTTCGTCTGCGCAGTTCGACAACGCCACCGAGATATTCGCGGTCGACCAGAAAGGCGAGAGGGCTAAGGTCGAGGATCTCATCGCGGCGTGCTCGGAGAAGTGACGCGCCGACGAGCGGTCTGCGTCGTCGGCGTACGCGGCAGATATCGCCTCGGCCTCTCGGCCCGTCTCAGTTCTTCGGCAGCTCCAAGGCCATGAACAGGATGCGGGAGGCGTTCATCTCGCCTGTATACGAAAGGACGCACTGCGCGTCGTCCGTCGAGTCGCCCTTGTATATCTTGTTGTTCGCGACGGTGTAGAGCGGAGTGATCTTCACCTCGGTCTTGCCGTCCCGGGTGATCTTGTAGTTGTGGGTCTCGGTCTTGTCCCCCGCCGACTTCGAGAGCTCGTACTGCTCGTTGAGCGCGATGATGAAGCCGTCGAATATCTTCGCCTCTACGGTGGCGCCGCCGCGCCTCTTGTATTCGACAATCGAGGCGATAGCGTCGTTCCTGTTGATGGACGAGCCCTTGAACATGTGCCCGCCGTTGAACCTGTAGAGCGCGTTCTTCGCGGGCGACGCGGGACCAGCGCCCTTGCAGACGCAGTGGCCCGGGTGCGCGTAGAGGCACTCCTTGCGCTCGGCGTCGGCGTAGAACTTGCCGGACTGGAAGTAGCAGATCGCGTTTGCGGGGTCCTGCTTCGCTCCCTTGAAGATCGTCTCCATCGCATCCGCCGCGAACGCCGCGCAAATTACTACCGTTGCCGCCAGTACAGATTTCATGTCGTGTTGCCTCCGTTTTTGTGGTGTTACGAAGATTATACCAAATAATCGGCCCGTCGGGCGCAGTCGGGGGCGTCCGCGGCAGTTGCGCGAGGGGAATGACAATCCGCTTGCGATTGTGGTAAAATAGGTCCGAAGGAAAAAAAAATAAATCGGCGCGTGGGAACGTCTAACTGTATGTAGGCGCCGCTGTGGCGCCGCAAAAGTCGGCCAGCAGGCCGCGAAAGGAAGAAAGAACATGAAGAGTCTCGTTATGGTTGCAGTTGCTGCGCTTGCCTGCGTGGCGTTTGCCGAAGGTCCGGAGGGCGGCGCGCGCCCCGAAGGTGCGCACCGCGGTTTTGGCTTTCGCGAGGGCAGGGGCCCGATGGCGATGGGGTCTGATCCGATCGTCCGCATCGTGTCCAATCCGGCGGTTGCCGAGAAGATAGGGCTGAGCGACGAGCAGAAGGCGAAGCTCAAGGAGCTGAAGGGGAGCCCGGACGGGAACCGCGAGACGCAGAAAAAGGTCCGCGAGGCGACGATGAAGCAGGTGGAGCTGATGAAGGCCGAGAAGATCGACGAGGCCGCCGTCATGGCCGCGATTGACGAGGTCTACGAGCTTCGCAAGGAGATGGCGAAGTCGCAGGCGAGGCGCGTAATCGCCGTGAAGTCGATTCTCACTCCCGAGCAGGTGGCGAAGGCGCACGAGGAGCTGAAGAAGATGTCCGAGGCTCGCGGCGAGCGCAGTGCTCGGCGTGCCGCACAGCGCGAAGGGAAGGGGCGTCGCGGCGGCAGGGGTCCGCGCGGGAAGACGGGTCCGCAGGGAGAGGGCGAGAAGCCCTCGCCTGCGCCTGAAGCAGAGTAAGGGAAGGTGGAGGAGGACAGCGAGCTTCTCTACGCCTATTCGCGCCGAGGGGACGTCGAGTCTCTTTCGGCGCTTGTAAGGCGGCACGCGGTCTGGATGCAGGCCTTTCTCCGAGGCCTTCTGCCTACGGCGGCGGACGCGGAGGACGCCTTTCAGGAGACGTGGGTGCGCGTCGTGAAGGCGGCGGGGAAGTATCGCGGCGGCAGGGTGAGGCCGTATCTCGCCGTGGTCGCGCGGTCGGCGGCGATAGACCGGCTGCGGCAGACGGGCAGGGTCGTGAGCCTTGACGCGGAAGACGGGGACGGCGCGTCGGCGGCGGAGCGTCTTGCGGACGAAGCGCCTTTGCCGGACGAGCGGTTTGAGTCTAAGGCGACTGCCGAAGACGTGAGGGCTGCGGTGCGCGCGCTGCCCGAAGGGCCGAGGCAGGTGCTTCTAATGCGGATAGAAGGCGAGCTTTCGTTCAAGGAGATCGCGTCAGAGCTTGGCGTGCCGCTTGGCACGGCGCTGACGTGGATGCGGACTGCGAAGCTGAAACTCAAGGATATGCTGGGGGGTGCGAAATGAACGGGAATGGAGGAATCGAGACCTTTGTCAGAAGCCGGCTTGAGACGGGCGTTTCCCGCGAAGCGCCGCGTCTTGAGGAGATCGTGCGCTTTGCCGCGGAAGAGTCGTTCGTCCACGCAGCCGAACGCCGCTCGCGCCGTCGTCTGCTTGCCGCGTCGCTTGTCGCCGCATCGCTTGCCGCGGTCTGTTCGTTCCAGGTCTTGAGAAGCGCGTTCGCTCCGGACCCTGAAAGCACGGTCGCATGCGTAATCGACCTTCTTCGCGTGGCTGACGGAGTCGAGCCGGAGGAAGACGAGTCGTCGGTCGCCGAGATGCTCCTCGCCTGGCAGGACGCGCCGTACGAGTCGGCGATAGGCGACATAGCCTCGGCCAACTGAATTGCGGCGCATGGTGGCGGAGAGTTTACCCAATTATTGAAGGCGATTGTGGTCGCGATTATCAGCTTCTTCATTTGTTTTTCCTTTCAGTTGGTTTTAGACCGCTCTGTTCCCTGTTCCCCGTGTGCCTGTCAACGTGCGGTCAGAATACGGGGCAAAAGGCTCGCTACGGGCGCGGTATCGCCCGAGCCGCTACTTCGCGGGCACCCCCGACATGTTTTTGCCGCGCGCGCCGTCGCACGCGCCTGTTACCTTTGGTCGGCAAAAACACGTCGGTCCCGCGAAGTGACT
>JAEEZC010000316.1 GCA_016288465.1 Verrucomicrobiota bacterium | reverse complement strand
GAGCTGGCGATGTTTCGCTTTCAAAGCGGCTTGCGCTTACGCGCGACCACGAACCAAATCTCGCTTCGGGGGAGACAGCTCGCCCGACCCGCACTTCGGCGGATACTACCCGACATGTTTTTGACGCTCGTGCATAGCACTCGCCTGTTACCGTGGGTCGTCAAAATCACGTCGGTTCCACGAAGCGTCTCTCGTGCGATCCCCGCCATTCGCTCGCCTTCAGCTGAAAGCGCGATGGAATCGGCTCGCGAAAGCCTGCGCTGTCACCGAAGTTCCTTCATGCACTCGGCGAGGACCTTCTCGCAGTAGCCGCATTCCGTGCATTCGCGGCTGCAGACGGACGTCTTGTCGAACCAGTCCGGCGGGAACGCCGCGTTGTCGACGAAGCTCGGGAAGAACGCGGGAGAGAAACCAGGCTCGAAGAGGTCGAGGAGATTACCCTCGAACGCGCCGCGCTCGTATGCCGACATCACCATGTCGGGGTTCGCATGCTGGCGCGTCGCCAGCTTCACAATGTCCACAAGCCCGTCATACCGTCCGATGTCCTCGGGACGCACCCATGTCGCCTTGAGGATTTCCGCGAAGTTCTTCCTGTCCTTGTAGAGCGTCCAGCACAAATGCGGATTCCATCCCCTGACGTTGCTTGTCTTCATCGCCTCGTCGGAATGCGCTATCAGGTTGTCGTGGTACGTCTGCCACGGACAGTTCCTCAGACAGCCCGAGTTCGCGAGCATGCAGAGCTTCTTGCCATTTGCGCGGCACCAGTCCGAAAACCGCTTCACGGTCTCGAGGTTTCGCTGCACGTCGCGTCCGAGATAGTACGAGTCGAAAAGCGGCGCGAGATACCGGAACGCCTGCAGGGTCGTGAGCCGCATGTTCACGGAGGCGCGGACCTCGACATCTGGGGCGAAAGCCTTGACCGTCCGCGCGACGAACGGCGACGCCGCAGTGCATATCTCCGGCCTGCATCCCCACGAGTCCAGCGTCTCAAGTATGCCTCCAACGCGCTTTTCAAGGGCGGTGCTCATGGCTTCCGCCCCGTAGCAGTTGGCGTTCAGTAGAAGGTCGAGCTTGACTCCGGCGCTCCTCAAGCGCGTCAGGTCGCGTTTGAGAGCCGCAGCCAGCTCGTCGGGATCGTCCTCCTCCTCGAAGCCGAGCTTGGGTCGGCCAGAAGGCTCGTCAACCCATGGGAAATACACCTCCTTGACCGCCGGATGCCGCAACGCGATCTCGGCGAAAGGCGCACCGTCAGCGAAATGCTGGTATCCTGCCGCGAGAGGCGTCATGTCCTCACCTCGTCGCGACCGTCACAATGGCATACATCCCGAACTTGGGAAGCGCGCCGTTCGGTCCGACCTTCACTTTCGCAGACCGTTCGCCAAGCGGCTCCTCGAACTCGGCGCTTTCGCCGCGCGCAAGGGCGAGGCGCACGCCGTCGACCGGCTTTTCGGGAACGTAGTTCACAAGATGCACCACGACATGGTCCCGGTCAAGGCGGCGGTACTCCGCGAAGACGTGGGCGGGAAGGCCCTCGAACCGCACAGGCGAACGCCATCCCGACTTGTCGAGGTCGGCGACAAGCCTCCTGCCGCCGTCCGCAGGCGGATCCACGGTATAGCACCAGTCGAGGTCCGCTCCGGCGATCAGATCAGCCGACTCTCGCAGAACGACATTCGGCATGCCGGCCAGCCGCGGGAGGAAGCTGTTGACGCGGCGCTGCGCGTTCCAGTCGTCGTAGCGGCCGGAGTCGCCGGTGACGACGAGCCGACCGCCCTTCTTCGCCCATTCCACGAGGAAGTCCATCTGCGCCTCGGAAAGCGAGACCAGACCGGGAGCTACGATCACTTCCGTCCCCTCGGGCACGACGATCGGCTCGCCGGGGTATGCAACGAGATAGCCGTAGGGAACGTGGTTGCGCAGGAATATCTCCTCGGCCGCCGCCACGCCCTGGTGCGTAGGCTCGGAAAGGAGCACCTCCCTTTCGGGATAGAAGATGCGCACCGGGTGCATAGTAGGCGCGGAGAGCTCGGCGCGGTGCGCTGCGACACACTTGTCGAACGCGGCGTGCTGGAGCTTTCTGCTCTCGAAGACCTCCTTGTGCAGGAAGCCCGGCTCGGGAGAGGGCGTGAGAATCGTGCGGTCGGTCGGCACGCCGCCGAACACGACGTCCTCGACCATCGGCATGAGGAACTTCGCCTCTCGCTCGGGGATGATCGTGCTGTCGGTGTCGCACAGGGCGACGATGCGCTGCCCGAGATCCTGCGCGAACTTCAGGTCGCGGACGCGGTTGAAGATGCGACCGCCCTTCACCTCGGGGAAGTTCGTGTTCTGCATTATTATGAAGTCGAACGGCCTGCACAGCTCCGCCATGTTCTGGGCCAGGTCCAGGAACCGCGCGCGGCTGCGGTACGGCGACGGATTGCCGGAGACAATGGCATCGTGCTTTACGGACTTGATGTGCGCGCGGAAGCGGGAGATCACCCCGGTCATCGTCTCGCATCTCCAGAGCGCCCACGCCTGGAAGACGGGATCCTTCGCGTCGAGGTGGTGCATCTTGCTGCGGCTCATCCTCGGCAGCAGGGCGGACGAGGCGTCGGCGAAGCCGAACCTGCGCACCCGCTCGTCCTCCGGAATCTTCGCAAGCCAGGCCCGAAAGGTCTTCTCGCAGCGGGCGCAGTAGCACGGATAGTCGAACACGTTGTCGAACATTATGCCGTCGAAGCCGCCGTCCGTGAGGGCGATCGTGCACATGCGCTTGATGTACTCCTCCCACTCGCGGCAGGTGAGGCACGGCGCCCAGCGGAAGTACTGGCCGCCCCAAAGGTTCTTGTTGCCCTGCCAGTCGACGGTCGCCCAGTCGTCAATCGTGGGAATCTCCTTGCGCATGAACTCGGGATACAGCGTGCAGAACTGGACGTACGCGAGGGCCTTCACTCCATGGGCGTGGCAGTTCCTGACGAACTTCTGAACATTCGGGAAGTCGCCCTTCTCCATTTCCCAGCCCATGCCCTTGTAGAAGCGGGAGTGAAGGAAGTTGAGCCCCACCTCCTCCATCTTCTCGGGCGCGTGCTCGTCGAACCAGTCGAGCCAGTCCTTCACCCACAGAGCGTTGCCGTCTATGCTGCCGGTGCAGGATTTGCCGACCCTGCGATACATCGTGTAGGGCTCGTGCGCACCGAACGTCCAGCGCGTTGTCAGGGGGTCTATGTTGAGCGCCGCGGCAAGTATCAAAACTGTTGTCATGCGATTTCCTTGTTGATGAATTTCTCTATAGTGCGTATTATACAAAATTACGCCGCCGCCACGCAATAGGCGCGGTTGTCATGTTCATGACTTTTTGGTAAAATTAGCTGGCTTAGTCACGTTCAAGGATAGGAAGTTAAATGACGATTGCGCTGATGCTTGCCGCCGCGCTCAACGCCTGCGGCATAGAGGCAAAGGGGACGTGCTCGCCGGACGAAACCGCACGCGAAACGACCCAGACCGCATTTCCGGAGCCAACGGCGGAGACGCGCCCGTGGGGCATCTGCCATCTCATGGGCAACGCCGTCGAAAAGGCGGAGCTAGAGAAGGAGATGCGCCGGTGGGCCCAGGCGGGCCTTGGTGGCGTAAGGCTCGTGCCGATATACGCGGCAAAGGGCAACGAAGGACGGAACATCGCGACAATGTCGCCTGAGTTCGTCGCGCTTCTGAAGGACGCCAACGCCCTCGCCGCCGCGAACGGCATGAAGGTTGACATCTCGTTCGGCGCGGGATGGTGCTTCGGCGGCAGGACGATTCCGGAGGAGCTTGGCTGCCAGGTAATCGAGACGCTCAAGCCAGGCGAAGCTGCGCCAAAGGGCGCAAAGACGCTGTTCGAGAAGGACGGAACGCGTCTCGTCTCGCATTTCTCGGGCCAGCGCGTGAAGCGCGTCCAGACGATCGACTCCGGCCCCATGATGAACCCCTTCTCGCCGGCGTCGATGGCGGCGCACATGGAGCTCTTCAGGAATCTCGACGGAGACGTGGCTGCGTATCCGCGCGCGGCCTTCCACGATTCATTCGAGTACGAATGCAACTGGTCCGACGAGCTGCCGGCGCTCTTCCTGAAGCACCGCGGCTACCGCATAGAGGACCACTACGCGGAACTAGCGGGAATCGGCGACGCGGATGCCGTCGCGCGCGTGAAGCAGGACTACCGCGAGACGCTCTCCGACATACTGTCGAAGGACGTGTTCCCGATCTGGACGCAATGGTGCCGCGAGCGCGGCATCGCAGTCCACAACCAGGCGCACGGCGCGCCGGCGGACCTTCTCGCGTTCTACGCAATCGCGGACGCCCCGGAGACCGAGATGTTCGGGCGCGGCACGCGCGACAGGTTCAAGAGCCGGTTTGACGGGAATTTCCGAGACGGCGCAAGGGACATCCTCTTCTCCAAGTTCGCGTCCTCCGCCGCGCATCTCGTCGGACGCAGGTACATATCGTCCGAGACGTTCACGTGGATGGCCGAGCATTTCTGCGAGACGCCGGAGGAGCTGAAGGCGTTCGGCGACCTCCTCTTCCTCTCAGGCGTGAACCGCATATACTTCCACGCGACGCCCTATTCGCCCGACTCCGCAGCGTGGCCGGGCTGGTGCTTCTACGCCTCGAGCCAGATCACGCCGCGCAACCCGCTTTGGCGCGACATGGGGTGCCTCAACGAGTATTTCGCGAGAGTGTTGTCGCTGCTCGCGGATGCGCAGCCTGACAACGACATTATGCTCTACTGGCCCGTGCACGACTTGTGGAGCGATCCCGACGGATTCCAGAAAAGGCTGATCGTGCGTTCGGGATGGATGGCGCCCACCGAGTTCGGCCGCCTTGCCAAACGACTCCGCAACGCCGGATATTCTTTCGACTACGTCTCGGACCCCTTCCTTTCGGAGGACATCGTCTCCAGGTACAAGGCAATCGTCGTGCCGAAGACGAAGTTCATGAAGAAGGAGACGCTCGAAAAGCTGAAGTCCTTCTCGCGCCGGCTGCCCGTCATCTTCGAGCAATCGCTCCCCGAGACCGTTCCAGGCCTGCCTGCGGCGGCACTGGACACTGAAGGCGCGCCGCGTCCCGTTGCCGACGCCGTGGCGGAACTTGCGAACGCCGGCGTCATGCGCGACGCATTTGCGGCGTCCGACACGCCGTTCGAAGCGCTTCGCATGTCATGGCGAGGCGGCAGACTCTATTTCATCGTCAATTCGTCCACGAACGACGCGGCGCTTTCGCTGCCGGACGGCGCAGTGGCGATGAACCCGATGACAGGCGCCTGCGAGACCGCCTCCGCACGGAAAGGCGCGCGCGCCGAGTGGACGCTTCCGCCGGCGCATTCGATGTTCGCATTTCTGAAGTCCGGGCAGGTCAGGCATGAAGAAGCGCCGCGGACTCAGCCAAAGGCGTCCGTCGCCGTCGGTCCTGAGTGGACGCTCGAGTTCACGAGGGACGTCTCCGGCTGGGAGCTGCCGCCGAAGCGCGGCGGCGCGAAGCCCGGCGACTGGACGGCGCTTGGCTCACGCGAGGAGGAGTTTTCGGGGACGGCGAGGTATTCGACATGCGTGAAGCTCGAAAAAGGCTTCGCGGGGAAAGGCGGCCGCGCGATTCTCGATCTCGGCGAAGTCTGCAATTCCGCACGTGTCACGGTCAACGGCAAGTGCGCAGGGACGGTCTTCATGCATCCCTACAGGCTGGAGATTCCCGCGACGATGCTGAAGGACGGCGAAAACGCGCTTGAGATCGAAGTGACGAACCTCGGGGCAAACCGCATACGCGCCCTGGACCGCAAGGGCGTGGAATGGAAGAACTTCGAGGACATAAACATGGTCGGCATCGACTACAAGCCATTGGACGCATCCAACTGGCCTGTCCAGCCATCTGGCCTTATCGGCCCGGTGAAGATGGAACTTCGGGACTAGCGCCCGACGTCCGTCGTCTCGACTCCGGGCGGCGCGTCGATCTTCGTTGCGATCGATCCGTCCGGGCGTCTCTCGTGGCGAACCCGCACGACGCCCAGCGCAGTCGGGAGCGCGCCCTCCGCCCATTCGAGGTCGCCCAGGAACGGCTTTACGCGAACCTTCCTGCCGCCGACGCCCGTGGCCTCGAGTCCGAGCACGTGAGCGATGCACCACGCCGCCGGACCCGCGCTCCAGCCGTGGCACAGGGAATGGCGGAATCCGCGATAGCAGAACTCGCCGAAATCGCCGTGGATGTCCTTCTTGCCTGGAACGGGCATCTCGTCGAGACGCGTTACGTTGTTGGTCCACGACAGGCTGAAATCCTCCCAGAAACTTGTCGCGCCCATGTCGAGCATTCCGCCCCAGTAGTCGCGCACGGTGTCGAGCGCACGGGAGTTCTCCCCTGCCGCGCTCATCGCCTCAAGAATG
>JAEEZC010000315.1 GCA_016288465.1 Verrucomicrobiota bacterium | reverse complement strand
CCTGCAGCGACTAACAGAGTTGCGAGTTTCATGTATTTCTCTGTCTGGAACACCCCGGAAGATGTCTCATGGCAAGATCAAGAGCTTGCGAAATTCTTGCCTGCCTATTCTAACAGTGTTCAGCGGCTGTCGGCCTTGCGGCATGTCGCGGCTACAACTGAGAACTGGCGAACACGTGCAATAGTGCAGAAAGAAGTCGATAGGCTATCTTCTTTGCCCACCAATCAGCTCAACAACATAAGCTGGATCGCCGAAGACGTGACTGGCGGGAAGTGACTTTCCGCTTGCGCCAACGCAAAACATTGCAAGTCTGCATAGGGGCAGCACACAATGTGGCCCGCCATATCTATGGTATAATGGCGTCAAAACTCCCCCGTACACGCCTAGCAAACGCCGCGTACACCATTATCAAACGATGCGTACACGGGCAGAAAAACGCCTAATGCGCTATCCTTTAGCTTGCCTTTGAAACCCTGTTGCATGGCAGTGATCTCACTTTTCACAGCGCTCACGAGTCGTCCCTCGCCTTGCAAGAGGGCTTGGCGGGGAGAGCGTAACGAGACGTGTGGTATCATACACGTTAGAAAATGGTCTTTACCCCAAAAGGCTGGCACACCATTGACGAATAGACTCGTCAAGTAAGGCTCTGGCAGGAGGGTATAGGGGACGGCCTGTGCCGGAGCCCCTAACGCGCTATGCGACGGTTACGGCGAAGAGCTCCCTTGTGCCGTCGGGAAGGAAGGCCGTCACGACGGTCTCGCCCGGCTTCTTCGCCTTGAGGAGTCCATCGTTCGAGATCTCGGCAACGTCGTTGAAGTAGCGGTGGAAGTGCTGGTACTTGTTCTTCGGGTTCTGCTCCTTCTTCGTGCGGTCGGCGTCGAAGCATCCCCATTCCACGGCCTTTCTTCCGCCCTCGAGCGCGAACTGGAGCGTGCCGCCCGCCTCGATGCGCCTTGCGCCGAGGTGGATCGTCCTGTCGGCGCCTCCGCCGATTCGCGTGAAGTGGAGCGCGTTGGCGCGCCGGTCGAAGTGGATCGCTTCGAACGTCTGCTCGAACGGAGTTCCCCTCGTCTTGTACGGCACGTCTCTGCACCAGGGCGAGGAGCCTACGATGTAGTCGCTGTATGCGGCGTCGCACGGCTCGGTGACGTGCCAGAGTCCGCGTCTGAACGTCTGGCGCTCGGCATGTTCGTGTCCGGTCAGGTCGCAGAGAAGGACGCCGCCCGCCTTGCCGAAGTCGTATGACCTGTCGCCTACGGTCGCTCTGCCTCGGCTCTGGTATGCCTCGAGAATCTTTCGCCATGGCGCGAAGATCGCAAAGTTGTCCCTTTCTCCGCTGACTATCTCGGCCATCGGAATGTGCTGCATGACAAGCGCAGCCCAGCCGGACGGAATCGTCGCAAGCGCCTTCTCGGCAAGCCACCTCAGCTGCCGCTCCCCCATGCCGTACTGAAGGGCCCAGTACGTGCGCTCGGAAGTTATGCTGTCCGTCGTGTCCGCGACTATGTAGCGCACACGGGCCTTCGGGAAGTCGACGTAGTAGTAGCACGCTTCGGGATCTTCGGGATTCGTGACCGCGCGCCTCTTCACTGCGGCGGTGTCCATCAGAACGTCGTGCGCGTCCTTGCCGGATAGCGTGAAGCCGCTCTTCGCCTTCGGATTGTCGCGTATCGTGAAGTCGTGGTTTCCCTTCGCCGGATAGAAGTCGCCTCCTGCGCCTTCGACAGCCGCGACCCATTTCTCGCGGTACGCGGCGACGGTGCGGTCGACGGACGCCTTGCCTCCGAACGCCTCCGGCATGTCGCCGCCGCAAAGCACCTTCTTCACGTCGGTTTCGGCGACGAGCTTGGCGAGGACGCGTCCCGACATGCATGCGTTGGCCGGAATGTGCAAGTCGGTGATGAAGAAGAAGCCGTCTTCGCATCTGGCGGACAGTCCGCGCAGTCGTGCCGCGACTTTCGCAAGATGCTCGCCATAGTAGGCGGGCAGCCCCTCATCCGCCGCCCAGAGCCGCCAGTCCGCCGCGGCCATCGCCGCGCCGGCCAGACCTGCCTTCAGGAATCCGCGTCTTGAAACCGCCCTGTCGCCGTCGTCATGCATAGTCTGTCTCTCCCGTTCCTCGCCGTAGTATACCATAATGCGTCAGTCGTGTTGGGCGGATCTGCCGCGAAGGCCGTCCAGCAGTGCCTTCTTGCGGGGCGTGTCGCCTACGCGCTTCAGCGTCTTGAGCGAGTCGCCGCCGTACTCGACGTTCCATCCTCGCCACTCGTTGAAGGCGTGGTAGCACCAGTCCCAGCCGTTCTCGTCGAAGAGGTCGATGCAGTCCCTCAGATACTGGTCGGCGCCTTTGGCCCACGCAATTGCCGAGAACTCGCCGACGAAGATCTTCGCGTCGTGGCGCCGCGCGAACGCGACGACAGGAGCGAGCCTGGAGCGCAGCATCTCCCTGTTCCAGCCCCTGGACTCGTCGGGCCATTTCGACGGAGGGCTCCATCCTCCCACGCCCTGATGCGTGTAGTCGGAAGGTATGTACATGTGTATCTCGTAGATTACGTTCGGCATCGCGAGCGGCGACATGTATTCGTACGCCGGCGCGCTGGACGACCAGTTCGCCTCCATGACGATCGTCGTCTCCTCGTCGATGCGCCTTATCGCCTCCGCCGCGAGACGCTGCGCGTCCCAGTACGAATACGGAACCTCGTGGCGGTTCTGGTGCGGCTCGTTCAGCAGGTCGTAGCCGTATATGACGTCCGTGTTGCCCTTGAAGCGGCGCGCGATCTTCTCCCAGCACGCGACGTAGAGGTCGAGGCACGCCTTGTCGGTGAACATGCGCATCTCGGAATTGTCCCGTACGCTTCCCGGCGGCACGTGCAGGTCGACGCATATCATCATGCCGTGCTTTCGAGCCCAGCCGAGGACCTTTTCGAGCAGGTCGAGGCGTCCGTCGAGCCACTTCACGTAGTCGTCGAAGTCGAGGTTCGCGTCGATCTTCTGGAAGTTGCGCGACATCTGGTAGCGTCCGATCGTTCCGCCCCAGGACGCGAGCGTCGCAATGTCCTCTTCCGTCGGGTCGTAGGGCAGCATTGCGCCGCGCAGCTGCGGATGCGCCTTGACGCGTTCGGGATAGGCCACCTTGTAGTTCAGGTTGTGGCGCGGGAATTCGTAGAGTTCGTGGGGGCCGTACCTGAACGACGACACGTCGAACTCCACTCGTCCCTCGACGTTCTGTAGGCCGAGCGTGACGTCGACCGTTCCAATCGGCTTCGGGCCGAGGTCGGTGACGAGCTCGATAGTCGTCCAGTCGAAGTCTCCGCCCTTGTGGTCCGCCTGAGGCCAGCGCTCGACTCCTGAGGCGGGGTCGCGGTAGTGGAACATGAACTTGAGGCCGAAGTACGACTTGTCGGGCCGCCCGATGCCGCGCCCTCTCGCGCGTATGGTCGCGCGGACGCCGCCCGTCATGCCGCCGAGATTGATCTTGGCGTGGGCCGCGCCTCCGGTCCGTTTTCCGTGCGTGTCGATCGTTATGACGTCGCCCTCGCGCGCGGCGTTGTCGCCGAGCGACCATTCGACCGCGGCAGCCGGGAGGATGATTCCCGCCGCCGCGATGATTGCTGCAGTGAAAAGATGAGTGTTCATTTGCTTTCTATTCGATTGTGATTAACGTGCCCTGACTAACCGCTTCGCCGGCAGGCCCGACGACGGGGAACCGCGTGTATGTTCCCGGCGATGACACCGGCTGAGCCAGATAAGGACGCCTTTCGGCGAAGTCCCAGAGCGCGACGAGCCCGTTGGAAAGCCTTACGGGCTTCAGGTTGCGCACGAGCCGCATGTTGCTTCCGTCTGCGTTCCCCTGATAGAGCTTCAGGGAGTAGAACCGTGCCGCGCCGCAATTCGCGGGAGAGCCGTCCTTGTTCATGCCGAACAGGTAGAGGTTCAGTCCCGTGTCAACGGCGGTCGAGTCGGAGGCGTTGATTTTCTGGCTGCCGTTCACGGAGACGGTCTGCGAACCGGCAAACAGCGACGATTGGACGTTGTATGTCGTGCCGACCGAGGCGGAGCCTATTGTCTGGTAGGAGCCGTAGCCATACCCCATTGAATTGTACTTCGTGAGGTTGTGGAGCATGTAGAAGCGGTTGCTGCCGCTGAGAGAATCCAAGACGCCAATGTCGCCCGATTCAAGGAATCTCACCCTGATGTTCGCTGTGGTGCCTGACTTGCCCTTGACGCCGGTATCCACGAAGATCGAACCGTCGGACTCCACGTAGTCCACATAGCAGTCTGGCTTCTCGCGTCCGGAGAGGACGACGGCGCCTGTTCGCGATGCCGGAATGTCGGGCGACGGACGGAACACGCTCTCGGTCACGGTGTCGTAGAGCGCGGCCTTGCCGTTGAATATGCATGGTTTGAAGTCGCGGACCTTCGCGCCGTCCTGCCAGATTTCGAGACCGTAGCAGCGCGCGGCGGAGCGATATCGCGAACCAGAGGAGAATACGTGGAGGTTGCGGCCCGTGTCGTAATTCATGTTGTTGGAGAGCGACCAGACCTGCGTTCCGTCGAGTTCGATCGTCTGCGAGCCATCCGCAAAATCGGCATCGAAGGAATGCCGTTCCAGGGGATTCTTCGCATAGACGTAGGAGCTGCCGTCCATTGCCTTGGCGGAATAGGAGACGGAATTGTTCCCGAGTCCGTTTCCATAGTAGCCGGCGAAGCACTGGTCTTCAACGTGGATCATGTTGAAGAACGACGGCCAGAATGTCGGGTCGTCGGCGCCGAGATAGGTTCTCATGTGCTTGTTGATCGGCTCCTTTAGATAGCGGCCGCACTCGTACCTCTTGCTGAGGTTGCTGAAATCCTCAGTCCAGCAGAAATCGCCCTTGGCGCGAGTTCCTGCGCGGGCGCGAACGCCGGTGTCAAGCGTCTCGTTGCCCGTGGATTCGATGTAATCGACCAAGATGACGTTCTTCGGCTTTGCGGGGATTGTCTGTGGCGGCCCGTTCAGGAGCCCGCGCTTCGCGTGGAAGATGCGCTTGGAGACGTCGTCGAAGAGGGCGAACTCTCCGTCCTTCAGGCACGGCCTGAAGTCGCGGACGAGAACGCCGCCCTGACTGATCTTGAGGCCATAGAGGCGATATTGCCCGGCGTAATCGAAGTTGCCGTCCTTGTTGCTGGCGAAGAGATAGAGGGGCAGCCCCGTGTCTATGGTTGTTGCGTCCGCCGCGCTGTAGATCGTGTTCGTCGTATTTGAATCATGGGCCGCCAAGGTGAGAGATTGCGCACCGGCGGCGAGCGACGAGCCGATGTGGTAACGTTGCCCGATCGTGTAGTCCGCGCCGGTTTCCCTGTGCGCCCCGTAGCCGCACGTCACCGTGCCGCGATAGGAGTGTGCAAGATAATAGCGGGCGTAGCTGTTGCCAAGATCGCCATTGTAAGCTTCGAGGATGCCCTTGTCGAGAGTCCTTCTGTTCAGTATCTCGAGGTCGATTTCAGCCTCCGTTCCGGAGCGGGCGGCAACCTCCGTGTCGATGAAGTTCACGCCCGTGGATTCGACGTACTCGACGAATCCGTCTGGAACGTTGCTGTTCTCGTCGCAGACGAGGTCTGAGCTGGAGCTGGAGTAGAGGATGTTCCCGGTTGCTGCGTCCCACAGTCCGGCGCGGTTGTTCTTTATGCATGGGATGAGGTCCCGGACGAGCGTCATGTTGCCGCCGTCCTTCGGCCCCTGCCAGATTTTCATGCGGTAGATGCGCGCTTTCGATTGGGCGGCGGCAGAGCCTTTCCTGTTGAGGCCGAAGAGATACATGGAGTAGCAGGAGTCAACCGCGGCCGCCGTGATGTCGTTGAACTTGATGCCGTCGATCACGACCTTGCGGGTGCACTCGCCCGCCGAGTTCGTCGCGGAGAACAATGCGGAATAATCGTAGATGCGGTTCGTCTGCCACCAGGGGTTCCACGTCCCGTTGTCATAGTTCCATGAGACCCTGCCGTATGACGTCGGTGTGAGTCCCATGGCCGTGGCGATGTTGCCGTCGGCGTTGTTGCAGTAGATCATGAAGCAGCGGGAGTTGTCCGACCAGTCGCCACTGCCAAGTACCGCCTTGTCGCCCAGCTCCAGCCACTCGACCTGCGCCTCGACCTTCGTGTTCCAGCGTCCCCTGACGCCGGTGTCTACGTACTGCGAGCCAGTCGCTTCGACGTAGCGCACGAACTTGTCGGGCGTTTCTGCCAGGGCCAGCCCCGAAATCGTTGTTGCAAGAACGGCAACCATCCTGCCTTTCATGGTCGATTCCTCCTTTGCTGATTTTCTGCCGTCATTATACCAAAACATCGTCCGCCGAAAAATATCCTCACGCGCAAATAAAGTCACTTTTTGCGAACGGCACTTGCGCCGCCGGCGAAGAGTGGTGTATAATGTCGGTAATGTCAGGAGACGTGCAGCCGCGCCCAGTGCGCATACTTGCCCATCTCTACGCGATGCAGAAGGCGTCGCGCGAGATGTCAGGCGGCATGCTTCACTACGCGGCGACGCATCCGGACGTCGCGGTGCAGTTCTACGGCATCGGCACGCCCCGCAGACGCATGGCCGAGTTCCGCGCGTGGAAGCCCGACGGCGTGATCGTCGGCGCGTCCGACCGCGGCATGTTGCGCCAGATCAGGGCGCTGGGCTGCAGGGCGGCGGTCTTTGTCAACGTCGAATGCCAGCATGGCGAAGGCATGGTCTCGGGGAGCGTCTTCTGCGACAACCGCGCCGTTGCGGACGCCGCCGCGCGGCTGTTCGCGTCCAAGCGGCTTCAGCAGCTCGCCTATGTCGGCACTCGCAGAGCCGAGGCATGGTCGGTGGAGCGCGGCGCCGAGTTCTGCCGCGCCGTGTCCGCGACAGGCGCGTCGGTCGTGGCGTTCGAGCCTCCGGCGTCCTGCGCGGCCAACCACCGTCGCGAGCTGTCGGCCCTTTCGGCGTGGATCGGGGCGCTCCCGAAGCCGTGCGGCATATTCACCGCAAACGACGCGCGCGCGAAGGACGTGCTCGACGCCTGCAGAGAGGCGGCGGTTGCCGTTCCCGAGCAGGCGATGGTGCTTGGCGTGGACGACGAGGAGTTCATCTGCCGCCAGACCGTCCCGACGCTTTCGAGCGTCGTGCCGGACTTCGCGAAGGGCGGCTATGTCGCCGCGGAGACTCTCGTCTCCCTTCTACGCGGCGGCCGAGGCAGTGCGCCCCGGAGAATGTTCGGCGTGCAGGGCGTGATCGAGCGAAGCTCGACAAGCGACCCGAACGGCGCGGGGCGCATGGTCAGCCGAGCGGACGACTTCATTCGCGCCTACGCTACGACCGGTATCTCCGTCTCTGACATCGCCAAGGCGTCGGGCGCGTCGCTTCGGCTTCTGCAGAAGAACTATCAGGAGATAACCGGCTCGACGCTCATCAAGTCTCTGCAGACGGCCCGCCTCAAGCGCGTGTGCGAGCTGCTGGCCGAGACCTCCACGTCCATCGGACGCATAGGCGAGCTTTCCGGATTCGGCAACGAACGCTATCTGAAGAAGCTGTTCCGCAGCCGCTTCGGATGCACGATG
>JAEEZC010000314.1 GCA_016288465.1 Verrucomicrobiota bacterium | reverse complement strand
GACCGCGTACCAAAGGAGCCGGCCGTTCTCGTCGCATTCCGCCGTAACGGACTTGACGCCACCATGTGCGCCGAAGGCCGCCCCGTTCTCGAAGCACCAGCCCCGAGCCGCCAATTCCGCATTCGTGGAACTTACGCCACCGGCAAAAGCGCCCGTAACAAGCGCCGCGGCGACCGCAAATAAAACTACGGCATATCTCTTTTTCATGCGTTGAACCCTAATTTAGACACTGCACCATGAGAATTATATCAAAAAAACCGCATTAAAGGAACTTGCCCGTCACTGATTCGGCGCAGGCGCGTATCGTCTCGACAGGGCCCTCGCAGACGAGCTTGCCGCCAGCGTCGCCGCCGCCGGGCCCCAGATCGACAATCCAGTCGGCGCACCTCATCACATCGAGGTTGTGCTCGATGACGATGATGGTGTTGCCCTGGTCGCGCAGCCGCAGAAGCAGCGCCGTCAGCTTGGCGACATCGTCAAAGTGAAGTCCGGTCGTAGGCTCGTCCAGCAGATAGAGGGTGCGCCCGGTCGAGCGCCGTGAGAGCTCCGCCGCAAGCTTAATGCGCTGCGCCTCGCCTCCGGAAAGAGTGGTCGCGGGCTGGCCAAGGGCGACATAGCCAAGCCCGACGTCGGCGAGCGTCTTCAGCTTGCGGGCGAGCGAAGGCACCTTCGCGAAGAACTCCGACGCCTCCGCGACAGTCATCTCTAGCACATCCGAGATGTTGCGCCCTCCATATGTCACCTCGAGCGTCTCGGCGTTGAAGCGCCTGCCCCCGCACTGCTCGCACGTAACGTACACGTCCGGCAGGAAGCTCATCTCCAGCTTCTGCACTCCGTCGCCGCCGCACACTTCGCAGCGTCCGCCCTTGACGTTGAACGAGAAGCGGCCCGCCGTGTAGCCGCGGGCCCTCGCAGCCTCCGTCTTCGCGAAAAGCTCGCGGATCTCGGAGAAGAACCCGACGTAGGTCGCAGGGTTAGACCTGGGCGTTCTGCCGATGGGCGACTGATCGATCTCGATCACCTTGTCGAAGTTCTCGGCGCCGGAAAGGCGGCGATAGCGGCCTGGGACGGCCTTCGAGCCGCAGAAGCGCCGCATCAGCGCGCGCTTGAGCGTTTCGTCGACAAGGGTGGACTTGCCTGAGCCGGATACGCCGGTGACGACCGTCAAGGCCCCGACGGGGAAGCGCGCCGTTATGTTCTTCAGATTGTGCTCGCTGCAGCCCGCAATGGAGAGGAACTTCTCCGTGCGCCGGCCAGTGGAAGCCTTCGCCGTCCGTGACAGCGGGACAACCCGCTTTCTGCCGGCCAGGTAGTCGGCGGTCAGGCTCTTGGCCTTCAGCAGACCGTCGAAGCCGCCCTGATACATGACCTGGCCGCCCTCGCGGCCCGCGCCCGGCCCGAGATCCACAATGTAGTCGGCCGCGCGCATCATCTCCTCGTCGTGCTCAACGACAACCACCGTGTTGCCGCGGTCGCGAAGCCCCTTGAGCGTCGAAATGAGCCGTTCGTTGTCGCGCGGATGGAGCCCGATCGTCGGCTCGTCGAGAACGTACAACACGCCCGTCAGGCCCGACCCTATCTGCGTCGCGAGGCGTATCCGCTGCATCTCGCCGCCCGAAAGCGTGGAGGCCGCGCGGTCCAGCGTGAGGTAGTCGAGGCCGACATCCAGCAGAAAGCGCAGTCTGCGCACAATCTCGGCGACAACGTCCTTGAGTCCGGCGAGCCGCGCCTGTGATATGCCTGCAACGCCGCCCTTTGCGGAGGCCTTGGCCAGGCCGTCGAAGAACTCAAGCGCCTCCGTGACCGGCATGGCCATCGCCTCGACGATGGTCCTGCCCGCGACCGTCGCCGCGCGGGAGAACTCGTTGAGCCGAGCGCCACGGCACGCAGGACACGTCTTGAAGCTCTGGTACGCCTCCCATTTCGCGCGTGTTTCGTCGTCCTCCGCCTCTTCCAGCCTCTTGGCGAGAGTGGCGAGAACCCCTTCGAACGGACGGTCCACCGAGCGCCAGGGAAGGACAAGGTCGTCCTTGAACCCATGCATCAGCCCATGCCGGAACTTCGCCGGAAGCTTCTCGTAAGGCGTGTCGAGGCGGACATGGTACTGGCTCGCGATCTGCTCAAGGAGCGCGTTGTAGTACATTATCGCGTTGTGCCCCGCCCGTCGCCAGGGGTGTATGCACTCGCGCAGCGGCAGCGACCTGTCGGGCACTACAAGCTCCTCGTCGAAGTAGTAGAGCTGCCCGAGGCCCGAGCAGGTCGGGCACGCGCCAAAAGGGGAGTTGAACGAGAAAGAACGCGGCTTCAGCTCGTCGAAGCTAACTCCGCACGCGGTGCAGGCGTTCAGCTCGGAGAAAACGCGGGTGCGCGCCTTGCGGGAGCCGTCATCCGCCTCGGCGTCGGGCCATTCGACCTCCATGACGCCCTTGCCCTGCCTAAGAGCGAGCTCCACCGAGTCGGTGAGCCTCGTTCTGTCACATGGGAGAACAAGCCTGTCCACGACCACGTCGATGTCGTGCGCCCTCTTCTTGTCAAGCGCGGGCAGCTCGTCAAGGGAGTACGTTGCGCCGTCCACGCGCACACGTGCGAAGCCGGCGCGCTTCAACGCGGCAAATGCGTCTTCATGCGCGCCCTTCCTGCCTCTGGCCACAGGCGCATACAGAATCGCGCGCTCACGTCCGCCCGAGGCGCCGCCTTCCCCTGCGTTCTCCAGAAGTGCGTCCACTATCTGCTCGGCGCTCTGGCGCGTTACCGGCCTTCCGCACTTGGGGCAGTGGGGCGTCGCCGCCGAACCGTAGAGTATTCGGAGATAGTCGTGTATCTCCGTCACCGTGGCGACGATCGAGCGCGGATTGCCGCTTGTCGTGCGCTGTTCGATCGAAATCGCAGGCGAGAGGCCCTCGATTCTCTCGACGTCAGGCTTGGCGAGCCGATCGAGAAACTGCCGGGCGTAGGCGCTCAGCGACTCGACATAGCGGCGCTGCCCTTCGGCATAGAGAGTGTCGAAGGCCAGAGAGGATTTTCCGCTGCCGGAAAGGCCGGTCACAACCGTAAGGGAGTTGCGGGGTATCGTCACGTCGATTCCCCTCAGATTGTGCACCCTGGCGTTTCTTATTTCGATGTCCATGTCTGTCAGATGGCGATTCGCCCGGTCCGTGCCAGCGCCTCGATCCAGCGAAGCTCTCGTCGGCGCATGCGCGCATAATCCGAGGGCGTCATGTCGTCCGCGCCGGAAAGATGGTCCATGCCATGCGCGACATACAGGAGCAGCTCTTTTGCCGCGCTCCATCCGCGGCGGCGCGGCGCGGCGGAGACCGCGCGTTCGCAGTTCACGTATATCTCGCCGTACACTCCGTCCGGCTCGGGAGGCATCGCGTCGTAGCGCTGGGTTATGACGTCAGTCGCGCCGGCAACGCCCATGACCGCCTGGTGCACCGCGTCGCTCTCGGCGTCGTTCTGCAGCACGACCGCCACTCCGCGGAACGGAGTGCGCACCCGCGCCGAAGAAAGCCCGGCGAAGAACTCCGCGGCAGCTTTCAGCTCGCCGCGGGAGAGGCCGAACTCCTTCGGCAGCCGGCCGTCGACGCTCACCATCACAGCTTGGAGAGGTCCAGGGCCAGCAGGAACTCAGGGTTGGACTGTGTCTTCTTCAAGGAGTTGAGAACGCTCTTCATGGCGCTCTCGGCGCCGGCAGGCGCGAGAATCCGGCGCAGTCCCCATGTCTTCTCAAGCTCGACGGGATCCAGCAGCAGCTCCTCCCTGCGCGTCCCGGACTTCTCGATGTCAATCGCGGGGAAGATTCTCTTGTCGGCGAGAGACCGGTCAAGCTGAATCTCCATGTTGCCGGTGCCCTTGAACTCCTCGAAGATGACCTCGTCCATGCGGGAGCCCGTGTCGATGAGGCCAGTGGCGATTATCGTCAGGGAGCCACCGCCCTCGATGTTGCGTGCCGCGCCGAAAAAGCGCTTCGGGCGGTGCATTGCAAGCGCATCCACGCCGCCCGTCAGGATCTTGCCAGAATGCGGCTGTACGGTGTTGTAGGCGCGCGCCATGCGCGTCAGGGAATCCATCAGGATTATGACGTCGCGACCGTTCTCCACCTGGCGCTTCGACATCTCAAGCACCATTTCGGTCACGTTGACATGATGCTGCGGCTCCTCGTCGAACGTCGACGAAAGCACCATCGCCTTCGTGTTGCGCTGCATGTCGGTTACCTCCTCGGGGCGCTCGTCTATGAGGAGTATTATGAGCATCGCCTCCGGATGGTTCTTGGAGATTGCGTTCGCCATCTTCTGGAGTAGGACCGTCTTGCCTACGCGCGGCGGCGCGATTATCATGCCGCGCTGGCCGAAGCCGATCGGCGTGAAGATGTCGACAACACGCGTCGCAAATTCCTTCGCCTCCGTCTCCAGTATGATGCGGCGCGTCGGGAATGTCGCCGTGAGGTTCTCGAAGTGGACGACGCGCGCGGCAACGGACGGCTCCTTCCCGTTCACCGTGTTCACATTGCCCAGGCAAAAGAAACGGTCCTTGTCGCGAGGATCGCGTATCGGGCCTTCAACGATGTCGCCCGTCCTCAGCGCATGGCGGCGAATCTGCTGCTGCGTGACGAAGACATCCTCGGGGCAGGCGATGAAGTTGTTCTTCGCCGAGCGCAGGAACCCGTGACCCTCGCGCATGATCTCGAGGCACCCGCTCGCAAGCACCGCTCCGCCGCGAGCCAGATATGCGCGTATCGCGGCGAAGATCAGCTCATGCTTGCGATAAGAGCCAAGCTCTTCGGGGTCGGCGCCAGGCATCATCCGCTCGACAATGACAGGCGACGGCCATGTCTGAATGTCGGCAAGACGGAACTCCGGCAACGACAGGTCCCGGTTGGGGTTCGACTCCGTATCAGCGGACGCCTCTACGTCAGTCGGCAGCGGCGGATTAAGAAGCGGGTTCACCGACTCTTCGCCGTTCGCACCGCGAAGCGGCGAGTTGTTCGGCTTGCCGCCGCCCATGCCGCGGCCGAACTTCTTGAAAGACGGACGAAACTTCTTCGGGCCCGGCTGCGAGACGGAGCCATCGCCAGCGCCCCGAGGCTTGGCGTTCAGCGAACCTGCGAACACATCGAATTCTTCAGCCATGATACAAACCTGTCGACTTGTCTGAACAGCTCCTCCTCCGAGCCGTCGTTGTTTATTACGTAGTGGGATTTCGCAGCCTTCACAGCCGCTGGCATCTGCGCGCCGAGTCTTGACTCGGCCTCGTTGCGCGTGTAGCCGCGCAACGCCGTCATGCGTTCGACTTGAGTCTCCCGCGACGAGCAGACGCTGCATATTATATCATAATCTCTGTCCCAATGTGTCTCGAAAAGAAGAGGAATCACAGCTATGCGCGGCGACGCGCCCGCCGATGCCAGAAATTCGTCTATCTCCCTGCGCACAATCGGGTGGATTCGCGCCTCCAGCGCCATACGCTTCTTGGGATTGGCGAACACCTCCGCCGCGATGCGCCTTCGCTCGTCCGGATCTGGAATGATGCTATGGACAACGTCGTCGGCGTCGATCGTCTCGACGCCGAGTTCGTTGAGCCGCCTCGCGACAAGCGACTTGCCGCAGGCGATTCCGCCTGTGAGGGCGACGCGCTTCATTCCGCTGGCGACGCCCCTGCGGTCAAGTACACCGCCTTTCTCTTCACGGATGCCGCGCCATGCACTTTGTCTCCGATTGCGACTCCGATGAACTTCGCGGAATCCGACTTGGGCTTCGCTCCGTTGCCGGGGTAGAACAGCTTGAGAGAGCCCGTGACAACGCCGGTCTTCGCCCACTTCAGCTTGAGAGCCGCGTCGTTCTTCGCAAACGTCCATTTGGTGCCGGCGGCCGAGAAGACGAATCCGTCGGGAGACCTGTCCTGGAGATACGGCGAGGGCAGAGCCTGCAGCTCGAACTTGTAGTTGCCATGCAGCTCGCGCACCGGCTCGGGCTGGATGATGTCAACGTCTTTCCCGGCCATGCTGGATATCCGCGCGCCCGCACCGACCCAGAGGACGAACCCGAAGGACACACCCTTCTTGGAATACGAAACGGGCACTGCAAGGCGCTCCATGCCGGCTCCGTACACACCTGCCGAAGACACGGACACCTTCGTGCCGTCCGCAAGGCAGATGGTGAACTTCGTCTTGCCCGACGACTTGGCGACCGCCGCGGAACCGCCGGCGAAATCGCCGTCGCCCGACTCGAAGCCGAACGTCCATGTGCCAACGGGCACCTTCGCCTTGGCGGCGGCCTTGACGCTCTTGTCCTTGGCCTTGAAGAAGTCTGCGCCGGCCACGACCCTGTACTCAACGCCGGCGATGGCAACCTTGCCAGAAACGTACTCGCCAGTGAACGTCAGCGCCACCGCGTCGGAAACGACATCCCGAATGGCCCCCGCCGGGACGCTCAGCTTTTGCGTCCACTTCTTGCCTCCCGCCGGCGTGGCGGCGACCGTAACAGCCGAAAGGCCCGTCCTCGCGTTGGCCTTGCCCGCCTTTATTGTGACCAGGCCGGCGACAGCGCCGTCACGGTCAAGCCAGCCGACATAGGCGGCATTGCCCGCAAAAGGCGTGAAAGCAAAGTCGTCGGGGTAGAGCACCGGCTCCGGCTCGGCCGCTTCGACAATCGCAAGCGTGGCGAACATGTCCGCAATCGGCTCGTAGTTCGCCGCGTCTCCTGAGAATTTCGCCTTCACAGCATATGCACCCGGTTCGGTCTTTCCGTTGCCTTCGTATGCGACGGTCACGCCCTTCGGCAGATCGCCCTTCACCGTGATGCTCTTCTCCGTGCCGTCTGCGACGTACGTCGCGCCGTCGAACGTCACGCCAGACATGTCGTACGCGCCCTTGGCTATGCTCCACGAAATGCTAGTCGCGCCGGTTCCGCCGCCCTTCCAGCTATAGCCGTCAAGAGGCGTCGCCGTCGCCACGTACTCGCCGGCGTTGGTTGCGACATTGCCGGCGATCGCATAGCCCGTCCCCGCCTTGACGCCGGTCTTGCCCTTCCCGTCGTACACCAGTCCTTCGATTGCGGCGGGGACGTCGATCTCCGTCGGCTGCTGCGGCCCGGGATTGCCGCCTTCGTCAAGAATGGTCAGCTTCGCCGTCATGTCGGCAATAGGCGCGTAGTTGACTGAGTCGCCCGAGAACTTCGCCTTCACCGTGTAGACGCCGGGAGCGGACTTTCCGTTGCCCTCGTACGAGACGGTCACGCCAGTCGGCAGCGCGCCGGAGATGGCGAGGCTCTTGGCAGTGCCATCGGCATTGTATGTCGCGCCGGGGAATGTAACGCCGCTCATGTCGTAGACCGCCTGCGCTATCTGCCAGGCAATCTGCTTAGCGCCCGTACCGCCGCCCTGCCAGCAGTAGCCGGCGAGAGGCGCGGCCGTGGCCGTGTAATGGCCCGCGTTCGTGGCGACGTTCCCTGAGAGCGCATAGCCCATCCCCGCGGCCACGCCGATCTTGGCCTGTCCGTCATACACAAGACCGCTCTTCGCGGCTGGCACGGCTACCGGAGTCTTTATCGACAGAGTCGCCTTCATGTCCGCGATCGGCTTGTAGTTGACCGCGTCGCCCGAGAACTTTGCCGTCACCGTGTAGTCTCCAGGCTCGGATTTCCCGTTGCCCTCGTACGAGACAGTCACGCCTTCAGGAAGCGTACCGGTTATCGCAAGGCTCTTGGTGGTGCCGTCTGCCGGATATGTCGCGCCTTGGAACTTGACGCCGCTCATGTCGTAGTCCGCCTGCGCTATCTGCCAGACAATCTGCGTGGACCCAGACGAGCCGTTCTTCCAGATGAAATCCGCATCCGGCACGGCAACGGCCACATGCTGGCCGGCATTCGTGGCTACGTTCCCGGAAATCGAATAATTGACGCCTGCGACCACACCTGTGTGCGCGGCACCATCGTAAACGAGGCCCTCAACCGCCGTGGGAACCGCAAGCTGATGCGCTTCGTCATCAAGCCATTGCGCATAGAGCGTCTGGTCCCCGCCAACCTGTGTCGCCTCGTCTATCTGCGTACCGCCTGTACGCTCAGTGAACCAGCCCGCGAAGATGTATCCCGTGCGCTTCGGCTCCACCGGTAGCTCCGTGAACGCCACACCCGAGGTCTTGGTCGCGTTGTCCCAGATG
>JAEEZC010000313.1 GCA_016288465.1 Verrucomicrobiota bacterium | reverse complement strand
TCCCGCGAAGGCGGGCTTTCGTGTCACGGCGCTTGTCGAGAACCGAAGGTTGGAATGGCGCGGCGGCGTTTGACGAAGGTCGCGGGACCAGAAAGCCAATGTTAAGCCACATGATTGGCAATTGGTCCTTCAAGTCAAAACGACGACGCGGCATTCCAGCGGCAAAGCCGCTCGACAAGCGCCGTGGTTCGTGGTCGCGCCGATAGGCGCAAAAAGCGCAAGGCTTTCCAAGTGCTCGACAGCGTTGCACTAAGGTGGGGATATTCCTGCGAAGTTCGCGGCGCCACAGCTCGGAATCGCAGTCAGTGCGGTTGTCACGCGGCCCGGGCGCAACATCGTTCCCCGACGCCCGCGCTTGCGCATGACCACGAAAGCGTTCGCGTCGCTTCATGCCGCCTGCAGATTGGACAGCCCTTTGCCTTTTCCCTGTCGCCACATGGCCAATTTCCATTCTCTTAACGGCCAAATTCGCTTTGCTACGCGGCCAAATTCCGTTTGGTCAGTGGCCTAGCATGAGAAATGACGCCATTACTCAGAGAAATGGCGTCATTTCATACCAGTAATGGCGCCATTTGTGTGGTGAAATGGCGTCATTTCTCGTGACTGTCCACATGGAGTCCAACTTTTGCCCATAGACAAAACAGATTTGGCCACTGGCAACTCAGCATTTGTCCACAGGCGAATCTCGCTACGAGGGCGACAGCTCGTCCGACCCGCACTTCGGCGGATACTACCCGACGTGATCTTGACGCTCGTACACAGCACGAGTCTGTTACCGTGGGCCGTCAAAATCATGTCGGTTCCGCGAAGTATCTCTCGTGCGACTGTCGTCCCCTCCGCTTGACGTCAACTGAAAGTGCGCATGTGGTGCGCGGCGGGGTCGCCGTTCCTTCGGCGACCGTTGTTGCGCGGCGGTCACGCGGGACGCGTTGACCATCGGGCGCGCGGCAAGAGCAAGGGGACAATGGGGACGTTGGGGAGCTTGGCAGCCATTCCCTTATGAAGGGGAGGCCGTCAGTCGCGGGGCCAGTCTATTGCAATAGCGCCATCGAACACGCGCTTGACAGGACCGGTCAGCGTCACGTTCGAGAAGCGGACGCCATCCCATGAGCCGTCAACCGAAAGCACGTACCCGCACGCCGTCCGCACCTTCACAGGGAACGCAAGCCCGTGCTGCGCGACGCCGACAAGCGCCGCCGCCACCGAACCTGTGCCGCAGGCGAAAGTCTCCGCTTCGACACCGCGTTCGTAAGTGCGTATCGAAAGCGAACTCGGTCCCGTCCAGCGAACGAAGTCCACATTCGTGCCACATGGCGCAAACTCTTGGGAAAAGCGAATCCGCCGCCCTTCTCCTGCCACGTCCACGGCGTCAAGATCGTCCACGGGCACAATCCTGTGAGGCACGCCCGAGTTCACGAAACCTTCCCGCAGATCCCTCGGCTCCGGCATGCCGACGGTAACTCCGCCGTCCGCAAGGACTTCGGCGGAGACGTCGCCTGCGGGCGTTTCGAAGCGCATGCGGCGCGATTTCGCCGCGCCTATCTCTAGCGCGTACGCGGCGACGCATCTCGCGCCGTTGCCGCAGAGATCGGCCCTGCTGCCGTCCGGATTGCGAAAGCTCATCGCGAAGTCGAGGCGGTCCGAGCGGCGGACGAATATCACGCCCTCGCAGCCGACTCCGTCCGGACGGTTCGCAAGCCTCCTCACGAAGTCCGAATCGTCGGACGGGAGGCGGCCTTCGCGGTCGTCGACCATCACGAAGTCGTTGCCGGCTCCGTGCATCTTCACGAAGGGGACCGTCAAAACCACCACACCTTCGGCAGCGGCAGCTCCTCGTCGCCGACAAGCCGTATAAGGTCCATGAGAATGAAGTTGGCCTCGTCGAGAACGACGTCCTCGCCGTCCCTCTCGTTGCGGCGGCGCCTGCCGCGCTTCTTGCTCTTCTGCGAGTCGCCGTCATCGTCGTCGTCGAGCTCCCTGAGCTCGCGGTCGGCCTTCATCTGGGCCTTTCTCTCCTCGTATTCGAGCGAGACGACCTCGCGGTCGGATATGGCCTTGACGCCATCCACGTTCGCGATGTGCTTGCGGTAGCGTTCGTCATTGGCGAGGCGTGCGTCGGAAAGCTCCTTCAGCTTCGGGACGTAGCTCTGCATGTTCCATGCGCGCGAGTAGTCAGCCGAGGCGATTCGGGTGAACGGGAGGGCATAGGTGAGCTTGTCCTCGCCGATGTCGAGGGAATCGAGGAGGGACGGCAGACGGATGTCGGCGGCGACGCCCTCCAGCTGAGTGGACCTGCCGTCGACGCGGTAGAAGCGCGCGGTCGTAATCTTGCATGAGCCGTACTTCTCCGGGCCGAGGCCCATAACGGTCTGCACCGTGCCCTTGCCGTGCGTGCGGCTGTCGCCCACGACTATCGCACGCCCGACGTCCTGAAGATGTCCGGCGACGATTTCGGAAGCGGAGGCGCTGGCCCTGTCGGTCAGCACTACCATCGGACGCTTGAACGCGACCGGGTTCCCAGCGGGAATCGGCAGGCAGCCGACCGTGCGCACGTCGCGGATCTGGACGACGGGGCCGGACGGGACGAACAGCGCCGAGAGGAACACGGCCTCGCGCAGCGAGCCGCCGCCGTTGCCGCGCAGATCGAGGACCAGGCCCTTGACGTCCTCCGAGTTGAAGCCGGCGATTATCTGCGCGACGTCCAGGGCCGAGCTGCAGTAGCCCTCCTCGAAAGGCTTCTTGTCCATGGTGCCGTAGAATCCGGGAAGGTACACGTAGCCGATTTTGTTCGTGACGCCGTTGAGAGTGACGGTGTCGACGCGGCCGGTCGCCGCCTGGTCTTCGAGCCTGATCTCGTCGCGGACGAGCTCGATGAGCTTTCTGGAAGCGCCAGACGGATCGGAGCGCGGAATGATCTCAAGCGTCACGCGAGTGCCCTTCTTGCCGCGGATCTTCTTTATCGACTTGTGCATCGGGCGCCACATGATGTCCTCGAGCTCGCCGTCGCCCTGCTTCACGCCGATGATCTTGTCGCCCTCCTTGATGCGCCCGTCGACGTCCATCGGGCCGCCGGGCATGACCTCTGCGATCTTGAGCGCGCCGTCGTCCATCGTCAGCACTGCGCCCACGCCGCAGAGCGTAAGGTTCATCTCCATGTCGAAGTCCTCCTTCGTGGCAGGGGACATGTAGTCGGAGTGGGGATCGTAGGCCCTTGCGACGGCGCTCAGGTAGTGCTGCATGACGGCTTCCTCGTCCGGCTCGGTCAGCACGGTGACGTACTGCCTGTACTTCTTCACGATGTCGGCGGCTATGTCGACCTCGTTGGTCGCCTTGTCCAGCTCCCTGTTGATCTTCGCTACGAGCACCTCGTTCTTGATGCGCTTGCGCCAGTATTCCTCGGCGGCCTCGCGCGACTCGGGCCACGGCGCGTCCTTGCGCCTTGCACGGTAGGTCTCGTTCGTTGAGAAGTCCCATTCCGTCGCGAGCACGAGGTTCGTCGCGAAGTCGATGCGTTCGCGCAGGCGCTCGACGTAGAGGTTGTAGACGTCGTAGCCGAAGCTCGCGTCGCCGGCCCGTATCTCGTCGTCGAGGCGCCTGTCGCGCGCGGCAAGCGCGTCAAGGTCGCTCTTGAGGAAGACGGAATGGTCGAAGTCGTAGTAGGTGACAAGGTTCGTCCAGGCGCGGCGCGAGATCTCGTCGTCGAGCCTGGACTGCGAGACGTGAACCCTCGGCAGAGTGTCGCCCAGGCGCTGAGATATGCGGCCGTCGTACGCGCGGGGCTTGAGGCGTCTGGGCGGCGGAGGCGGAGTCAGGCGGGGCTTCTGCTCGGCGACTGCGGGCTCCGGCTTCGCCACCAGCGTCGGCGACGCAGTCTCCGAAGGCGCGGACTCGGCCGATTGCGGGACGGCCGGCACAGACTCCGGCGAAGGCTCGGGGACGCATCTGCAGCCCCAGATAATGGCGCCGATTGCGGCGGCCGAAACGATCGAAAAGACGGTCTTGTTCATTCCTTGCTCTCCATCAGTCTTACAAGTCTTTCCAGCTCTGCGTTCTGCAGCACGACCCTGCCGGCCGAGAAGCTCTCGCGCAGATTATTGGAGTTAAGCACCACAACGCCCTGCGCCTCGGCGATCTTCGCCTCGAACGTGTCGGACGCGAACGCCAGAACCGGCGTCACCGAACCTGTCCAGCCGAGCTTCGCGAGCTCGGCGCGCACAAGGGAGGCCTCCTTAAGAGCCTGGGCAAGAGGCGCTCTGTCAGGCAGCTGCCCGTCAAGGAGAATGTGGCCGTCCTCAAGCGTGACCTTGCCGCGCCAGCACTTGGTCTCGATCGAGAACACGCCGGCCGGTCCGACAACGACGTGGTCCACGTGCTTTCTCCCTGCGACGAAGTCGTTGAATACATGGTAGGCGTCGGGCAGGCTCTTGAGTATCCACGAGACCCGCTCCTCTCCGCGCGCCCCCTTGAAATACCTCTCGACCCTGGACAGCGCGGACTGCAGGGCGAAGCACGCCGCGATGAGAACGGAGACGGAGAGTGCGGCGCCTACGCCCGGCGATGAGAACACCCACACCGCAAACGAGAAGCCGAGCAGAAGCGCGCACAAGAACAGGGGCCACAGCCCGAACACCGCGCCCTTCACGCGGGCCCATTCCCCAGCCTTTCCGTGTATGACAGCCATAACGCAGCTATCCTCCAATTGCCGTCCCGCAGGCCGCGACTCGTCCGTCCAGAAAGGCGGAGACTCTGCGGACGACGGAGTCGGTGTCCAGTTCGAATTTCCTCTCCAGCTCCGCCGGAGCGCCGTGCGGCACAAACGTGTCGGGCCAGCCAAGCCTCAGGTCCGCTCCAATGGACTCGCCAAAGCCTCCCGAGACGCATCCGTTCTCCAGCGACACGACTTTCATGCCTGCGGCTCGCTGCGCGGCGAGACGAGCGGAGTCGAACGGCTTGAGGTAGCGTGCGTGCACGACCTCGCAGCCGCCGACGCGCCTTGCGACCTCGGCCGCCTTCCCATACCAGTCGCCCGTGGTCCATATCGCGGCACGCGAAGAGCCGGACTGGCGGGCGGGCGGCTCCGCAGCTTCGGACGGCGCGGCGCCTCTTGGATAGCGTATTACAGTTGGGCCTTTTCTCCCAAGCGCCTCGTCGAGGAGTGCCGAAAGGTCCGCCGCGTCCTTCGGCTGGCATATCGAGAGGTTCGGCACGCACCTGAGAAGCGCGATGTCGTAGATGCCCTGGTGCGTGACGCCGTCTGCGCCGACAACGCCAGCGCGGTCGACGCAGAAGACGACGGGAAGAGACGATATCGCAACATCATGCACGACCTGGTCGACGGCGCGCTGTAGAAAGGACGAGTAGACCGCGACGACAGGCTTCATGCCGCCGGCGGCGAGACCTGCCGCAAAGCCTACCATGTGGCCCTCTGTTATGCCAACGTCGAAGAACCTCTCGGGAAACTCCTTCGCGAAGGCTGCGAGACCGGTGCCGTCCGTCATTCCGGCGGTGAGCGCGACTATGCGGTCGTCCTTCCTCGCCGCCTCGCAAAGGGCGCGGCCGAACGCGTCACTCCAGGAGACGCCGTGCGGACCGGAAGCGCCCGGACGCGCCGCCGGCTGGACGCCATGATATGCCGTCGGGTTGCGCTCGGCGGGAGGGTAGCCCATGCCCTTCTTGGTCACCACATGGACAAGAACGGAGCGCTTGTCCTCCTTGGCGACGGTGAACGCGGCCTTGAGCGCGGAGAGGTCGTGGCCGTCGACCGGCCCGATATAACGCACGCCGAAGCCTTCGAAGAACCTGCTTCCGAGGAACAATCCCTTGATGCGGCTTTCAAGCCTGTGGTACGGGCCGCGAAGGAACGTCAGACGCAGACGATGGCCCGCGGCTTCCGCGGCGGCCTTGATGCGGTTGTATCTGACGCCCGTGATAAGCCTTCCGAGAAAGCGGGCGAAACTGCCTGCGGGCTTGGAGATCGACATGCCGTTGTCGTTCAGCACCACGATCAGCTTCTTCGTCGCAGCAGCGCAGTTGTTAAGAGCCTCGAACGAGTGGCCGTTGACAATCGACCCGTCGCCTATGACCGCGACTACATTCTCTCCGGAGCCCCTTCTGTCGCGCGCGGCGGCCATGCCAAGCGCGACCGAGAAAGCGCTGCCGGCATGGCCCGCGACAGCGGCGTCGGCACGCGACTCGGAGGGATTCGGGAACGGCGCAACTCCGCCGGCTTTCCTGAGCGTGGAGAAGGAATCCCAGCGACCGGTCAGAAGCTTCCAGGCATACGCCTGATGCCCGACGTCCCAGACAATCCTGTCCCGTTCAGGCTCGAACACCTCGGCCAGCGCCATGGAAATCTCCACGGCGCCGAGCGACGACGCGAGGTGGCCGCCGTTTGCGAACGTCACGTCGACTATTCTCTTTCTGATGTCAGCGGCGGAAATCATCTCTTCTTGAGCACAAGCAGCGGAGTCGCGTTCTGGCCGAAGTTCTCGACCCGCTCAACGAGCTTGTAGCCCCTTTTCACTATTCCCCAGTATTCAAGCTGGGACTCGATCGGGCGTTCGCCGCAAACAGGAGGGTCGACGGCAAACGTGTAGCCGGAAAGCGCGGCAACGCCGCAGGTCGACGGCGCTTCCGTCAGGAGCTTACGCCAGGTCTCGTCGTTCATCATCGCGAACGGCCCCATCTCCAGGCCCTCCGGCACCTTGCGGCCGGTTTCGATGGCTATGTAGAGGTCCTGCGTGAGAATCGTAGTTCCGCCTGGGTCTATGGACTCAATGGTCTTTGCGACCTCCCGCAGCTGCGCGAGCTCGGTGGAATCCTTCTTGATCGACCAGAACCTGTCCTGGCCGTTTGTCGTCCACTTTTCAAGCAGCGGGCTTCCGAAGCTGCATGCGAAGCACATGCCGAGAACGGCGAGCAGTCTGGCGCCGACGCCGCCGACAGGCGCAGCGTCGGGCCGATCGTACACAATGCCGGCGGCGGACGAGGCCGCCAGCAGGCACATGACGGGCACCTGGTAGTCCTCGTAGGGGAACGGCGCCAGCATCTGAATGCCAAACACCGCCAGGAAAGCCATGCACGGCAGCCATACGCGCCTGGGCACCACGCCGACGATCCCGTTGGCAACGGCAAGTCCGAGCGTCACAAAGAGGGGAAGATACCACCGCACGAGACGGCTCAGGCTGCCAACCGTCCAGACAGGGTCGAAGCCGCCGCGCGCCGCATGGTACTTCTGGGCGGCCAGAAGGCCGTGAAAAGCCTCCGGATCGATCACAAACCTCCCGTACACAAAGGCAAGACCTCCGAAGCCGCCGACGCAGAAGCCCGCGAGAAGAGTCCATCGGCCCGACATCAGCAGCCAGAGGCCCACGACGACCAGCAACGCGCCAAGGGAAATGCGCGTACCGGAGGCAAAGGCGAGTGAAAGCCCCGATGCGCAGGCCACGAGCGCCCCGGAAACGCCGGTTCTGGACGAGGCGACCGAAAACAAGTAGAAGCCTGCCGCGACAAACAGCCCCGCCAACGCATATGTCTTCGGTATGGCGAGATAGTAGAGATGGTATAAGTTCGAAGCAAGAAGGAGGAACGCAATGAGCGCCGCCGCGCCCTTGCGGCCTTCCGGCGCAAGACGGCGCGCGAGCGCCACGGCGAGCACGACGCCAGTCAATCCGACCATAAGGTTGAACACGCGCGCGCCAAGCAGGCCCCACGTCTTCCAGACGCCAGTGAAGACGGAATACACCATCGGCAGAAACGGGCCCTGCGTGTAGAAGAAATCCCTGTACGGCATTCTCCCCTCTGCGACGAGATTCGCCGCGTAGAGATACCAGCCCTCATCCTGGTTCAGAGATCCCATGAGCACCGACGCCGCGCCGAGCACAATGCAGGCGAACACAGCCAGAGCCCAGTATATCTTCATGCCATGCACTTCTAACATCGTCTTCACGTCATTCTCCAACCCTGAGCGACGGACTGGCATCAAGCGACATTGCGTCTTCCACATGGTTGCGCCGGTAGAACGCCAGGCCTGCGACCATGGCGCCGTTGTCGCCCGTGTACTTCGGCTTTGCCATCATGAGCCTTGCGCCCATTTCTTCGCACACTCGGGAAAGAGCCTCCCTTATGCGCGAGTTGAGGGACACCCCGCCGCCAAGCAGCAATGCACTGCAGCGTCTGCGGCGAAGAGCCGAACGAGTGCGGTCCGCAATCGCCATGACGATCGCCTCCTGATATGACGCGACAACTCGCGCCACGTCGGGCGAAACGCTGTATCCACCGAAGTCGCAGGCGGTCTGTGTCGACTCAAGCAGCTCTGGATGGCGCTGGACATGGCGGAGAAGCGCCGTTTTCAGCCCCGAAAACGAGACGCAAAGCTCGGCGGGAAGTCCGGCCAGCGCGCTGACGCCCTCCCTCGGACGACCCTTCGGAAACGGAACGAACGCCTCGTCGCGCGGAAACGGAACGGCACCTGCCGCAACGGCGTCGCGATACGCCTTCGAAATGCGATCGATCTTAAGGCCGCCCGGATAGCCCAGCCCCAGCATTTTCGAGGCCTTGTCGAAGGCCTCTCCCGCTGCGTCGTCAAGCGTCTCGCCGACGACCTCGTATCTGCCGTATTCCGGCATGTCCACCCAAACAGTGTTGCCGCCGGAAACGGCGAGGCCGAGCACAGGGCCCATCTCTCTTGGATCGGGCACGTGGGCGGTCTCGTCATCCGTCGAATCGTAGATGAACGGAGTGTGCAGGTGCGCCTCAATATGGTTTATCCCTATAAGCGGCACTCGCAGAGCCTTTGCCAGGCCCTTGGCCGCGTTCAGGCCGACGATAAGCGCAGGCGACAGGCCTGGGCCGTATGTGACGGCGACGGCGTCGACCTTGCGCGGCGCTCCGCTGAGCGCGGCGCGAACGACCTGCCCGATTTTCTCGACGTGGGCGCGGGACGCGATTTCGGGAACGACGCCTCCGTAAGGCTGATGCAGCGGTATCTGGGTGTAGACAACGTTTGAAATGACCTCGCGGCCATCTCTGACCACCGCTGCAGCGGTCTCGTCGCAACTTGTCTCTATTCCGAGAACGTCCATCTGTTCACAGAGGGAGTCACCAAAACTTCCACCACGGATTCTCCTTTGGCTTGACGCCCTTCTCCTTGTAAAGTTCGCGTACACGCGCGGTGCCGGCCGTCTCCGGATCGCCGACAGCCATGCGCGAACGGAATTCCAGAGCGTCAGGCAGAGACCAGAACTCGCTTCGAACAAACTGGTCCTGATTGAGGCGGTGAAGCACCACGACTTCGCCCGACGGCAGCACGCTAATGGTAGTCGGAGGATGGTCTATGCGGAGGATGGGGCCAAGGTCGCGCGTCTGCCAGCGCTTGTCGCTGATTCCTCCGTCCTTGGCCTTGAGATACAGGTGCTCTCCGTGGTTCTTCGACCAGTAGACGACTTCGAAGTCGCGCTGAAGATTCTTCCTGTTGGCGAACATCTGCATCGCCCCGCAGACCTTCACGCCGTCAACTATGTCGAACGCGCGAGGCTGGCCCTCGTAGCGAACCCCGCCATGCACGAGAACCGGCTTCGCGAGATAGCGGCTTGGCTCAAGCAGAGCGTAGTGGTCGCCAAGAAAAGTCTCAAGCTTCTGGCCTTCGCCGGAATCGACGCGGAAGCGGGCGACAAACGGCTTCTTCGAGATACGATGCAGCTCCTTCATGTCACTGGACCTGAAGACCTCGACGAAGAGCGAATCGCGCGAGTTAGAGTAGCCGACGCTCACCTTGTCGGGCGACGAGTTCGCGACATCCACTACGCCGCGGATGCGCTCGCCCACTATGAAATCCGACGCGTCAAGCTTGAGTTCGACGCGGATCTCGCTTGTCGCGGCGGAAAGGCAAAGTGACGCGGACGCAAACGCAGTCGCCAGCGACACAGACTTCAGCAGTCTCAAGAACTTCATTTCAGACCTCTATCTCCAAGCCGTCGTAGGCTGGCTCCGCACACGTGCCGCGAAGTCGGCCCAGCCATTCCTCGTGCGTCAGGTCGTGACACATGTGCGTGACATACGCCCTGCCAGGCGCGATGCGCTCAATGTATGCAAGAGCCCGGGAAAGCGACAAATGCGTCGGGTGCTCCCTCTCCCTGAGACAGTTCAGCACGAGCACCTCCACTCCTCCAAGCCTTTCGAGGGTCTCTTCGGGCAAATCGTGGCAGTCGCTCACGTATGCGATCTTCGCCCCGCCATCGTCCAGCAGGTAGCCGCAGCACGGAAAGCCATGTTCGACCCTGAGTCTCTCGACATGCACGCCGGCGACTGAAAAGACGTCGTCGCCATGAAACTCGACCATCGGGCGGAAGAGGCCCATCTCCCCGCCTTTCGGCCCAATGTACGGGAATATCCGATGCATCTGCACCTCGGTGTCAGCCATGGCATAGCACGGCATCACCTTGCCGATGCACCTGCAGGCGCGCCCGTTTGCGCCGGGCGCGTCGGGCGCGCACTCCACCCACGTTCCGTTGATCGTGTTGAAGCGGCGTACGTCGTCGAAGCCGGCGACGTGGTCCATATGCGCGTGGGTGAGAAGCACCGCGTCAACTTTGCGTATGCCGTACTCGACGCATGCGAGACGAAGCTCGGGCGGCGTGTCGACAAGAAACGCCCCGTCCGGCCCTGTCACATATGCGCCGCATCGCCTGCGCCTGTCGCGAGGGTCCCTGCTCGTGCACGTCTTGCACGAGCAGCCTATCTGAGGGACGCCGACCGAGGTCCCTGTGCCTAGGAACCGGAATCTCACCTACTTCTTCTCTGGCATCTTCCCGGTCGTGAAGTACTTCTCCACCTCTTCAAGCGTGCGCCCCTTCGTCTCAGGCAGGAAGAACGCCGCGGTAATGAAGTACACAACGGTGAAGCCTGCGAGCACGAAGAACACCGTGCCGTTGTCGTTGGTCGCCGCGCACCATTTCGGGAACACCGTCGCAATTCCGGCGGAGACGCCCTGGTTGATGATCATCGCGATAGCCATGCCGTTCGCGCGGATACGCGTCGGCATCAGCTCTGTAAGCGCAAGCCACACGCAGACGCCGGGACCGACCGCATAAAAGCCGATGAACATGAAGAAGAACACCGTGGCCAGCACGCCAGTCGTCATCGAAGGCACGACCCACTGCTTCGAGATGGCGAGGAATATCGTTCCGACGCCGCAGAGACCGACGATTATGCCGCTGGTGCCAAGCTTGAGAAGGAACTTGCGCCCCTTCTTGTCCACAAGCGCGCACGCGACAATCGTCATAACGCAGTTCATTATCTTGATCGCCACGTCGGAGACGTTCGCAAATGCGCCCTGCATGCCGGTCTTCTGGAAGATCGTAACGGTGTAGTTCAACACCGAATTGATGCCGGTCGTCTGGTTGCATGCTAGAATCACGACAGCGAGAATGAACGGTATCACGTACTTCTTCTGGAAGAGCGTGTCGGTGGCCGCCGCGTTCTTAGCCTTTTCCGCTGCAGCCGCCTCGTCCGCTGCAATCATCTCGGCCAGAATCTCCCTGGCCTTCTCTTCGCCATTGTTGGCGGCAAGAGAATCGACCGCCTCGTCCTTGCGGCCCTTCCTGTAAAGCCACCGCGAAGACTCCTTCAGCCGGAACGCCCCCACAAAAAGGACAAGTCCCGGTACGCAGGAGAGAAGGAATATCATCTGCCAGGCACGCACCCAGGAGGTAATCTTTTCGGGCGCGACCCAGCTCTTGATCAGCTTGAAGTCGATCTTCTTGGCGTCGACAATGACCTTGCCCTCCCTGTCCAGCTTGGGCTTCGGCTTGCCGGATTCATCGACTGCGAGCTCGGGGATCTTCTCGCCGTCGGCGCCAACGAGCGCCTTGCCAGTCGCATCGACCTTCCAGACCGGGCTGCCGGAGGCGTCGGTCTTCTGCTCGTAGACAACGATTCCGTTCTCAATGGCCTTGCCATCGACGACAATCTTCGCATCCCCTATGCAGGAAGTGACGACGAAGCCTATCACGGCCACAAAGACGAGGCCAATGGTCAGAAGCAGCTGGAACATGCCAGTGCCCTTGCCGCGGGAATCGGCGTCAAGGCATTCCGCAAGGTACATCGGCACAATCACGCCGAAAAGACCTGCGGCAGCGCCTTGCATCGCACGGCCGGCGACCATCATCCAGAAATTGCCGCCGTCGAAGAAGCCTGAGGCGCAAATCACCGGAATCGATATCAGAAACAGCATTGCAGAGGCGACTATCATCTTCTTGCGGCCGAACCACTCGGCAAGAAGACCCGCAACAAGCGAGGAAGGCAGAGAACCCCAAAGCGCCATGCCCACGATCAGGCCTATCTGGTCCTGGGAGAACGTGGACGTACGCTCAATGTACGGCAATGCAGCCGCAATGACACCCACGTCAACGCCATACAGCAGGCCACCAAGACCCGCCATCACGAGCAGATACTTTGCATATCCTTTAACAGTCATCCCAGACACCTCCTTGTTTTTTCGGGATAAGGGTTGGGGTATATTATATCAAAACTTCTCTTTTCCTGCACCCTTCGCGGCCTTTAAAACCTCCTCGGCGATCATGGCGCCGACGCCGGCCACAGAGGAAATCTCGGCTACACTCGCTCTGGCTATGCCCTGTATCGACCTGAAGCGTCGCAGCAGCCTCACCTTTTTGGCCTCGCCTATGCCGGGAACCTCGTCCAGCACGGACTCTCGAATCGACTTTTCCCGGGTGTTTCGGTGGTACGTGATGGCAAAACGGTGCGCTTCGTCTCGGAGGCGGGTTAGCACAAAGAGAGCCTCCGAATCTCGCGGCAGCAGAACATTCTCGCGTCCGTCGTCGAGGACAATCTCCTCCTGCCGCTCTGCAAGTCCTATGGTTGGAATGTCCGAGACGCCGATTTCACGCAGCACCCCGCGAGCCGCCCGAAGCTGGGTGATGCCGCCGTCGCATACGAATAGGTCGGCGCGAGGAGACGTCTCGGCTATCGTGGACTCCGGGCCATACCTGCGCCGGACGACCTCCGCCATGGCCCGAGGATCGTCCGCTCCGCCGAAGCTCTTGATCTTGAACCGCCTGTACAGGCGCCTGTCCGGTAAGCCGTCGCGCGCAACGACTAAAGACGCAACGTTGTGCGTTCCAAAGAGGTTCGATATGTCCGCGCACTCGATTATGCGGGGAGGCTTGTCGAGACCAATCACCTCGGCTAGGTCCGCGAGCCCCTTCTCTGCGTCAGCTCTTCGCATTTCCGGAGTCTTTCGGACAAAATGGGACTTAGTCATCTCTCTCAAGGCGAAGAGGATGTCCCTAAGGCGAGCGGCCTCCTCAAAATCGCCGGAAGCCGCCGCAGACTTCATGGCGGTGCCAACTTCGGCAAGCACGGCAGGGCGCTTCCCCTCAAGAAACTGGCATGCCTCGTCAAACCGCGCGCGATACTCGTCGCTGTCGATGCTTCCGACGCATGGCGCAGCGCATCTGCGTATGACGTCGGCGTGGCAGTGACGGTGGGTCTCGGCGTCTGGGCAGATTGCCTCGCAGGAACGTATTCCCCAGTGCTTCTCGACGAAATCTTTTGCGGCGCGCACAACGGGCGCAGACGGGAAAGGCCCGAAATAGCGCGCGCCGTCGTCCCTGACGATTCGACAGCAAGAAAAGCGCGGCCATTCGGCATCGGCGTCCGCCCTGAGCGCGAGATACCTCTTGTCGTCGCGCATTAGGATGTTGAAGTGAGGCTTGTGCTTCTTTATGAGGGACGCTTCGGTAAGCAGAGACTCCGCCTCGTTCCTCACGGTCATGAACTCGAAGTCATAGACCGTGTCGACCATGGAGCGGACCTTGGGAGCGTGCTTCGCACCTGGCCGAAAGTAGGACGAGACGCGACGCTTTAGGTTTTTTGCCTTGCCAACGTAGATGATGACGCCCCGACGATCACGCATTATGTAACAGCCGGGACGGTTGGGCAGCTCTTTGAGCCGCTGTCGTATAAGCTCGCTGGCCACGATCCGTCAGTCGCCGTAGCTGTTGGCCTTTGTGCGCCAGAGCATCAAAAAGAGAGCGCATCCGACGGCAGCCGTCGCCATGGTGGCGAAGAGCGGCAGAGTCCATCCGCCAGAGCTTTGCGCCATATTGCCGAAGACCTTGCCTGCAACCGAAACGCCGACATACGAGAAGAGCGAAATGAAGCCTATGGACGTGCCGGCAAACCTCTTCGTCGAGAGATTGGTGGCTGTTACGCCAGTGAGGGCCTGCGGACCGTAGAGGCAGAACCCCGCGAGACAGAGCGCGACTGCGCCTCCGGAGGGCAGAAACCAGAACGCTGCGAAGAGCGCTGCAGTCGCGGCCATCATGAAGACGCAGAGACGCGGCGCACGGCCTCCGAAGAAGCGGTCCGTCGCCCATCCCGCGAAGAGCATCCCGGCGATTCCTGCGAACTCGAAGAGCATTATCACGGTTCCTGACTCGCTGGGCGTCATGCCCTTCGCCTCCTGGAGCATGGTGGGGCCCCAGTCCGCAACGAGTGCACGTACGCCGTTTATTGTGAAGTTTATGGCGCCCAGCATCCAGATGACGGGGTTCATGAACACCATCTTCATCGCCGATGGGCCAGAGGGCTCCGCCGAGCCAGCGTCAAGCGCGCTCTTCGCAACCTTCGTCTCCGTGCCAGGCAGATCTGGCAGTCCCTCCTCCTTAGGCGTTCCAGGCAGCCACACAAGCATTGCCACAAACACGACGAAGCCGAGAGCAGCCATCGACCAGAAGCACCAACGCCACATGCCGACGCCCTGATTCGCGGCGCCAATCACGCCTAGGCCCATTATCACGCCGCACATCTTCGCGACAAGACCGCCTCCGATCGAATGCGACGTGTTCCAGACGCTCATCTTGGTCGCCAGCTCCTTCGGCGGCACCCAGAACGCGATAAGCTTCGCGCACGGCGGAAAACCCGTTCCCTGGAAGAACTGGTTTGCCACGAGAAGCACCCCGAAAGTCCAAGCAAGGGCAGTGGACTGCGAGTCGCCGCCGCCAGAGAAGAGCGAAGCCAGCCACGGAGCGAAGCCGAACGCCACGTTCACGAGCGTGCAGGCAAGCAGACCGAAGCAGAGCATTCGCCGTGGACGCACCTTGTCGCCGACGATCCCGTTCAGGAACTTGGAAAGGCCATAGACGATGCCCCCGCAGAAGAGGAAGTTCCCGAGCATCGACTTCGTTATGCCGCAGTCCTGCTGAAGCCCAGGCATCGCGAAGGAGAAGTTCTTCCGCATGAAGTAGAAGAGCGTGTAGCCTATCATCGTGGCGAACAGCATCCGCCACTGCATGCGGCTGAACTTTCGGTCGATCTCAGGATCCTCGAAGAGCCTCATTTAAAGCATGTCCTTCCCGTTCTATCCAAGACTTCAAATCGCTCAGCGCGCGAATCCCCTCATCGCGAACTCGTCCAGCTGACCCGTAAGAGCCAGGAAGTCAAGCGCCATGTAGCGGTCGCGCATGAAGATAGTCTTCTTGGCGTCGGCAAGCGATGCCTCAACGGTGGATCCGATCTCCTCTGGCGTCGTCGGTGCGCCGACGACCTTGAGACGCCGCTCTATTTCGGCGGAAGGCACGAGCTGTCGTTCCAGTCTGGACTTTATCTGGGGCCAGCGGGTCTTGAAGTCTTCAAGGCGCTTGCGTACGACCTCGCGGTCAACGTACTTTGAGCGCACGGTCTTAACGCCGAGGTCGGGGAATTTCGTGCCGGCAAACGCCGCCGCGCCGATGCGCTCCTGCTCTTCGAGAGGCTTCCAGTTGCCGAGCGTCGCTTCGACGTCCAGTTTCGAATAGTCGAACGCGAGAATCTGTTCGTACACGCGACACATGAAAAGAGTGAACACGCCAACCTGTATGCCGTGAGGAACGATGTCGCCATTAAACGTGTGGTCGCGCATCTCAAGGAGGTGACTGAAGAGGTGCTCCGCGCCTGAAGCCGGACGCGAGCTCTGCATGTCCTGCATTGCGAAGCCGCCGAGCATGAGACCTTCCACAAAGCGCGTGAGAGGCTCCGTCTTCATTGCGGCGACGCCCTCCGGGTCTCCGATCGCCTCCTTGAGCCCGTCCTGAACAGTATGCCAGGCCGAATCATGCCACTGAGTGGCCCCAAGCTCATAGGCGAGTATCCAGTCTGCGCCGGCGGGGACTTTCGCCATCAGGTCGGCAAAACCGCTCGCCGCCATCCACGCCGGAGCCGTGCGCATCACGTCAAGGTCGGCGAGTATTGCGCGCGGTGCAGGGCATGCATACGTCTGCTTCGCGCCCTCTGGGCTGCGGATTGCCGCGCCGAAGCTCGAATAGCCGTCCACGCTCGCGGCGGTTGCGCATACCATGTACGGCACTCCGACCTCGCCGGACGCAAGCTTGACGAGATCGTTGACGACGCCGCTGCCGACGGCGACGGGGACGATCTTGCCGCCGTCCTTCTCGACGCCTGCGGCCTTTATCTCCTCACGCACCTCGGCGGCGTAGTGGTAGTCGGCGTGGAAAGTCTTTCCGCCCGGTTCGAGCACGTACTCGGAGACCTCGACGCCCGCCTCCTTCAGCAGCGCCTCCACTCGCTCTCCGGCAGCCGCTCTCGTACGCGGGTCGCAGATGACTATGGCGTGGTTCGAGCCGGGGAACTCGGCCCTGAACATTGCGGCGGTCTGCGCAAGCACCCCGTCGCCGATTACGCATGCCTTTGTGTCCGTTGCGCGGGAAAGCGCCTTGTCTATCATTTCCTTCGACATTTACTTCGCCTTGCCTTTCTTCAGTTTGCCGATTACGGAGAACATCACGCTCGGATAGTCCGTGGAAAACCCGTCAAAGCCCAGCTCGTACAATTTGAAGTACGTCTCCTCTTTCTCGCCGCCCTGGAAAGGTATGGAGCAAACGGGAATCCCATGCACATGGAACTCGTTTACGACCTCCTTAAGCACGTGCGACGACGGCACGAACGGATCAACCGGATCGGACGGATCATAGTAGGTATGGATCGACACGCAGGAGATGTATTTGAAGTCACGGGCCCGCAGCTTGTCCATCTCGGCCCTGAAGTAGCGATCTGCCTTCGCGCGCTCCTTCACGTCGTGGTTCTTCGGCCATGCGCCGATCCAGAGAAGAGACTTGCCGCCCGGCAGTATCTTGTTCCACTCGAATATCTTGTCATGGCTTGGACCGGTATAATACACCTGGTCCTGCACGCCGGCCTCGATAGCCTTCTTGGCGATGTACTCGGGCCCTGCACCCTTCTCGTCAACCATGCAAAGGTATGTCGGATGCCCCTTCATAGCGGCGAACGTCGCCTCGATCGTCGGGATTCGGTTGCCCGAGAAGTCGTCCGTAGCGGCGGGGTTGAGCTCCTTCAGGTACGAGCCGACGTCGACGTCCTTAATCTCGTCCCAGGAGACTTCCTTCGAGACGTCCTTGTCGGCAAGCTCGGCCGATATTCCGCGCGCCGTACGCTTGAGCTTCTTGTCGTGCAGCATGATGCCCACGCCGTCCTTCGTCCTGCGGCAGTCGCACTCAAGGGCACTTCCGTTCTCCCAGCACCACTTGAACGTCTCAAGAGTGTTGTCGGGGCGCTCGAACTTGCCGCCGCCGCGATGCACGTGGCTGAGGTAGAGCAGATTGCTGCCGTCAAGCTGCGCCTTCGCCGTCTCGCCGGACGCCACGGACGCGATGATCTTCTCGTGCGCGGCGCGCAAGACGTCTGGATTGAACTTGAGGACCTTGCGGTCATAAGTCAGTAGGCCGTTGATCTCGATCTCGACATCCGTCGTCTGCGTGTAGATGCTGCCGCCAAGGCCGTCCTTCGCAAAGACGGCGAGGCGATCCATAAGGCTGAGATACGCCTTCTCAAGGCCTTCGCGCGTCTTTGTGTCATCGATGCCGCCATAGCCCCAGTTGCCCTTGCCTTCCTTGGGCATCTTCCAGAGATGCCCTTCGACGGGATGCCCGAGGCCGCCGAACTCGCCGAGGAACGAAACCCTGCGATCGTTGGGGCGGAACATTCCGGGCCCGCGGTAGAGATGGTAGTCCACCGCATCTGCGGCCTCGCATTCGCCCGCGGGCTTGTGCGCCGTGAGCCGTCTGTCTTTCCATCCTTTCATGAGGACTTCACCGCCCTCCCAGTCGTTGCAGCCGGACGGGCCGTTCACGAGACGAGTCCTGTCGTAGCGGCGCACGAAATCAAGCGTGCTGTGGGTGAGGAACTCCCCGGGCTGGCCCCAGCCCTCGTTGTACGGAATCCACATGACAATCGACGGCACGGCGCGCAGATGGTCAATCATCTGCCTTAGCTCGTGACGGTAGAACCCGTACGCAGCCGTGACTTCCGGGCGAAGATGGCCATCCCAGTTTCCGTTTGCGCAAGGCATATCTTGAAGCACAAGCAGGCCCATCCTGTCGCAGAGCGCGTAGTACCGCAGCGGCTCGACTTTGATGTGCTTGCGCATCGTGTTGAAGCCGCAGCTCTTGAGCGTCTGGATGTCAAACGCCATAGCCTCCTCGCTGGGCGGCGTAAGGAGCCCGTCGGGCCACCAGCCCTGGTCAAGCGTTCCCATAACATAGTAGGGCTTGTTGTTGAGGAAGAACCTCAGGCGCCCCGCCGCATCCTTGCCCTTGGAGAACTTGCGCATCGCAAAGTAGCCGCGCACCTCGTCGTCGCCGATCTTGGCCGTGAAGTCGTACAGCTTGGGCGACTCCGGGCTCCAGAGTCCGAAGCCGGAGGGCATCGAGACCGTGCAGGGCTCGCCCGGACGGAACTCGCCCTCGGCTATGGTCTTGCCTCCCTCTACAACGGCGATCCTGCCCCGCTCCCCGTCGCGGCGGGACGGCCCCCCGACCGTAAACGTGAACGTTGCAGAGCCTTTGTCTATGTCCGGCGTGACATCGTAGCGCACGATGTGCCTGTCGGGCACTGTCTCCATCCACACCGTCTGCCAGATACCGGAAACGCGCGTGTAGAAGCATCCGTGCGGCTTCACGTCCTGCTTGCCGCGGGAGTTGTAGAAGTCACCTGAAGCCTTGCGGTCTCCGGTCGGATCCCACACGCAGACGGTGAGCTCGTTCTGCCCGTCCTTGACAAAGTCGGTTATGTCGTACGTGAACGGGATCTGCCCGCCCTCGTGCGGCTCGGGCGAGACCTCGTCATGGCCGATGAACACCATCGCACGGAAGTCCACGCCGTCGAAGTGGAGAAGTGTCCTTCTGCCCGGCTCGCGCCTTACGTCAATCTTGCGGGTATACCACAGGAACTCATCCGGCTCGAGAAGCCTTCCGACGCCCGAAAGCGCGGACTCGATCGCGAACGGCACACGTATCTTGCCCTCCCAGGAGGACGGTCTGCCGGGAGTGTTCGTTATCGACGTGACCGTGTAGTCCCAGTCGCCGTTGAGACATGTCCATCCGCCGCGCACCATCTGCGGCCGCGGATACTCCCTCCAGCAGTTTTCGCTTGTGACTTTCTCTCCCCACGGCGTCATCATAGCCGCAATGGACTCCAGCAAGGCTGTCGCCGCCGCCAGTGCGCATACCAATCGCATCATCTCGCCCCCTCTAGTTTTAGTGGTCTTGTTACAGTTTTCACAACATTGAGCGCTATTATACCAAATCCACAGACACTCAGCCACGAATGATCACGTCTCGCGGTCGAACAACTTGTCTGGGTCCGGTGGCTTGCTGCCGGGCATCCCGCAGGCTGCCGATCCAGCCGCGACCGCCTTGCGTGGATCGCGCGAGAAGCACCACTCTGCAAGAAGCGTGTCGCCGGCCGCCGTAGTGTCCACCACATCGACCTTCGGAGCAGGCGCGAACTCGCCGTCGAACCAGCAGCCTCCGGCGCCGTCGGAGATTATCGGATGGGGCACGTCCTTCCTGAGCATTTCCGTGGCGCGGCCGAATTCGTCGGGCGACGCGGGCACAAAGCCCACGAGAGCCTTGCACTCGTCTGCATTCGGCTTGACCACGTCCGGATGCGCCGCAACACCCAGCCTAAGAGCCTCGCCGCTTGCGTCTAGCACTACAAATGCGCCTCTTGACTTGAGCTCGCGCACCGCTTCGGCGTAGAATCCCGCACCACAGGCCCCAGGCAGGGAACCAGATATCACCACGACGGAACCGGCGAATCCTTCGCCGCCGCCAAGGCGTTCGAGAACAAGGCCAAGCAAGTCGTCGCCGCAGTTCAGGCCGGGGAACGCCGCGCGATTGACTTTGAACGCGCCACCAGGCCAAGCTATCATCTCATTTCGTCTAGTAGATCCTGGCACTCGCAGGAACCTGTCGCCTATTCCGTAGCGGGCAAGTTCCCTTTCGAAAAGAGCGGCATTGTCTTCGCCTATCAGTCCTCCGCAGACGACATCCGCACCGCGAAGGGCCAGCCAGCGAGCGACGTTGACGCCCTTTCCGCCGACGTTTTCCTCGTCGGCGACATCCTTGAATATCTCCCCTACGCCCTCAGGTGCACGATCAAGACGCACTAGGGCGTCGATCGCGGGCGACATGCACAGGCAAAAGTACTTCATGGTTTGTTTTGCAATTATGACATATTCCTAAAGAAGATGCAATTGCAAACTTTTGCCTGACGATTGCATATTTCATCGGACGAGGGCGTCCGCCCATGAACTATCCGCCGAACACAAAGGTCCACGTGCCGTCAGAAGCGGGGGAGCTTGGACAACGACTCGACCCTGCCCTCCGGCGCACTGCGGAGGCGCCATATGCGCCCGTGCTCGTCGCGGACATCACGCAGCATCGCCTCGTTGCGCCGATGGCAGGCGCAGTCGAGAAGGTTTGCCGCGTAGGAAATCTCCTTGGCCCAGTCGCTGCGGTCCGTCCAGCGCTCCAGGGCGATGCGCACTCCGCGGCAGATGCCCGATATCTCGTCAAGGACGTGCTGCGTCACTCCTGGATGCCGGGAATAGCCGCAGTCTCCCGCAAGGATGTTGAAGAACTCCGACGAATCCGCGCGCATCGCCCCTCCTCGCAGATAAAGCGTGCCCAGCTTCTGGAGAAGGCCGCCGACGGGAAGGTCCATGACAGAGCACAGCTCCTTCTCAAGATCCATCTTCGCCGCCTTCCAGCCTGCGGACATGAGATTGCCGCCCAGTATGACAGCCGGCAGCGACACGCAGAACGGGTGCCACATGTAGCCGTCCGAGAAGTCCGCCACGACAAAGCGGCTGGCCCTGCGCGCG
>JAEEZC010000039.1 GCA_016288465.1 Verrucomicrobiota bacterium | reverse complement strand
TAATTCTCTTTAGTTTCCAATCTTCCGGTTTTCAAAGATCAACGTCCGCGCCCTTGCGGGGCGAACGAGTGCGTAGTATATCAAAAACTCCCCCGCCTGCGCAAGGGGGGATCGAAAGATTTCTGAAAAAAAAAATTCGCACTCCGCGAGAATCGCAAAGCCGTATCTGCACAAAGCAGCGGGATACGGGAGAAGTTATCAACAATCCCGCCTCGCGCGTACGTGCGCGCGAATGCGCGAGGGGGCGAGTCGCACGGGAGCATCTTCGCGAAACCGAGCGCAGCATCTGCCGCGGACGGCGCACGGAACTGAATCTGCCGAGGACGCGGCGAAAACCTACGAAATCCGATTTCCAACGTAAACCTAAAAATCGCAGTTGAAGTCAATAGTGCATCTGCCCGTCAGCTAAAGTTGGCGGGTTGAAGATGCTATGGTTCCGTGTGATTGCCGGTTCAGTCAAGCAGCTTGGTCATCTGGCCGCCGATGTCGGGAGGGAACATCCGACGGATCGTGCCGTACTCGCGGAATGCGTGCGCGATTATGCGCTGGAGACGCTCTTCGAGGCTCAACATTCGCCTGTCGCGAAGCGATCAGGTCGCCTGAGCGAAGCGAACCCCGCAGGGGCCGCAAGGGGCCGAGCAACGCAGCCGAGATCCTGGACAGAAAAGCGCTGATGGCGCGGTAGATTTCACGGACCCTTTCGCACATGGCGGTGTAGATTGTGTCGATCCCCTGCCGCGCATGGCGCGACAGCCACGCGACGCACGACTAGAGAATTGGACGGGAGGTGACGGCCTCGCGGTGGTGCCGTCGTCGCCGAGTCTCGTGAACACGTTCCATAAGTTCGCCGCGATCACGGCAATCCCCGCGAAGAGCGCGGTCTGCCTCGGGATCGGCATCGCGGCTCGAGAGTCCGCCCGACAGCCTTGGATAGAACGACACCAGGCCGAAGTCCAGCCTGAAGCCCTTGGCGAGCTGATCGAGGATGAAGCTCTCGAATCCCATGAGATGCGATCTCGCCATCCCCTGCGACTGCCCCGAATATGCCGCCTACCGATCTGCTATGTCGTCAAGCGTAAGCACGTCCGGATTCAGGAAGGGCGCGGAGCTTATCGAATCGGCGGCGTAGCGGAATAGGTGAGGCCCGGAACTTCGCGCGGATGTGCGCTTGTGCCGAGAAGCGGCACGAAGGTTGCCGTCCAGCGTCCATGCGCATCGTTCTTCGGGATGGTGAGCTTCACATGGTTCCAGCCTTTTTCAAGCGTGATCGGCGTAGGATCGCGGAAATAGTATTCCTCGTTGGTGAATGGCGTCTCGTTGGTGCACTTTGCGCCGGGGTTGCCCCACTTCGGCGGCGGAATGGACTTGCCGTTGATCTCGACCTTTGCGCCGTGGCGCGACCATTCGCCGATGTCGGGGAGCCGCTTGTCGCTCTTGCGGCCGCTGGAGCGGCTGAAGCCGGTGAAGCCGATCCAAGCGCCGCAACCCTGACGCGTCTCGCTATTGATCCAGGTTTCGGCTACAACGCAGCCAGTGAGGTTGGTGAGCAGATTTTCGTTTTCGTCGCGCGAGAATAGCCAATGGTGCGGGGTCATTGTGGCGCCAGCGAGAGCGGAGCCGAGCACTTTTCCGCTCGTCGCATCGGTGAGGCGCCAGCGCATGTCGGTCTGCCTCACGTACTGGAACGGATATGGAAAGTCAGGGCCGAGCACGCGGTCGCGCTGGGCGAGCACGCGACGTTCAAGATGCATCTGCCGCCATGCGTCGCGGTCCGCCGCCTCAGGCGGGCGCGCCCATAGGTCAGGACGGTTCACGTCGCGTCCGCACCAGAACGCCTCGCCAAGCATGACGATACCGGGGACGATCGCCACATGGTTCCATACGTCCATCGTCTCGGGCGCGATGTCGTCGTGCCACACGCTGATGAGAGCGCCGAGCGCGCGAGGGTCGTTCGCTCCCCAGCGGCAAGGCATCTGGTAGGCGGCGCCGCGCAGTATCTCCTCCGGCTCCATGTGGTTGAGGTAGTAGCTCTTGGTTGTGTCGAAGTATGCATACGGAGTGTTGGTGGCTTCGCCGCGCTGACCCCATACCATCGCAACGGCAGTGCCGCCGGGCTTAAGCGGATGTCCGGGCCACCAGCCGATGACAGTGCGTCCGTTCTTGCACACTTGATTCGCCCAGAGCTGGTACCACTCGTCCGGCACCTTCTCGGAGTCGTACCACACCTCGTCGGTGCCGAGGTGGATGAAGGGCATTTCGCTTGCCGGAAGGAGCGAGCAGAGTTCGTCGATCAGGTCGCAGATCGTCTTGTCCACGCCTGGCGTGTGCATCTTCTCTACGCCCATGCCGAGTCTGAACGCCTCGGAGTGTCCGGGCACGTCAAGTTCCGGAATCACCATGATGCCGCGCGCGGCGGCGTATCGGACGATATCCACGAAATCCTTCTGAGTGTAGAACTGTCCGATGTGGCGTTTCATCGCCTGTGGACGGTTCAGCTGCGGGTATCTCTTCGACTCGAGCCGCCACCCGTGGTAGTCGGTGAGGTGCCAGTGGAAGAGATTGAGCTTGTATGCCGCCATAAGGTCGAGCGTGTCGCGGATGGATTTCATGCTCTGGTAGTTGCGCCCGTAGTCGTTCATGAATCCGCGCCAGCGTAGAGCAGGCCAGTCGGTTATCGTGCATGCGGGAAGCGACTTGCCTCCGGAGAGCTTGCGCAGCTGGTCGAGCGTGGCGCGCGCATAGCGCTCGCCCGCTTCGCCGCCGGCCGTGATGACGACGCCATCTGCCGCCACCTCAAGACGGTACGCCTGATCGCGCACGGCATCTGGCGCGCCGTCGATTGCGCCGCGCTTCACCGTGACAGCGGCATCTGCCTGCGCGGCGACACCTCCTTTGCGGAGCGTGTGGCGAGGCTTCGGCATCAGGAGAGACAATTCATCGTTCTGAGCTGTGGAGAAACGGCTGGAAGAGCATCCCACAAGCAGGCATGCCCCGAACATCATCAATGAAACAGTCTTTGTCATGCCCCGCATTATACCATAGTGTGGCATCCGAAAACTAACAGGGGAATTGTCAAATTTCCAAATACATGCTGTCTACACATGCGTTTCCGGATATGGGCAGTTATGTTTTTGGTCAACAGGAAACCACTAGATGATGACACAGCCGTCACCCCTTCCCCAGAGCAACTAGCCCGACAACAGCCTTGGGGATGGTTGTGCGAGAAGACAAACCATCAAGATGTCGGGCGGAGCCAGACAACATGGCACAACCATGGGCACCTGCATTCCGGAAGAGCCCGTTTGCTCACATGGAGGCGTCGCTTGGCATGCGCCAGTCGGCGCGAGGCGAAAGCGACAGCGTGGTCTTCGGTCCGTCAGGCACGCAGTTACGCTTGTACTGCGACTGCCTAAAGCGCCGCAGGAACGTCTTGAGGGTGCGGTCTATCGTCTCGTCGTCGTATGCGCCCCTGAAAGCGATGCGCGAAAGCGCAAGAAGCCTGTCGGCGTCGGCGCCGTCCGCCAGATAATGGAAAAGGAAGAAGTCGTGCAGCTCGTACGGTCCAAGCCGCGCCTCGGAGTCGTTCGCCGCGGCGCCTGGCACGAGCTCAGGCGTGATTGGAGCGGACGCGATGCCGGCCAGAAGAGAGCGAAGCGGCTCTGCCGATTCCTCCGCAATCAGGCGCAGCGCTCCAAGGACCATCGTCTTCGGAACAGACGCGTTAAGCTGGTACATGCTCATGTGGTCGCCGTTGTACGTGTTCCAGCCGAGCGCTATCTCGGAAAGATCGCCCGTGCCGACGACAAGAGCGCCCTCCATGTTCGCAATGTCCATGAGCACCATCGTGCGCATGCGGGCCTGGACGTTCTCGTAGGCGATGTCGTGCAGGTCCTCGGAGTGCCCGATGTCCGCGAGATGGCGGCGGCACGCCTCTCGAATGTCCACTACGCGGCAGTTCGCGCCGACTGCGCGTCCGAGCGCGGCGGCGGTCTTCTGGGTGGCGTCGCTCGAGCCGAAAGCCGGCATGACGACTGCCAGGAGGTTCGAGCGCGGCAGCTGAAGCCTGTCCAGCGCGGCGGCGGCCCCGAGCAGCGCAAGCGCCGAGTCCGCACCGCCGGAAACGCCGACGACAAGCCTCTTTGAATGCGCGCTTTCCATGCGCCTGGCTAGCGCCGCCGCCTGAATTGAGAGAATGCCGCGATGCCAGCCCTTCTCGCCGAAGCTGTCGACGAACGGGGAGCGCGACACTTGCGTCGGCTCGGCCTCCGGAAGCCGCACGTCGATCGCAACGGTCTGCACCGGCGCCTCAATGGACGCTAACGACGTAGAGCTTCGCCTTCTGTAGCGAAGGGCCTCCACGTCCACAACTGCCTCGACCACTGAAGAATCCCTCGCGAAAAGCGCGTTCTCGGACGCGATTCCGCCTGAAACTGCGATCATCGAATCGCCGCCGAACACGGCGTCGGAGCTGGACTCGCCGACACCCGCGCAGGACATTGCGTATGCGCAGCCGAGACGCAGGCTCTGATGCCGCACCATGTCGCGCCGGCGGTCGGCCTTGCCGAGATAGTCCGTGCTGGCGGAGAGGTTGAACACGGCGTCGATTCCGCTGGCCGCGGCGAGCGAACTCGGCGGCACTGGAGTCCAGAGGTCCTCGCATATCTCCACGCAGAAGCGGAACCCGCCGGCGTCAAAGACCTTTGGCTGCTCGTCGCGCGGCGCGGGAGTGAACTGCCGCGCTTCGTAGTACTCGCGATACGTCGGAAGGCTCCTCTTGCGGACGACGCCCGCGACTTCTCCTCTGCAGACGACGGCGGCCGAGTTGTAGACGGCCGAGCCGGACCTTTCAGGGAAGCCGACTATCGAGATGATCGGGAGGTCCGCAGTGGCGCGCGCGAAGTCCGCAAGAGCCCTTTCGGCCGCGTCAAGCGACTCTTCCCTGAAGAAGAGGTCGCCGCAGGTGTAGCCTGTCAGCGAAAGCTCCGGAAACGCGACAACCGCCGCTCCTCCAGAGGCGGCAAGGCGCGCGAGCCTCGCCGCCTCCACGGCGTTCGCCGCGGCATTCCCCAGAAGGAGCCGCGGCGTCGCCGCCGCAATCTTGCAGAAGCCCTTCACGGCTTTGCTCGCTGCGTCAGAACGTCAGTGTGACGTTTACGCCGCCCCAGACAAGCTGATGCTCGCCCTCGCCCATGTAGCCCTCCTTGCGAAGAGTGTGCGAAGGCGTCCACGTATAGTTGATCTGCGCGCCGAACGAGACGTTCTCGGTCACGGCATATGCCGCCGAGACGCCGATCGTCTGGTCGGTGAGCTCGGCGCCTCCGCGCGAATCGGTATAGGCGTGGTCGGCAAAGCCGAGCGAGGCGGACGGCGTGACCGTCAGCTCGTCCGTAAGCGAGAACTCGCGCGACAGAGCGAACGAGAAGTAGACGGCCGAGACGTCGTTGCCGGCGGTGTCGGAGTAGTCCCAGTATGCGGAGGCCGAGGGCGTCGCGACCGGGTTTTCGTACGACACGGTCGCGTAGAGCTCTTCGGTGCCGCTGCCGTTTCCGTTCGGGAACGCATACCAGACATGTCCCGCCTCGACGCCGACCGGACCTATCGAATTGGCGTACGAGAGGGTGTAGTCGATCTCCTGGCAACCGCAGGCGCGGCGGCTTCTGGTGGCGGTGCCGCGCCTGTGGGTCGCGTCGAAGCTGCCCCAGACCGCAGCCGATATCGAGCCGAAGTCCCCGGCGTCGTAGGAAAGCGTGGCGCCAGGCTGCCAGACGGGATTCCCGTTGCAGATGGTGCCGCGCCAGACATAGTCGCTCAGCACGTCAACCGATGCGGAGACCGAGACGGGGCCCTTCTCGTCCTTGACGAGTCCCTCCGTCTCTTCCGCCGCCGCCGCGAGGGACGCGGCGACGGCAACTGCGAATACTGCTCTTTTCATGATTGGATTACCTTGACTCATGGTTTTCGGATGATGCACACTGTACCATTAGGTGTTCGAGAAGAACTGGAAGGAGGCGTAGGCGTCCTGTCCGTGCTCGACGAGGTCGAGGCCCTTCAGTTCGGTCTTGGCGCTGACGCGCAGGATACCGAGCTTCTTCAGAGCGAAGAAGATGACGAGTCCCGTGCCGAACGCCCAGGCCGCGGTGCAGACGACGCCGGTAGCCTGCACGCCGAGGAATCCGAGTCCGCCGCCGTAGAAGAGGCCGACCATCTCGTTGCCGTATCCGGCCGACACAGGTGCGGCGAAGAGTCCGACGGCGAGCGTGCCCCAGACGCCGTTGACGCAGTGGACCGACACAGCGCCGACAGGGTCGTCGATGTGGAGACGGTCGAGGGCGAACACCGACAGGACGACGAGCACGCCCGCGACGAGCCCGATGACCACCGACGCATTGGCCGTCACCACGTCGCACGGAGCGGTAATCGCGACAAGGCCCGCGAGCGAGCCGTTGAGCGCCATGGTGAGATCGGGCTTGCCCATGATCAGCCAGGCGGTCACGAGCGCGGCGATTGTGCCGGCGCAGGCGGCGAGGTTGGTGGTCATGGCGACGCGGCCGATCGAGCAGACGCCTGCGGTGTAGCTGCCGGGGTTGAAGCCGAACCAGCCGATCCAGAGGAGGAACACGCCGAGCGTGCCGAGGACGAGCGCATGGCCGGGAATCGGGTTGGCGGAGCCGTCGGGACGGTACTTGCCGATGCGAGGACCGAGCGCGATGGCGCCGGCGAGCGCGATCCAGCCGCCGACGGAGTGGACGACCGTCGAGCCTGCGAAGTCGTGGAAGCCAAGGCCCTCAAGCCAGCCTGCGGACTGTGCGCCCGCGAGGCCGCCCCACATCCAGTGCCCGCTTATCGGGTACACGACCGCAGAGACCAGAATCGAGTAGATGAGATAGCTCTTGAACTCGATTCGCTCGGCGACCGCGCCAGAGACGATCGTCGCGGCAGTGGCGGCGAACATCGTCTGGAAGAACAGGAACGTCCAGTCCCAGACGCCTTCGCCAGTCGCAAGCGACGGCATTCCGAGCCCGCCCCAGCCAAGCCAGCCTGCCGCCTTCGACGCGCCGAACATGAGCGCCGCGCCCAGCACGTAGAACGCGAGCGAACCGGCCGCGAAGTCCATGAGGTTCTTCATCATTATGTTCGCCGCGTTCTTGGCGCGGGTGAAGCCCGTCTCCACGAGCGCGAATCCGGCCTGCATCGTGAACACGAGTATGCCGGCTATGAGAGTCCATACGACGTTCAGGTTGGTCTGAACGGCTGCAGAGGTTATTTCAGGTTCCATTTTGATGCTCCTTTTGTGTGTTCGCTATCCTATCGCGTCCGGACCTCGTTCCCCAGTTCGTATTCGGACGCATTCGTCCATTGGCAGGACGAATATCTTGCCGTCGCCGATGTCGCCCGTGCGGGCGCCTTCGACGATTGCGTCGACCGTCTTCTGGATGTAGTCGTCGTTGACGGCTATCGCAAGACGCATCTTCTTGTGGAGCGTGACCTCCTCTGTTGCGCCGCGATACATATGTATGTAGCCGCCCTGACGCCCGCACCCAAGTGCATTCGTGACGGACATCTTGTATATGTCGCGGGCGAAGAGTGCCTGCTTGACGGCGTTCAGCCTCTCGGGCTGGATGTATGCAATTATGAGTTTCATGATGGAAACCCAATTGCACAACCCGTGCCAAGGGCGAAACGACCAATTTCTGTCATATTCCTTTACACGCTATGTAAAGGAATGTGACAATGCCGCGTAATACTGTAATGATTCGCCTTGTCCTAGCCGAGGGACTGGCGACGCGCACCGACGGCATAGCCTGCGCGAACGGCGAGGGACCTGTCGTCGTCATAGTCGGCGCCAGGTGTCGTGAGAAGCGGCCCTGCAATGCCGGCCGACATCCCGACGTATATGCACTTCGCAGCCGTCTCGTCGCTCATGTCACGGCGTCCGCCGGCGAAGCGGAGAGGCGTCGACGGGTTGACGAGCCTCAGAAGCGCGACGGAGTCGACCACGCGCTCGGGATCAAGGATGCCGCGGTTCGAAAGCGGCGTTCCGTCGATCGGATGCAGCACGTTGACGGGAATCGAGTCGGGCTCGACCTCCTTGAGCGCAAACGCGAACTCGACAAGCTGCTCGTCCGTCTCGCCCATTCCGATGATGCCGCCGCAGCAGATCTGGAAGCCCAGCTTCTTCGCGGCGCGCAGCGTCGCGAGCTTGTCGGCCGTCGTATGCGTAGTGCAGAGCGACGAAAAGAGCGACGGAGCCGTCTCGAGATTGCAGTGGACTCGCTGGAGCCCCGCCGCCTTGAGCTTTGCGAGATCGTCTTCGGAGAGAAGCCCGAGCGACGCGCAAAGCCCGATCTCCGGCTCCGCCTCGCGCATCGCCCTCAACGCCGCGCAGACGTCTTCGACATCCTCTCTGGAGAGGCCGCGGCCCGACGTCACGATGCCGATTCTGTCAGCACCGTTCGCCGCGGCGTCCTTCGCCGCCTTGACGCACGCCTCGGTTCCGACCCAGCCGTACGTCTCGCAGCCGGTCTTCCAGTGAGCGGACTGCGCGCACCACTTGCAGTTCTCGGTACATCGCCCCGAACGCGCGTTGATTATGGAACAGAAGTCAAACCGCTTCTCAACGCACCTCTCGGTCGTCTCGTGAGCCCTCTGGCGAAGCTCGCTTCTGCGATCCGGCCTCAGGAGCGCCAGCGCCTCGCCTCTGTCAATTCCCTCCGCCATCATAGTCCGAGCAGCTTTGCCGCGTTGTCGTGGTAGATTCGGCGAAGCGCGTCCTCGGAAAGGTGCGTTGCGCGGATCTTCTCGATTTCGACGCTAGGTTCGTGGAACGGCGAGTCGATGCCGAAGAGAACGCGGTCCGAACCGACGGTGTCGTACGCCTCGCGGATCTTCACGCTCATAGGCGAGCCGGACGTTTCGAGATAGACGTTCGGATAGCGCCGCGCGGTCTTGAGCGCCGCGTCGACATACACGCCGTGCGCATGGCCCATGTGCAGCATCACGACCTTGACGTTCGGATGCCGCTCGACGAGCCACCCAATCTGCCATGGCAGGGAGAACGGGGGATGTCCGCTATGAATGAAGACGGGGATGTTCAGCTCCTCCGCAAGGTCAAGGACAGGGTCGACGAAAGTGTCGTCGGCGCAGTACGCGTCGAAGAGCGGATGCAGCTTGACGGCGCGGAACCCGTCGCGCTCGACAAGCCGGCGGATCTCGGCGAGTTCCGCGGCGCCGCCGGGCTTGACCCAGGCGACGGGCACGATAAGGTCGGGCGCCTTCTGGAAGGCGTCTATGACAGAGCGGTTGTCGTGGAACCCCGCGCCCGCGAGAAGCGTCTTCTCGATGTCGAACTCGGCCATCTGCTCCTTGAGACGAGCAGGGTCGAAGTCGAACCGCGCCCACGATCCGAAGTTCCCGATATGCGAATGTGCGTCAATTTTCTTCATGGCAGCCTTTTGGGCGCATATTATACCACGAAACGCCGCGTCAGCGCCAATAGAAAGCCCCGTGATTCGCCGATAGGCCGCGGCTATGACTGCGCACTGGCGCCACGGCATCGCGAAGTCCGCTCGCAGGAGGCGGCTTCATGCGACGCGGCAAGGGGAGTCCTATAAAAAGCGCGCCCGACCGAAGCGGCCGGGCGAACGGGCGAATCAAGCTCTCGCAGCTTCGCTCAGTTCTTGTAGGTGACTATGCCAGAGCCCTTGCGGATCACGCCGATGACATTGTACGGCTGGTGCGCCGCGCGAAGTATGTTCGTGGCCTTCTTGAGGTCCTTCTTCGCGACAATCACGACAAACCCGATGCCCATGTTGAACACGCGGTACATCTCGTCGCGATCGACCTTGCCTTGGTTCTGTATGAACTTGAATATGGTCGGAACAGTCCAGCTCGCGCGGTCAATCTCCGCATTCGCCGCCTTCGGCAGCACTCTGGGAAGATTGTCGGGGAAGCCGCCGCCCGTGATGTGCGCCATGCCGTTGATCTTGACGCCGGCCATGAGCGCCGACACAGGCCTGAGAAAGCTCTTGTGGACAGCCAGAAGCGCGTCGCCGAAAGTCTGGTCGGTGCCGGGAAGCTTGTCCTTCCACGAATACTGGCAGACATCGAAGATCACGCGACGGGCAAGCGAAAAGCCGTTGGTCTGGAGGCCGCCGGACGGAAAGCCGATGATGACGTCTCCGGCGCGGATGGACTTGCCAGTGATGAGATCGGTGCGCGAGACGCTGCCGACTATCGTGCCGACGAGGTCGTACTCGCCAAGCGGATACAGCCCGGGCATCTCAGCCGTCTCGCCGCCGAGAAGCGCCATGTGGTTCTCCTTGCACGCCTTGCAGATGCCGGACACGACGCTCCTGAACACGGCGGGGTCGACCTTGGCTGTGCCAAGATAGTCCATGAAGAACAGGGGCTTCGCGCCCTGCACAAGAATGTCGTTTACGCAGTGGTTGACGATGTCCTGCCCGACGGTGTCGTGCTTCTTCATCATCGCAGCCACCTTGAGCTTCGTGCCGACGCCGTCGGTGGACGCGACAAGAATCTGGTCCTTGCCGGCGGGCACCTTGTGAAGGCCCCCGAAAGCGCCAATGCCACCGATTACGCTTTGTGTCTTGGTTTCCGCCACCATCTGCCTTATGGAGCCGACGGCGTTCATCTTCACATCGATGTCAACACCCGACTGTGCATAGGCGGACTTCTTCTTCTCGGTCATTTCTCTTATCTATCCTTCCAGGTTCGGATTACCTCAACTGCAAATGGCGGCGGCCGACAAGAGAGGCGCGTGGATGCCCACGCGCCCCCGTCAGCCTGAACGCTCAGAGCTTGTCGTTGGAGCCGAGGACCTTGACGATCTTGTGGACGTAGAGCTCCTTCATCGCGTCACGCGCGGGCGTGAGGTACTGACGCGGATCGAAGTGCTCCGGATGCTCGGCGAAGTGCTTGCGGATCGCCGCGGTCATGGCGAGACGCGAGTCGCTGTCGATGTTGATCTTGCAAACGGCGCTCTTCGCCGCCTTGCGCAGCTGCTCCTCGGGAATGCCGACCGCGTCGGGAAGCTTGCCGCCGAACTTGTTGATCGTGTCGACATGCTCCTGCGGGACCGAAGACGACCCGTGCAGGACGATCGGGAAGCCGGGAAGCTGCTTCTCGACGGCCTTGAGGACGTCGAACGCCAGGGGCGGCGGAACGAGCTTGCCGGTCTTGGGATCGCGCGTGCACTGCTCGGGCTTGAACTTGTAGGCGCCATGCGAAGTGCCGATGGAGATCGCGAGCGAGTCGCAGCCGGTCTTGGTCGCGAACTCGACGACTTCCTCGGGCGTCGG
>JAEEZC010000312.1 GCA_016288465.1 Verrucomicrobiota bacterium | reverse complement strand
GCACGCGCCTATTACCGTTGGTCGGCAAAAACACGTCGGTCCCGCGAAGTGTCTCTCGTGCAACTGTCGCCCCCTACACTCGCCATCACGTGAAAGCGCGCTGGAATCGGCTAAAAGGCCGAGAGATTGCCTGAGCAGCGATTGACGGGCGCTGTGGTCATGCGGGACAAGGCGCGGAATCGGCTGCTGAGGCGGCGGCGAAAACATACGTTGGAAATTTCCAAAACCTACGTTGGAAATTTCCAAAACCTACGTTGGAAATTTCATCAACCAGCAAAGCATCTTTCATCAACCGGCAAATACTTCATCTCAAACAGGCGATAACAACTGGATTTACCGCGATTTCTGCGCATTTTGCGGCTGAAGACCGGCTTGCGACGTCCGACATTCTGCACTAGTCCTCCCTTTTTTGGTAGAATGATTGAACCATTTGCCGTCGAACCGCGTCTTAACTAGTGAAGGGTAAGGTTTGTTTCAAGGAGATTCGTTGGAAAACGACATAGCGCACAAGATACTGCATGACCGCGACAACGGCGCGGCCTTGCTCCTGTCGGAGTACAAGTCAGGGCTATACTCGGTGGCGCTTACGCTCTGCCGCGACTCGTCTGAGGCGGAAGACCTCGTTTTCCGCGCCGTCGAACGCGCAATCAGCAAGATAGACACCTTCCAGAACCATGATTCGCTTTACAGCTGGCTATGCGTGATTCTGGTGAACACCTATCGCGATTCCACCCGCAAAAAGGTCGTAAGCGGCACCTTTGCTGCCGGGGGCGCGGCGGAAATGGAGTCGTTTACCGAGCCCGCCGGCCCGGAAAGCCTGGTTTCGGAGATTGACGGCGGCTTTGTCCGGCAGGCCCTGAAGAGCATGCCCGAAAGCATGCGGGAAGTGCTGATTCTGCACTATTTCATGGACATGTCGACCGTCAAGATCGCCAAGTTCCTCGCGCTGCCGGTGGGCACCGTCAAGTCGCGGCTGCACTATGCGCGCCTCGCGCTGGGCGCAAGACTCGGCGCGCGGCTCAAAAAGACGGGCATGGTGCTGATCGCGGCAAGCCTCTTTCTGACGGCGGTCGCCACGGCAATTGTGTCCGTCATGCCGGATGCCGACGACGGACAGTACGGGGACGGGCCGACGCCCGCCTCCGTCTCCGCATCCGGCCCTTCCGCCGCGGAACCCGACGCTGCCGCGTATCAGGCAGACGGCCTCGCCGAATCTGGAATCTCCGGACCTCAAGAACCAGGCAAAGAAAGGAAAGCAATGAACAACACAATACTCGGAGGCCTCTTCCGCAAGGCGGCCAGGGGCATCTCCACGCTCGCAATGACCATGCTTGCCGCCAATGCCACGTACGGGGACGATCCGTACGTCGAGTCGGACGGCACAAGCGGCATCTCCACCGGCTACCGCATGAACGGAAAGTCGCGGCTTGAAGTCGACTTCGCGCTGACAACCACGAGCGGCTGCGCCCAGTGGCGCATATTCGGGGACGATGCAGTCGAGACATCCCTGAAGACTTACTTCTACATCGACGGCAATTTGCATCTGACGTCGATTGTGGGGCCCAATGGCATGAGCAAATATACGACCTACCAGGCGGACACGCTACGCCATACGGTCGTATTCGACTTAAACGATCCGGGGCTGTATTTCAGCACGGGAGGCGTTACCAATTGGTCGGGCACCTCGTCGGTCTCGTTCAGCGGGCGGGAAGCCGACATGCCCCTTTCCCTTTTCGGCCGCTGGGGTAACGCGCAGGCGACGAAGTTCGGCACTCTGGCCAAGGCCCGTATCTACGGCGTGAAAATCTACGAAAGCGACGTGCTTGTCCGCGACTTCGTGCCGTGCCTGAAGGACGGCGTCGCCTGCTTCAAGGATCTCGTGAACGGCGGCTTCATCATCGGCGAGAACGCTGCTGCATTCACGGCGGGCGGCGATGTCCAGACCTTCGCCGACGACGCCTACGTCTCCACGGCAGCCAATGCCGATGGCGGCAAGCTCTATTTCGACACGGGATACAAGACGACCGACAAGTCGGCGGTCGCGCTAGACTGCGCCCTTACGGTGAACAGGAACCTCGGCTCTGCAATCTGGCGTCTTTTCCAGGAAGGGTCTGGAAACATCTTCGATTTCAACCTGAACGGAAACAACGGACTCCGCTATCAGGTGGCCGGCACATATAAGAATGTCTTCACCAATGCCTTCAAGGAGACGCTCTACGACGACAAGGACGTCCGGCGCACCTTCTACCTTGACAATCGGGGACAAGCCGCCGTCGTCACATCCGGCTACACCAACCAGCTCGTCACATTCACGCAGTCTTCGTCGATATCCCACAGTTATTCGTTGAGACTCGCCTCCAACTGGGCGAACAACAGCGACTTCGCGGCAATCAAAATATACGGCTGCAAGATTTGGGAGGATGGCGCACTCAAGCGCGACTTTGAACCCTACGTCAACAACGGGACGCCCGGCCTCCGCGACAGCATTACGGGCGCGTTCATCTCCGCCAGCCGCGGCTCCGGCGACACCACGAGCGCGCTCGCCTACGGCGGAGCCATCGTCGATGACGCATACGTCCAGTCCGCAGGAACGGCGAACATGAGCACCGGCTACAAGATGAACGGCAGTTCGCGCCTTGAAGTCGATTTCTCGCTGATTTCCACCGCCACGCAGCAGCGGCTTTTCGGAACAGACTCGGGCGAGAATTTCAAGACATACATGTACATTGACGGCCAATCCCATTATTCGATGGTGACACCCTTTGGCCAGATCTACACGACGCACACAGCCGACACCGTCCGCCATACTGCCATTATCGACATGAACCACGGATGGGCTGGGCTTGTCACCGGCTGCACGACGAACTGGAGCAAGACGACTACGAACTCATACGCCGGGCAGAAGGCGGATGGCTCGCTGCCGCTGTTCGGGCGTGGCGGCGCATACGCCACGGAGCGCATCTACAGCGTCCGCATCTACGAGTCGGACGCGCTCGTCCACGAGTTCCTGCCGTACAGCAGGGGCGGCGTGGTCGGCTTCTACGACACTGTGACGGGCGAGATCATTTCCAACGGCACGTCGTTCACGTTCGGCGGCAAGGGGCAGGACTACGGACAGCTAAAGGCGTATGTAAACCCCAACTACAACGCCACGATCAGCCATTACGAGACGACAACGCTCACGGCATACGCTCCGGGCGCGGCATCGTACCGCTGGCTTCGCGACGGAGAGCCGATTGAAGGCGGCACGGACGGAGCGCTCTCCGTGGCCTGGATGCGCGGCGGCACTGTGCTGGCGGCAGGCTCCAGGGTGCGCTACTACCAGGCCGTTGCGGTTTTCGAAGACCTCAACGGCGCGACGCGCGAAAGCGAGCCGAGCGCGCCTGTCGACGTCAAGTTCCGCCAGCGCGGCATGTCCATACTGATAAAGTAGCATATGAAGAGAATCATTGCCATATCGGCGCTGATGGCGCTGACGGCCGCTGCATGCGGCTGCCACCATTCCGACACCGCGGCGGACGTTTCGCCGCGCACGTTCCGCATCGCGACGTTCAACATGCGCACCGACTGCGACAAGGGGGAGCACGCCTGGACCAACAGGCTGCCTCTTGTCGTGAAGATCGTCGGGAAGAACGGGTTCGACATCATCGGCGCCCAGGAGCTCAAGACGAACCAGGTCTTCGACCTGCGCCGCAGGCTAGGGCCGAAAGGCTATGTCGCGATAGGACGCCGCCGCACCTTCGACAGCAAGTACGACACGGAGGGCATCTACCTTCTGTTCAACACAAACAGGTTCGAGTGCCTCGAAAGCGGAACGTTCCAGCTTTCCGAGACGCCAGACGTTCCCGGGTCGAGGTCCTGGTCGACGGACTGTCCGCGCACATGCGTGTGGGCGAAGCTGAGGAGAAGAGGCGACGGCGCGAGGCTCCTCGTCTTCAACACGCATCTGGACCACATGAGCGAAGAGGCGCGGCGAAACGGAATGAAGCTCATCGTCTCCCGGATCAAGTCGGCCACGGCCGACGGAACGCCGGCGTTTCTGCTCGGGGACTTCAACTGCGCTCCGTCGGACGACAACGCCGTCGGAATCGCGGAAAGGTCGATGAAGGACGCGGCGGCGGTTTCCGAAACGCCTCACGAAGGGCCGGTGGAAACGTTCACTAACTGGAAGCCGAAGGCGCACTTCCTCATAGACTACATCTTCGTGTCCGGTCCCGTGCGCGTGCTTTCCCACAAGACGCACGACGACCTGCCAGGCGGGAAGTCGCCGTCCGACCACTTCCCCGTGTCAGTGGAGGTCGCACTATGACGACGAGACGCGATTTCATCTGTGCGGCGGCAGCGGCCGCGGCGTTTGGCGGCAGGGCGGCGGCGAAGCCTTCCGACGGTCTCGTCTGGGCGGCGCTTCTGCACATGGGCACGAACATGTGGTGCGACCATGTCGTCACGCGGCAGAGCTGGGGTCCCTTCAAGGGCGAGCAGGTAAAGCTCCTGTGCGCGGCGGACCACATACGCTTCGACGAAGGAGTCTGGCGCGCGCTTACGGGGCGCATGGCGGAAGTCGGCATGAACATGGTCGTCATCGACCTTGGCGAGGCTGTCAGGTACCCGAGCCATCCAGAGCTCGCGGTGGAGGGCAGCTGGGACGTCGACCGCTTCCGCAAGGAGCTGTCCCGTCTCCGCGCGATGGGGCTGGAGCCGATTCCGAAGATGAACTTCTCGACCACGCACGACGCATGGCTGAAGGAATACCACCGCATGGTTTCGACCGCGCCGTACTACAAGACGTGCTCGGACCTCATACGCGACGTCGCGGAGATATTCGACCATCCGCGCTTTCTGCATCTCGGCTACGACGAGGAGACCGAAGAGCTACAGAAGCGCCACGAGTACTGCGTCGTCAGGCACGGCGAACTCTGGTGGCACGACTTCCTCTGGTTCGTCGGGGAGACCGAGAAGGCGGGAATGCGCCCGTGGGCGTGGAGCGACTATTCGTGGAAGCACCCGCACTATCTGGCCCGCTGCCCGAAAAGCGTCATGCAGTCCAACTGGTATTACGAAAGCGAGTTCGGCGTCGAGAAGCTCAAGGCGGCGGGAAAGCACGGCGACGCAGTCGCCGTGAGGATGTACGAAGAGCTGGACAAGGCGGGCTTCGAGCAGATTCCGACCGGCTCCAACTGGAGCTGCGACGACAACTTCGCAAAGACCGTCGAACACTGCCGCAAGGTGTGTTCGCCCGAAAGGCTGAAGGGTTTCATGACGGCGCCGTGGTACTTCACGCTGCCGGAATGGGGAAAACGCAACATGGAGGCCATCGACCAGGTCGGCGCGGTCGTGAAGGACCAGCAGTCGATCTGAGGGAAGGCCAGGGGAAAACGCGGCCGCCGTCATTCTCTCTACCATATCTGCGCCATAGTATATCAAAAGTTCCGGCAGAAGCGCAGAAGCCTCGGAAAGACCGCAGAACCGCAGTCAGCTACAGGGTGCACGTCATATTTGACGAACCTTGCCTGAAGCATGGCGCAAGACGACGCGAAAGGCAAAAGACGACGAAAAATTTGGTATAATACGAACACTCAGCAGAGCACCGCTCCTGACTGCGGAGCCTGGCCGTCGACACCGGCAGCCGGAGGAGAAGCTAAACCGCGCATCGGAAACCCATTGGACGCAGAAAGGGAATGATTCAGACCATGAAGGCACAGGACATCTCGCGACGCGGCTTTCTGGCATCGTCGTTCGCCGGCATTGGCGCTGCCGCGGCGGCGGACTTGGGAAGCGCGCGCACGGGGAGCGGATCCATGACGCTCCGCAGAAGTCCGCGCGGCAGGCAGGTGTCGCTGCTCGGCTACGGAGCGATGAGGCTTCCCACCGTAGACGGCGGACACGCCAATGGATGGGCGAAAGAGGGGTATTCCTCATCCGGCATCGACCAGAAGATGCTGAACGCCCAGGTCAAGTATCTGCTCGACCACGGAGTGAACTATTTCGACACGTCGCCGGCCTATTGCCGCGGCGAATCGGAGGCCTGCATGGGCCAGGCACTTGCTACGAGCGGCTATGCGCGGGGAGACTATCTCATCGCCACGAAGCTCTCCAACTTCGCGCCGCAGCAGTATCCTCTCGAAAAGTGCAAGGAGATGTTCGAGAACTCGCTGAATTGCCTGCGCACAGACTACATCGACAACTACCTCCTCCACGCCATCGGCAATGGCGGCTTCGAGACATTCTCCAAACGCTACCTTGAAAACGGCGCCCTCGACTGGTGCGTCGAACTTCGCGCCTCGGGCCGCATCAAGAACCTGGGTTTCTCCTACCATGGCGACCCAAAGGCGTTCGAATGGTGCCTAGACCACCACGACAAATACAAATGGGACTTCTGCCAGATACAGATGAACTACGTGGACTGGCACCACGCCAAGGAGGTGAACGACCGCAACCTTGACGCGAAGTACCTCTACGAGCGCCTGACTGCGCTGAAGATACCCGTTGTCATCATGGAGCCCCTTCTCGGCGGACGCCTCGCGCGATACAACTACGCGCTTGCGAAGGAGCTGACGCCGCTCGACCCTGAGGCGTCGCTCGCCAAGTGGGCGCTTCGCTTCTGCGGAACGCATCCGAACGTCCTGACAATCCTCTCCGGCATGACGCGCACCGAGCATATAGAGGAGAACGTCGAGACGCTGTCGCCGCTGAAGCCGTGCTCGGAAGAGGAGCTCGCCGCGCTCGAACGCGCCGCGCAGGCGCTTCTCAAGCTCAACACGATTCCGTGCAACGACTGCAAGTACTGCATGCCGTGTCCCTACGGACTCGACATCCCCGCGATCCTGACTTTCCGGAACCAGCTGCTGACGGCGAAGACGGCGCCTTCGGCACGCGAGGTCCTCAGGATGTACGACAGGGCGATTCCCGAGGAACTGCGGCATGCAGACCACTGCACCGGATGCGGCAGATGCATTCCCCATTGCCCGCAGTCCATCGACATACCCAAGGAACTTGCCGCGATCGACGCATGGATCGACGCGCTCAAGAACGAGGAGGCCGCTAGATGAAGGCGAAGAGAATCCTGAAAGCGCTCGCGGCTGCCGCGATGCTCGCCGCAGTGACGGCCGCGTTCTTCGGCGCGCCCACGTCGCCCGCATGCCGCATCCAGCCAGCGGCGACGGTCGCGTTCCTTGTCGTTCTGCTGCTGACGCCGCTCGCAGGACGACTCTTCTGCGAGTGTTTCTGTCCGCTTGGGACGATCCAGTCGATAGTCAACTGGATATTCCATCCAAGGACGAAGGTCCGCCGCGTCTGCACGCGACTGCCCGAGACGAAAGCGCAGCAGACCGTCCGCTGGACCGTTCTCGCAGTGTCGGTCGCGCTGATTGCCGCGGGCTTCGGCGCCATAGGCTGGCTCCTTACGCCATATTCCGTCTACGGCAAGGCGCTTACGCTCTTTGCGCCTGGCGTCGCGATTTTCGCGGCGGTCGTCGTCCTCGCGGCGTTCGGCAAGGGGCGCATCTGGTGCAACTGGATATGCCCGGTCGGAACGCTTTTCAGCGTCCTTTCGAAGAAGAGCGTGTGCGTCCACAAGATAGGCCCCGGCTGCGCGAACTGCAAGGCGTGCTTCGAAGCGGGCGGCGGCAGGCGATCGACTAACGGAACAGACGGTGCGGACAGAACGGACAGGGCGAGCGCGACGCGACGCGAAACGATCAAGGGAGTCGCCGTGCTGGCGGCGGCCGAGGCAGTCGACAAGACGACTGACGGCGGATACGCCGCGGTCTCTCTGCCGGGCGTGCCGGATCGTCCGGCCGCTGTTCTTCCGCCTGGATCCGTTGACCGCGTGGAGTTCAACGTCAAGTGCGTTGCATGCGGCCTGTGCATTGCGAACTGCCGTGGCGGATGCCTCAGGGCATCGACGTCTCTGGCGCGCTTCGGGCAGCCGGAGATGGATTTCCGCCATGGATACTGCCTCGCAGGATGCGCCCAGCAGTGCGCAAAGGTGTGTCCTGCCGGCGCGATCCGTCCACTGGACGGCGTAGCGAGAAAGAACATCCACGCGGGCCACGCGATTTGGAGGAAAGACCTCTGCATACGCGAGACGGAAGGAGTCAACTGCACCGCATGCTCGCGCAAGTGCCCTGTCGGCGCAATACACATCGTCGAGGGATTCCCCGTCGTGGACAAAGGGGCCTGCATCGGATGCGGCGCGTGCGAGCACGTCTGTCCGGCGCGCCCGATGCCAGCGATATTCGTGAAGGGATTTGAGCGGCAGCGCATTGTGCGTCCCTTCGACGAGAAGGAACTTGCGGCGGAAATGGCTTCGCTTGTAACCAGAGGCGAGGCGTCGTGCGTTGCGGCGCGAGACGGCGTGATCGTCGGCAAGGCGTCCGGCAAGGGACTGATGCCTCTGTTCGAGCTGCTGGACAGGCGTTCGCTCGCCCACGCGCTTGTAGTCGACAAGGTGATCGGGCGCGCCGCCGCCGCGATCTGCATAGTCGGCAAGGCTAAGAAGGTCCATGCCCTTCTTATGGGCGCGGACGCGCTTTCGCTCCTGAAGGCGCATGGCGTGGAGGCGAGCGCCGAGAAGACCGTTCCGAAGATCCTCAACAGCGACCTGACCGGCGGCTGCCCGATGGAGCTGACCGTCGACGGCGTCGACGACCCGGCCGAAATGGTCAAGGCGCTCAAATCCCGACTGGGACTCTGACAAAAAAGGAGTAAGACATGAACAGAAGGCAATTCGCCAAGGGAGGGCTTGCCGTCGTGTTTGCGGCGGCCATGCCTCGCCTTGCATCAGCAGCCGAAGGAGAGAAGAGGATGAAAGCAGCAGTCGTCTACTATTCGTGGAGTGGCAACACGCGCTTTGCCGCCGAGACAATCGCGAAGAAGGCCGGAGCCGACATTTTCGAGATCAAGGCCGAGACGTCCTACAACGGCGACTTCCAGAAGTGCTGCGACGAGGCGAAGCCGGAGTGCCAGGGCAAGACGCTGCGTCCCATCAAGGCAATCGAGGGACTCGACCTCGCGAAATACGACATGGTGTTTGTCGGCACGCCCAACTGGTGGGGAACGATGGCGCCGCCTGTGCGCACCTGGGTGACGCAGAGCAAAGACGCGCTCAAGGGCAAGACGACATGCCTCTTCCAGACGAACGGCGGCGGCGGAATGCAGCGAGTCGGCAAGGAGTTCGCCGAAGTCGTCGGCAACGCGGCGAAGGTGCTGCCGCCCAAGGCGTTCGGCGGTTCGTCAATCAAGTCCAGCGTCTCCGCGCTGGAAGCCTTTGCCGACGAAAGGATGGCGGCGAAGTAGGGCAATCCCACGCAGAGGCTGCACGGGCGGCGCGCATAGGCGTGAACACTTCCTGCCGGATATATCCAATGTATAGGTACAACACCATGATAAACAAAGTAAATGAAAGAGACTGGAAATTGTTTCGCAAGCTGCTCCCCGAATGGCAGCTGCGCCATATGCAGTCGCTTCTCGACGACTATGCCGCAATAATTGCCGGTGATGGCGATTCCGGGACTAGGTTCTGGAAGCTGGAGAGGCGGCTGAAGAGGGACATCCGCCATGTCGGCGTCCAGGCGGAAATGAGACGCTCAATGATGGTCTTCAACTTGCTGAACCTTCTTAACGAGAAAGCCATCACGATGTCAGACCTCGAAGGATTCAGCGACGATGTGAAAACGTTTATTGCCGAGATGCAGGAGCATCCGGCCCAGTGAGCCGCAAGTAGGCGCAGTCGCTCTTGACGCCGGAATCGGGCGCGGCGGGCTCAGAGATTCCTTCGACTTTAGGCGCGTCTGCGACAAAATCGCGCCCGCGCCCGTGTCCGAAGGCTCCAGCCCTCAATCTACGCCTGCCGCGGCAGGCTCGAGCATTATCGAACGGAAGCGGCTGATCTCGTCCTGAGTGACGCCGCAGTCGGCAAGATACAGCTCGACACGCTTCGTAAAAGGCGTGTCGGCGTCGCCGTACGCTGCAAGGCCGTCCACGAAATGCTGTCTGCTTCTCCACTGGTCCTTCGTCGAGCCGACTTCATTGATGCCCGGGTAGAAGGTCGTCTCCCAGTCCACATCCGCATCATGCTGGGAAACGCCCAGCGCGCCCTCAAGGATGTACGCAAGGGAGCCGGTGCGATCCGCGCCGCCTGCGCAGTGGAAGTATATCGGATAGTTCGCCCTGTCGCAGAACAATCGGAAGTTCTCCGCCATGGCCTTCTTGCCGTCCGCGCACAGATGCCTGTTGAAGCTGTCAGACTTTTCGTCGACGACGAACAGCCCCTCATACGCCGGCGAAGCTCTGTGGACGAGACTTACGCTGGCTCCGAGCGGAGACTCGGTCATTCCGCCGGCCTCAAGGTCGGTGCGGAGATCGAGAACCGTCTTTATGCCGAGCACGTCCCTCAGATACTTCACGTCCTCGACCATCATCCGCGACGCACCCGGCTTTTCGCCTGTCGCGCTGCCATTGTTGAGGCCCTGTCCGCGAAATACCATTCCCTGCCGTATGCGACGCCCGTCAAGGCCCTTCCATCCGCCGATGTCGCGGACGTTCTTGACGTTTCCTTCGAGCTTGATCCAGCGCGGCGGCAGGTCCTCGGTCACGAAAGAGGCGACGTCCGACGCGACGGCCTGGCGTCCGCCGCAGAATGGACACTTGGCGTACATTGTGCAGCCATGAGGGAATTTCTTGCAGGCGACGTTGCTCCAGATCTTCCAGTAGTAGATGCGCCCGACTTCGAGATTTGCCCGAGGCATGTCGTAGGTGTAGACGTGGGTCTCGCCTTCGACCTTCTCGCCTGTCTGGCTCTTCTCGGTCAGAGTCATCTTGAGGGCCGCTTGCGAATTGATCCATGTCTCGGATGCACCGGCAAGGTCGGGAGAGGTTCCGATCATGATCTTCCAGGGACCGGTCTCTCCGTCGGTAGTGCGCCACTCGAGCTTCAGCGGCAGAGACGTGCGCCACTTCGAGGCGCGGTCCTTACCGTAGAAGCGCTCTTCCTCCGGCTTTTCGTTGTCGGCCCTGATCTCGGCGAGACGCTCCTCGTGCGTGGCAAACGACATGATCCTCTTCTGCGCCTCGGGAAGAAGCGCGACCTTCTCTCCGCCCGCGGGCGAAACCGGGACGACAGCCGCCGAAGCGGCGATGCCAAGCGCCTGAAGCGCTCCAGCCAGCGCCAATGGCGCAGCCCGCGACATCGCCACCGAGCCGATGACGCGCAATCCTCTGCTACAGGAAGATTTCATATGCATTTGCTCCTTCTCCTTCCACAATTCTAATTATACCACAAGAGCAGTGGCATCGGGTCTTATCTTGCGCACAACAGCGTCTCCTACAACTCTGGCTTCGACTCGCCGACGCACCTGAAGGCCCTCTTCAAGAAGACCTACGGAAAGGCCATGGGCGAGTGGCGCCAGCTTCCCTTCGGCGGCACCGGATCGTAGCCGCAGGCGCCAAACGGATGGCACCGCAGTATGCGCCAAAGGCCGAGCAGCGTGCCCTTCACCGCGCCGTGCACGCGGAGAGCCTCTATCATGTAGTTGGAGCAGCTTGGCTCGAAACGGCAGGCGCCGCCCATGAGCGGACCCAGGACCACCTGGTACGCCCTTACAAGCAGCGTCAGGATCTTTGCCGGAAGACCCATCTAAGCTCCCTTTCGACGTCGCCGCACTTCTTGCCGCGCAGCGCCGCGCGGCCTATCAGGACCCACTCGGTCCTCTCCGGAGCCGCGCCCTCCTTGACGAGAAGCCTGAACGCCTCGCGCATGACACGCTTGGCGCGGTTGCGGTCCACGGCGTCGTGAAAGCTCTTCTTTGAAACGACGACGCCGGCCTGCCGGTCGGCGTCCTCAGACGAAAGATGCCACGCGACTAGGAGACGCCCCTTTATGGAACGTCCCCGGTCGAAGACTCGTTTGTACTTCGCGCCGGGGAGCCGTGTGGTCATCCACAATGCCTTTGTCAGACCTGAGTCAGGCGCTTGCGTCCCTTTGCGCGACGCGCGGCGAGAACCTTGCGGCCTCCCTTGGTCGCCTTGCGGGCGCGATACCCGATTTTCCTTTTCCTCTTGATCTTCGACGGCTGCCATGTCATCTTCATGATTACTGTTCCTTTCAGCAGAAATTTGAATGCTTATTATACCAAAATCAGGCGTGGCTTTTCAAGTGGTCAAGCAGCTCAAAAAAACTTCCGACGCTTGCATCGAACCTCGAATCGCGCAGACGGCCGAAGCCGAACCTGCAGAAAGCCCCCTTCACGCCGGCGTTCGAGGCGCATTCCATGTCCGTCCACGAGTCCCCGACCATCCAGTCTTCGGGCGAAAGTTCATGGCGCATCTTCGCGGCGCACTCGCGCAGAGGCAGTGCGCTCGGCTTCAGCTCCGCGCAGTCGCCGCCCGCGACGACCGCGCCGCCGAAGAGCCCGGAGACGCCGAACTTCTCGAGAATCGCCCGCACGGCGAAGTTGGGCTTGTTGGTGTTGAGGCCGAGAAGCCAGCCTCGCTCCTTCAGCGCGCGAAGGGTCTCGAAGACGCCCGGATACGGCTCAAGCGCCTCACAGCAGTGTTCGGCGTAGTGCGAGAGGAACATCTCGCGCAGCCTCTCGTAGGGCACGGCGTCGCGGCCCGGCACACCGGGCGCGCCAGGGGCGAACTCGGGTATCGACCGCTCCAGCAGCAGCTTCGCGCCCTGCCCGACATAGCCTATCGCGGTCTCGACAGGAATCTCGGCGAGCCCGAGGTCGCGGCGAGTGTGGTTGACGGTCGCCGCGAGGTCTCGCCTCGTGTCGAACAGCGTGCCGTCCAGATCGAAGAACGCGGCGTTCACCGGCCGTCCGCTCAGTAGCCGCAGTCCATTATCGGCTTTTCGAGGCCGAACGTCGCGGCGATCAGCGCGGCGCGGATCCACATTCCGTTGCGCATCTGGCGCCAGTACATGGCGCGGGGATCCCTGTCGCAGCATGTCGCGATCTCGTCGCGGCGCGGCAGCGGATGCAGCAGGGCGCCGTCCTTCTTGAGTAGGGAAAGCTCCTCAGCGCCGAACTTGAACTTCGACGTGTCGATGCGCGCCGACGCCCCCTTCGACGAGTCCCACTCGTCCTGGATGCGCGTCATGTAGACGGCGTCGGACACCTTCACTGCGCTCTTCAGGTCGTCGGTCACCTCGAAGTCGATGCCCTTCTTCGCAAGTATCATGACGACGTCGGCAGGCACCTGCAGTTCCTGCGGAGCCACGAAGATCTGCTTCACGTCCCTGAAGTTGGTGAGCAGGTACGAAAGCGAGCGCACCGTGCGGCCGCGCATGAGGTCGCCGCAGAAGGTCACGGTGCGGCCGTCGAGGCCGCCCTTCGTCTCGAAGGAGCGCACGAGCGTGTAGATGTCGAGGAGAGCCTGCGTCGGATGCTGGTCCTTGCCGGAGCCCGCGTTGAGAATGGGAATCGGCCGCGAGCTGTTCGAGAGCTCCCACGCCATCCTCTCGGCAAGGCCCTGCTCGGGCGAGCGCATGATGATCATGTCGAAGTACGACGAGAACGTGCGTATCGAGTCCTCGTGGCTCTCGCCCTTGAACTCCGACGACGTCGCCGCGTCCCGCACGGAGCCTGTCGTCATGCCGAGTATCTGGCAGGCCGCGAGGTGCGACAGGAACGTGCGCGAGGACGGCTGCGAGAAGTACAGCATCGCGCGCTTGTGCGCGAGGACTGTCTTCAGGTAGAGCGCCCCCTCCCGCGACTTGTTGATGAACCGTATGCGGTTGGCAAGCGTGCAGAGGCGCTCGAGGATGCCTCTGTCGAACTGCTGCGCGAAGAGAGTGTGATACGGCAGCCCGTCGCCCTCGCAGCGCTCCAGGTACGGGCGTTTCGCCTCCAGCGAAAGCCTTGAGAAATCTTCCCTGCTGATATCGGTGAGCTTAGCCATGCATGCTCCTTTTCATTGATGTTTCAGTCCGCCGCGGGCCGCCTCGTCCATGCGCGAAAGCAGCGCGGCCGCGGCTCGGCTCTCGGCTTCCTTGTGGCTGTGCGCGGTGGCCTCGGCCTCGCCGACGCCATCGACCAGGACCCTGACCGTGAAGACCGGCTCGTGCGCCTTGCCGGCCGTGGAGACGAGCAGATACTCGGGGCGCCGCGGCGGCTTCATCGCCTGCGCCCTTATCTGGAGCTCCCCTTTCGGATTGCCCCCCCACTTCGCGTCGGCCTCGGCCGTCTCGCCAAGCGAAAGCCTGTCGAAGAGGTCCCGGGCCGACTCAAGGCCGCCGTCAAGATACGCCGCGCCAATCAGCGCCTCGACCGCGTCCGCAAACGTCTTCGAGCCCTCGGGCAGCGCCGCCGCTCCGCAGTTGCGCCTGAGGCGGTCCGAAAGGTCCGTTCGGCCGGCCGCCCTGCAGAGCGCGCTCGTCGAGACCATTCGCGTGCGGCGCACGGTCAGCGGACCCTCCTCCTCGTCCGGAAACTCCGAGTAGAGGCGCTCCGCGGCAAGCAGCCCGAGCACCGCGTCGCCGAGGAACTCAAGCCGCTGGTTGTCGCGGACGCGCCTTCCGTCCATGCGGCAGGACGGCGTGGTGAGCGCCTCGTCGAGCAGCGCCGCGTCGGCGAACGCATGCCCGGCGAACGACGCTCGTGAGCCCATGCCGCTCTTGTCGTCGCCCACGGCCCAAGACCTATGCAAGCTCGCTCGCAAGAAGCGCACGCGCGCTGCCGGGGCCGGAGAAGAGCTTCTTGCAGTAGCCCTCGATCCTGTCGGCAAGCGGCGTCTTGGTGAGGTCGAGGCCGAAGATGGTCTCGTTCGAGAGAATCTCGCGGAACGCGCCGGCCTTCACCTTCGCGGTCAGCTCGTCCTTGAGCGGATCGGACGAGACCTCCATCGGCCTGCCGTCGTCGAACGTGCCGGCGAGATACCTCAGCCAGCCCGCGATCGCAAGCGGAATCGCGACCAGGGTGCCGAGGTCGCGGCCTTCGCGGATGTAGCTCTTGACCGTCTCGCCGAAGCGGATGCCGACCTTCTGCGACGTGTCGGTCGCGATGCGGCGCGGGTCGTCCGGCATGAACGGATTGGGCAGACGCTCGTTGACGACCTCGTCGATGAACGCCTTGGGCGAGATGATCTTCGGGTCCACTACGACCGGCAGCCCCTCGACGTAGCCGAGACGCTTGACGAGCTTGACGATGTCGGGGTCCTTCATCTCCTCGCAGATGAGCGTGTAGCCGAGCAGGCACCCGTACATCGACATCGCCGTGTGCAGCGGGTTGAGGCACGTCGTCACCTTCATCTTCTCG
>JAEEZC010000038.1 GCA_016288465.1 Verrucomicrobiota bacterium | reverse complement strand
GCGGAATTCGTCAACTTCTCCGCGGTTACGAGCGGAATACGCGAGATCAAGGAGATCATGGCGCGCGCAGAGTCCGGTCGGCGCATCGGCATGCGCACCGTGCTCTTCGTGGACGAGATACACCGCTTCAACAAGGCGCAGCAGGACGCGTTTCTTCCATATGTGGAGCAGGGCTCGATAATCCTCATAGGCGCGACGACGGAGAATCCGAGCTTCGAAGTCAATTCGGCGCTTCTCAGCAGGTGCAAGGTGTTCGTGCTGAAGGGGCTGGAGGAGGACGACCTCGTAAAGCTGCTCAGGCGCGCGCTGGAGAGCGAGCGCGGCTTCGGCAGGCTTGATGTGCGGGCTTCTGACGAGACGCTGCGCAAGATCGCCATCTTCTCGAACGGCGACGCCCGCAACGCCCTCGGGACCCTTGAGACTGCGGTGGCGAACTCGGAGTTTGGCGCGGACGGGAAGCCGGAGATAACGGAAAAGGTGCTTGAGCAGGTGGTGAGCCGCAAGGCCCTCATGTACGACAAGACTGGCGAAGAGCACTACAACATCATCTCGGCGCTCCACAAGTCCATGCGCAACTCCGACCCGGACGCCGCCGTGTACTGGCTTGCGCGGATGCTCGAGGGCGGCGAGGACCCGCTCTACATCGCCCGCCGATGCGTGCGCTTCGCCAGCGAAGACGTCGGCCTCGCCGACCCGAACGCGCTTCTTCTCGCCAACGCCGTCTGGGACGCGTGCCACAATCTTGGCGTTCCGGAGTGTAACGTCCACCTGACCGAGATAGTCGTCTACCTCTCCCTTGCGCCGAAGTCGAACGCGATGGAGCAGTCGTACAACCGGGCGGCCCGCGACGCCCAGGAGCGCATGGCGGAGCCGGTGCCGCTGCAGATACGCAACGCGCCGACGCGGCTCATGAAGGAGCTGGACTACGGCAAGGGCTACACGTATGCGCACGACACCGAAGAGAAGATCGCGAGGATGAGCTGCCTGCCCGATTCGCTCAACGGCCGCAGATACTACACGCCGTCCGGACTTGGGCGCGAAGCCGGAATGAAGGCGCGCCTTCAGGCCGTCCGCGACTGGCGCGAGGGAAGGACGGACACGCCGCCGTTCTCGAGTCCGGCGTACACCGGAAGGCAGGCGTAAGAGGAGGGATACCGTCCAGATGTCCGTAGAGCTGCTGTCACCCGCAGGCGACTTTGAAACGGCGCTTGCCGCATTTGACGCCGGAGCAGACGCCGTGTACTGCGGCCTCGCCGACTTCTCCGCGCGGGCGTTTGCGCAGAACCTCACGCTCGAGGAGCTTGAGAGCCTTGTCGCATTCGCGCACGACAGGCCGGACCCGAAGAAGGTGTACGTCACCTTCAACACAATCGTCGACAGCGGCCGCTTCGACGCCGCCATCGAGGCGCTTGCCAGGCTCGAGGACGTCGGCCCCGACGCCGTGATCGTCCAGGACATCGGCGTCGCGAGCGCCGTGAGAAGGCATTTCCCCGGTCTTGAGCTGCACGCGTCGACGCAGCTCGTCGCCCACAATCTGGAGGGCGTTCTGGCGCTCAGGGAGCTTGGCTTCCGCCGCGTGGTTCTCGCCCGCGAGCTCTCGCTTGAGGAGATACGCCTCATCGCGAGCCGCTGCGGTGCGCTCAAGACGGCGGAGGACGGTCGTCCCGAGACCGAGCTCGAGTGCTTCATCCACGGAGCGCTCTGCTATTCGATTTCGGGGTTGTGCCTCTTCGGTGCGATGGAAAGGCGCCGTTCTGGCAACAGGGGGCAGTGTCCGTATTGCTGCAGGCAGGGATACGAGCGTGAGGACGGCTCGCAGTTCTATCCGTTCTCGATGAAGGACCTCAGGCTGGGCGGCGACGCGAGGCGGCTTGCCGATGCGGGCGTTTCCAGTCTCAAGATAGAGGGACGAATGAAGTCGCCTCTGTACGTCGCCTCGACGACGCGTTACTACAGGCAGCTTCTGGGCGGCGCCGTCGGCGGCGCGAGGGTTTCCGTCTCCGACCTTGAGACGGTGTTCTCGCGGCACACGACCAAGCTCTACTTCGACGGCAGGGGCGCAAGCCCAGTCGACAGCGGATCGCCCGGGCACGTCGGCGCGCCAACCGGCACAGTCAAGAAGGTGACGCGTGATCGCGAGGGCAACGCATGGCTGCGCTTCCACACTCTGCGTCCGCTTGAGAAGCACGACGGGCTGCAGTTCGACGCGACCGACGAGAACGGCAGGCGCCTTGGCACGGGCATTTCGGAGATGCGGCTTGCGATTTCGCGCAGTCCTGTGTTCGAGGCGGGAGCCGGGGAGGACGTCGAAGTGCTTGTGCAGGACGAGGCGCTGGCCGAGGCCCTGCGCCCTGGGATGCCGATATACTGCTCGATGTCCAACGCAGTCAAGCGGATGTTCCCGCCATGCGCGTTCCGTCCGAGCGAACACGCAGGAGGCACGCCAGTCGACGTGTCCGTCTCGATCTCGGCGGACGGCATAGAGTGCCGCGCGAAGGCCTGGGAGTCGGTGGAGGTAGGCTGCCGCGCCGAAGGGGCGCTGGCCGAGGCGAAGTCGCCCGAGGGGACGGTCGAGGCGGTGCGCAAGGCGTTCTCAAGACTCGGAGGGACCGGATACAGGCTTGGCGAGCTCTCCGTTGACGACAGGCAGCGCCGTTTCACTCCGATGAGCGTGCTGAACGGACTCCGCCGCGAACTGGTCGAAAAGCTCGACGCCGCGAAGTCCGAGCGCCTTCAGAGGCGCATTGAGCGGGCGAAGGAGGACTGCGTGCTTCCAAAGTCCGCTGCTTCCGCGCCGATCAAGGCGTTCAAGATGAGAATCGGCCAGAAGCCGCCTGAAGGGAGCTGGGACGAGGCGGTCGTCGCGGTTGCGCCTGAGTCCATGGGCGCCGGCTTCTCCCTTTCGCCTGTCATGGACGGAGTGCCCGTCAGGCTTGCGCTGCCCGTGTACACGCCGGAGCCGGAGTTCAACAAGCTGAGGTCGGCCGTCAAGAGGCTCTTCCGCGCCGGCTTCGCGAAATGGGAGTGCTCCGACCTTGCGACGCTCAGGATGCTGAAGGAAGTCGGCGTAGAAGACATCACGGCGGACTGGACGCTCTACGCATTCAACGAAAGGGCGCTTGAGTGCCTGTCCGGGCTTGGCGTCGGGCGGTTCGTCGCAAGCCCCGAGAACTCCGCCGAAAACGCGGCGTCGCTGGCCGAGTCGGGCTACAGGGTAGAGTTCATCTCGCGGCAGTCGACACCGCTTTTCGTGTCGCTGACGCGTCCGGACGCGCCGGGCGCGGGCGGAGACGCCGTTTCGGTAGGAGGGCTTTCGGTGTTCAGGCGCGACGGGCTCTGGGTGACGACGAGGCCGTCGCCGAGAGTCTTCGACGTGCCGGCAGGATGCTCGTCGCGTCTTGACATTTCGTGGGATCCGGAGAGGGCGGACGCCGAATGATACTGTACGAGACCTGGCGGCGGTTCAAGAAGGTGGGCTGGTTTCTGCCCGGCTTCATTCTCTACGCGGCGTTTCCTCCGATGTGCGAGGTCGCCGACGCGCTCTTCGCGCTTGCGCCGCTAATGTGGCTTTCGAGGCGAGGCGACGCCAGGGAGAGCGCCAAGCGCTGGTTCCAGAGCGGGATGTTCTTCTGGGTGGCGACTCTGTCGTGGATGCCCGCTATAGTGAAGAACGGCGGGCCGTGGCCGCTGGTCGCGCTTGGGTGGGGTGCGCTTGCCGCATACTGCGCGGCATATTTCGCCGCGTACGGCTGGCTTTCCGCGGAGTACTGGGCGTGGGCGCGGCGGATTCCGGGAGGCGGCTGGGCGGTCGCCGCGCGGCTCTTCGGTCTGCTGGTGGCCGAGCCGGTGCTCTGGTGCGGACTCGAGCTTGTCCGTTCCCGGCTGTTCGGCGGGTTCGCGTGGAACCATCTCGGGACTGTTCCGGCGAACGCGGGCTTTGGCTCGCCGGCGGCGATCGGCGGAGTGTATCTGCTGTCGGCGGTAGTGGTGCTGGTGAACGGAACGATTGCCGGGATGGCGGAGCGGATTCTCGCCGGCATCGCCGGAAGATCGGCGGACTACGGCATGCCGAAGGCGCTGCGCAGCCTGGAGACGGTTCTGGTCTTCGTCGTCCTGTGGTGGATGTACGCGGCCGGCGGGCGCGCGGTCGATGCCGCCAGGCGGAAATGCGACGGAGAGGGCTCTGGCCGAGTCAAGGTGGCGATGGTGCAGAGAAACTTCCCGTGCGTGTTCAAGGGACGCGAGACGGACCCGTACCAGGCGTATTCGAATCTGCTGTCGAGGGTCTCCGCGCTCAAGCCCGATCTGGTGGCGCTGCCGGAGAGCGCGATGTGCGAGTTCAGTCCGCTCGACCAGCAGGGCGCGGTGCGCTTCGCCGAATGGGCCAGCGCCGAGACCGGCGGCGCGGCGATCCTCGCCGGCGGCACGCGCTATGACGAGGGGCGCGTCTTCAACTCCGCCGCGCTGTACACCATGCCGATGGCTCCGGCGTCGGAACTGCCGGTCTACGACAAAGTGCACCTTGTCCCGTTCGGCGAGTTCATACCGGGCGACAAGCTCATTCCCGCGCTACAGAAGCTCGCGCCTGTCGGTTCGTGTACGCCTGGCGAGCCAAGGCTTCTGCGCCTTGCCGGAGGCGGGTCGCCGCAGTTCGGTGTCGCCATATGCTTCGAGGACACCGATTCGGCGCTCGTAAGGCGGTTTGCCGCGACTCTTGGTGCGCAGTTCCTCGTGTTCATCACCAACGACAGCTGGTTTTCGCGGTCCTGCGAGGCGAATGCGCATGCCTGGCAGTCGACGGCGAGGGCGATTGAGACGGGGCTCCCGGTCGTCAGGGTCGGCAATTCCGGTGTAACGGGCACGATTTCGCCGGACGGAAGGCGCTCGTGGCTATGCGGACGCGACGGGCGGCCGCTCGTCGACCGGAGCGGCGCGATGTTCGACAGGATATCCATTCCGTCGCGCGAGGAGGCTGTCCGCGGGCTGACGCCGTACGCTTCGACTGGGGATTTCCCCCTCGCCGCAGCTTTTGCACTTCTCATGGGGGCGGTAATTTTGGTAAAATACAAGGGTAAGCAAAATAGGACGAAACTGTTAACATGAACAACGAAGAGCTTTGCCCCTGCAAGTCGGGCAGAAAATTTGGAGAGTGCTGCGGACCGATCATCGCCGGAACCGAGAAGGCCGCTACTGCGGAGGCGTTGATGCGTGCGCGCTACAGCTCGTACGTGACTGGCGACATTGAGTTTCTCAAGACGTCGGCGACGAAGGCTGTGCAGGAGCAGTTCAACGAGAACGACTCCCGTGCGTGGTCCAAGGCGGCCGAGTGGCATGGTCTGGAGATCATAAGGACGGAGAAGGGCGGTCCGCGAAACAAGACGGGCGTCGTCGAGTTTCGCGCGCTTTACACGGCGAACGGGGAGTTCTGCAACCATCACGAGGTCTCCACGTTCGTCAAGGAGAAGGACGGTTGGAAGTTCGAGGACGGCACGCTCGTCGGCGAGACTCCGATCGTGAGGGAAGAACCGAAGATCGGCCGGAACGATCCGTGTCCCTGCGGCAGCGGCAAGAAGTACAAGAAGTGCTGCGGCAGGGGCGGTCAGTCCTGACGGTCGGCAAAAGGAAGCGGTATCGAGTCAATGCGCACGGCTGCGTTTCTATTCGACATGGACGGAACTCTCGTCGACACCGAAGCGGCGTGGACGAGGGCGATAGTGGACCTTGTCAACAGCCGCGGCGGGCGAACAACGTTCGAGGAGGTGCTGCCCGGCGTCGTGGGGCGCAACTGGCTTGACATACACCGTGCGATTCACGAGCGCCATCCGGAGATCGGCGATTCTTCGCCCGTCGACGACGCCAGGGAGCTTAGGGGCTTCTACGACAAATACGCGGCGGATCCGAAGTCGATAGTCATTCCGGGCTCCGTGGAGTTCTTCCGCAAGGCCGCCCGCATCGCGCCGTGCGCGATCGTCTCGGGCTCTCCCCACGACGACATCGTGTCCATCGCCGCGATGTGCGGCATATCCGACGACCTGTCGCTGGTGCTTGGCGCGGGCGAGTACGAGCGCGGGAAGCCGGATCCGAGCGGATTCCTGCGCGCAGCGGAGATTCTAGGCGTGAAACCCGGGGAATGCGTCGTGCTGGAGGACTCGTCCGTCGGCGTCGCGGCCGGCGTCGCGGCCGGCATGAGGGTGGTCGCACTCGACAGACCGGCCGCGCCGGAGGTGAGGCAGACCTTCAGAGGCCAGACGTGGACTGTGCGCGACCTTTCCGAACTCGACATGGAGGTGTTCCAGTGAGCTCGAACCCAGATTTCGACAGATGGTACGCGGCGAAGAGCGCCCGTTTCCTCCTCGAGCCCTCTCACAGGCTCGAGACGTTCGGCTCCACTCTTGTTAACTACCACCTTGTCTCCGAGTTGGACGACCATCCCGGCAAGGTCCGGATACGCGAAGGGCGCCTCGAGGCGCACCAGCCGCTTGTCATCACGCCTCACTTCCAGGATGCGGAGCTCGAGGGCTTCGGCAGCGAGGCGAGGGAGTACTTCGAGTTTCTCAGGCGCAACGAGAAGAATCTGCGCATACTCCAGTACGGCTACCATCTCAAGTCGGACCACTTTTCCGAGCAGATCGTCACCGACAGGCTTTCGGTCGTCTCGGAGCGCGTCAAGAAGGAGGTCATCGACAGCGGCGACCAGTTCTCCGCGGTGATCCAGTGCGTGGACGAGCCGTGGGACGTGGCGCTCGTGGAACTGTGGCTTAGGGAGATCTCGAGAAGCGCCAAGGACAACATCAGCGAGCTTCAGAAGAGCGGCAAGCTGTTCTGACGTGCCTGGCTGCCGCTTGGACGGAGGGGTTACATGGACAAGGTTACAAAGGTAATAGCAATAGCGAACCAGAAGGGCGGCGTCGGCAAGACGACGACCGTAGTGAATCTAGCCGCGGCGCTTTCGGCGAGGCACCGCACCGTTCTCGTTGTCGATCTCGACCCGCAGGCTCACGCGACGCTCGGGCTTGGACTGGAAAAGAGCCAGGGCGTATCCATGTATTCGGTGCTGACGGGCGCGAAGCCGATTGAAGACGTAATACAGCCGACGAAGTGGACCAATCTGAACCTGATACCGTCCGAAGTCGACCTTGCGGGCGCCGAGCTCGAGTTCGGAATGCGCGAAGACAGGCTCACGATGATCAAGGACGCGCTCGCGCCGGTGAAGTCGTCCGGTGCGTTCGACTATATCATCCTGGACTGCCCGCCATCTCTCGGCATAGTCATGACTTCGGCGCTAGTCGCGACAGACGGCGTGCTGATACCGATCCAGGCGGAGTTTCTGGCGATGGACGGCCTCGCCCTGATAAACGGGTCGATCGACCGCATACGCGCCGGAGTAAACCCCGGTCTTGAGCTGAACGGCATCGTCTTCACGATGGTCAATTCGCAGGCGCGTCTGACGCAGGACGTCATTTCCGAGGTCCGTTCCCACTTTGGCGAGAAGGTCTACGAAACGCTCATCCCGCGCAACGTTCGCGTGTCGGAGGCGCCTTCGATGGGGACTCCGGTGGTGTTTCTCGACCCGCGCTCGAAGGGGGCCGAGGCCTACAAGGCGTTTGCATGGGAGTTCATGGCCAAGAATCCGACTCGCGGCATAGCCGCCGCTCCTCAGCCTCATGCGGAACCTCAGCCTGAGCCTCAGCCTGAACCGCAGGCAGAGGCTCAGCCCGTGCAGCAGGAGACTCAGCCGGCGCCTGAACAGCAGCCGAAGTCAGAGCCGCAGCCAGATGAGGCGCCTTTGGCCTAGGTTCGCGATTCTCGTTCTCGGCTTCTTCGCGCTGTACGCCCTGACTGCGCAGCGCGGAGCGGCTTGGGGTGACTCGGCCGAGTTTCAGGACTGGGTTCTCAGCCGCTCCGAGCTTGTGTGCGGTCCGCACTTCTCCAACGCGCATCCCTTCTACGTCGGCTTCTGCCGCGCCGTCGCCGACAGTCCGTTCGCCGTGACTCTCGTGTCGGCGCTCTTTGGCGCGCTTTCCGTCGGCGGGCTCTTCCTCTGCACGCGCCGCGCCGCGCTCTCCGCGCTCTTCGGGCTTTCGCAGATGCTGTGGTGGCTGTCGACGCTGGCGGAGGTGCAGACGATGAGCCTCGCAATGACGGCCTTCGAGACGTGGTGCCTTGTAAGAGGCGCGAAGTCCAGCCTTTCCGCCCGTGGGACCGCATGGCTGTGCGCATGCGCGCTCCTTTCCGGCCTGCATCTTTCCGTCCACAACTTCGCCCTGCTTTCCCTGCCCGTGTACGCGTTCGTGCTGGCCGTCGTCGCAAGGCGCAGCGGTTCGCGGGCGGCGGTGGCCGCGGTGTGCCCTGTGGCGTGCTGGCTGCTTGGGGCGTCCTACTGGCTCGTCAACCTGTTTTCCCGCGGTCCCGCCGACATGCTCTACGGCTCGTACGGCGCACAGGTCGCAGGCGTCCCTCCCGCGTCCTGGACGGCGACGGCCTTCAACTTCGGCCTTGCGGCGGTATCGTTCTTCGTGCCTGCGGTCGTCGCATGGTGGGAGCGCGCGACGCTTGCGAAGTCGGCGTCCGGCCTTGCGGGAAAGGCGCTGGTCGCCCTGTTCGCGGTCAACTTCCTCTTCTTCGTCCGATACTTCGTGCCCGACCAGTCGCAGTTCCTGCTGCCGTCTCTTTTCTACGCCTACGTGCTGCTGCGCGGCGCGTGGACCAGTCGCACGCGTCTCGTCGCGCTCGCGGCGCTCCAGCTGCTGCTTCCGGTTTTCGCGTACCTTGTCGCGCGCGAGCTGCCGCAGCCCGCAGACCGCCGCGACCGCCATCCGGGACGCGACGACGCGAGGTACTTCATTCTTCCATGGAAGGTCTGACGCGATGAAGCTTTCTGCGGTCATCACCACCAGAAACGAAGAGGCCAACATAGCCTCCTGCATAGGGGCGTTCGACAAGTTCAGGGACGACGTCGAGATCGTGGTCGTCGACAACGCATCCACCGACGCGACCAAGAAGATCGCCGCCGACCTTGGCGCCAAGGTTCTGGACAAGGGCCCCGAGCGTTCGGCGCAGCGCAATCTCGGCTGGCGGACTGCGTCCGCGGACTGGGTGATAGTCCTCGACGCCGACATGATCCTCCCCGAGAAGACGATATGCGAGATTCTCGAGGTCGCATCCGCCGAACCCTCTGCAGAAGCCTGCGAGGCGTACTGGATACCGGAGGTCAGGAGCGGCGACGGCCTCCGCACGAAGGCGCGCAACTTCGAGCGGTCCTTCTACGACGGCACTTGCATCGACGCGCTTCGCCTGTTCAGGAAGAGCGTGCTTGAGAAGACGGGCGGCTACGACGAGAGCCTCATCGCCGGGCCCGAGGACTGGGAGCTGGACATACGAGTGCTCGCGACGGGCGCGAAGTGCGCCGTGCTCAGGAACCACCTGATACACAACGAGAAGCGGCTTTCGCTTGCGCGCATGCTGGAGAAGAAGGCCTACTACTCGAAGTCGATGGCCGCATATCAGGCGAAGTGGAAGGGGCATCCTGCGCTGAAGCGCCAGTTCGGGCTGGGCTATCGCTACTTCGGCGTGTTCGTCGAGAACGGCAAGTGGCGCAGGCTTGTGCGGCATCCCGTTCTCGCATGCGTCATGTACTTCGAGCGTGTGCTCGTCGGCTTCACGTATCTTCTGAACAGATAGTCTGCGCCGTAGACATGAAGGACTGGGCATCCATGGACAGACGAGAGTTTCTAGGGGCAGGCGCTGCAGCCGTAGGCTTGCCGTTCGCCTTCGCCGGATGCCGCGCGTTCAGGAGCAATTCCAGGATAAACGTCGCGATAATCGGCTGCGGGCGCATCTCCACCGGATTCGAAGTGCCGTGCATCCTCGCCAGACGTGACGTCGCGCGCATTGTGGCGGTCTGCGACCTCGACCTGAACCGCGCGAAGCTCACGGCGGGACGCGTGGCAAGGGCGTATGCGGACGGCTCGCGGGTGAGGATTCTCCGCGACTACAAGAAGGTCTGCGCGAGCGCTGACGTCGACGCAGTCATGATCTGCCTGCCCGACTTCTGGCATGCCCTTGTCGCGACGACCGCGATATGCTCGGGCAAGGCTGTGTGGCTGCAGAAGCCGTTCTCTCAGACGATTCGCGAGGGACGGCTTCTCGCCAATCTTGCGAAACAGCACAGCACCGTCCTTCAGGTCGGCTCGCAGCAGCGCAGCTGGAGCCAGTTCCAGGCTGCCGTAAAAGCGGTGAGAGACGGTGCGCTAGGGGAGATCCGGCGCGTCGAAGTTGGCCTCGGCAGAGATCCTGCCGGCGGATCGAGCGCCCCGCAGAAAGTGCCGTCGACGTTTGACTACAAGACTTGGCTCGGGCCGACGGATCCTTCCGCTCCGTACTGCGAATCGCGCTGCCACTCCCAGACCAGCCAGACTGCGCGTCCGGGCTGGATCGAGCTGATGCCATACGGCTGGGGCATGATAACCAATTGGGGCGCGCACCATCTCGACATCGCGAGATGGGGCATTGGCGCCGTTGGCCCTGACGCGGTCGCGGGTTCCTGCACATGGCTCGACACGTCCGGCGGAAGGCTCTGGAACGTCCATGACGGCTATGACATCCATTTCTCCTTCAATGGAGGCAAAACGGACGTCCATGTTTCCGACAAGTTCCAGAACGGGGTCAGGTTTGTCGGCGAGAAGGGCGATTGGATATTCTGCACAAGGGGCGCCGCCAAGGTCACGCCGACGGATCCGGAGCCAGCCGTAAGGCCAGGAGAGCTGGGTCCGCTTGAGGCTTCGCGTCCCGAGCTGCTGCCCAGAATGCGGAGGATGAAGAAGGACTGCCGCCAGCTTCATGTCGACAACTGGCTTGATGCGATTGCGGCGGGCGATCCGTCGCTGACGGCGGCAAACGCCGAAGAAGGCCATCGTTCGACTGCGCTTTCGTCGCTTGGAATGATGTGCATGAACCTTGGCAGGGATCGAAAGGACGGCTTCTCGTTCGATTGGGACGCGGAGAGAGAGACTACGGGCAGGGCTGATTGCGACGCTCTTATGGAGCCCTTCGCCAATGGCGGTTTCGACCTTCGCGTTAACCTTGCCGAGTTCGGGCTCGACTATGAAAGATGTCTCGTAAATAAGGAGTTGAAACAATGAACCACATTACGTTGTCGGCCGTCTTTTCGGCCTTGTCTCTGGCCTCGGCGCTTTGCGGCTGCGCAACTTCGGTTCCGGCATGGAACGAACGAAGCCGAGAGGAGACTCTTGCGTGGTTTCTTGAAAACGAGTACGGCGTCAGGCCCGCACAGGCCGAATCTCCGGACGTGTCGTTTGCCGCGATAGGCCCGGATGTCGTGGCGATGGACGGAAAGGCCGTCCGAAAGCTTGTCGCGATAACCTATCGAGGCCCTTACGGAACGAACACCTTCCCTGTCACTGCATTCATCCCGACGAAGGGCCGTGGTCCGCATCCCGCGTTCCTTCTTATCTGCAATCGCGACCCTTCCGAGAACATCGATTCCACGCGCAAAGTGAAAAGCGAATTCTGGCCGGCCGAGGCGCTGGTCGAGCGCGGCTTCGCGGCGGTGGCGTTCTTCAACGGAGACATAGCCCCGGACTGCGCAATCGGGAACACGGAAGGCGTGTTCGCATGCTACGAAGACGTCGCGGCATGGCGCAGGGGTCTGCGTCATCGCAAGCACAACGCGTGGGGAACTCTCTCGGCATGGGCATGGGGCGCAAGCCGGGTCATGGACTGGATAGAGACGGTTCCGTCGATTGACTCGGGGCGAGTCGCCGTCGTCGGGCACAGCAGAGGCGGCAAGACGGCTTTGCTCACTGGCGTGCTGGACAGTCGCTTTGCAATGGCCTGCGTGAACGACTCGGGCTGTTCCGGCGCGAAGCTCAACCGCATGCCCTTGCCTGATTCCGAGTCCATTGTGGCAATTACGCGCAGTTTCCCGTACTGGTTCTGCAACAACTACAGAATGTGGGTGAACCGCGACGCAGAGATGCCTTTCGACCAGCACCAGTTCATGGCGCTGATGGCGCCGCGCCTGCTCGCGGTCGGCTCCGCAACCGACGATGCATGGGCCGGACCGGCCGGAGAGGAGGAGAGCTGCCGTCTGGCGCGCCCGGCCTGGAAGAATCCGTCAATGGTTGACTACCACATTCGTCCTGGCAAACACGACTTGACTCTGGTGGACTGGAATGCGTACATGGATTTCGCCGAGCGCCATGGATGGCTTCTGCCGCGCGCCTCAAGCGGTCGGTAGAGTTGTCGTGGCGACGCGGAGATGTGGTATAATAGCAACCTAAATGGCATCAATGAACCAGACACCTAACGCCAACAGGGTGCGCATCGCCTTCTTCGGCCTCAGAAACGCCGGCAAGTCCACCCTGGTCAACGAATTCACGGGACAGGAGATCGCAATCGTCTCCGATACGCCCGGCACAACCACCGACCCGGTCTCCAAGGCGATGGAGATACTTCCGCTTGGCCCGTGCCTTGTCACGGACACAGCCGGTCTTGACGATGAAGGGGAGCTCGGCTTGCGCCGAGTAGAGAAGTCGCTTTCGGTACTTGCCGTGACCGACATCGCCGTGTGGGTCGGCGACGGCTTCGACAAGTGGCGCAACCGCTTTTCCGTGCCTGTCATCGAGTTTCACCGCGGAGATTCCGTCGAGCAGCTGAAGGACAAGATCGCCGCAGTGAAGATCGGCGAGATCGCACCGGGCCTTCTGGACGGGCTCGTTAAGAAGGACAGTCGCGTCGTATGCGTCTGCCCGATTGACGGATCGGCTCCGAAAGGCCGGCTGATACTGCCGCAGGTGCAGGTAATACGTGACTGCCTTGACCGCGGTCTCGTCTGCACGGTCTGCCAGCCGCGCGAGCTTGCCGACGCGCTGGCCCGGACAGGCGGCGGCGACACGCTCGTCATCACAGACTCTCAGGCGTTCGGCGAGGTCTCCCGCGCTCTGTCGGGCGCGTCGGCGCTTCTTACTTCCTTCTCGCTTCTCTTCGCTCGGCAGAAGGGCGACATTGCCGCGTACAAGGAGGGACTTTCGGCCATTTCGTCCCTTAAGGACGGCGACCGCGTGCTTGTGGCGGAAGGCTGTACGCACCGTCGCCAGTGCGAGGACATCGGAACGGTGAAGATACCGAAGGCGCTTGCGAAGCTCT
>JAEEZC010000311.1 GCA_016288465.1 Verrucomicrobiota bacterium | reverse complement strand
CTGCTTGCGCCGAACACTGCTTACGAGCGGGCCGTCCGCTACCGCGCCGTCGAGAACGACGAAGACCGCCATCTCCTCGTGAACGACTCCTCGGCCGCTCTTCGCACCTGGGTTGAGGCGGGCGACTCCAACAGGCTCGCGCGCTGCGCCGTGCAGATCGGCTTCGAGTTCTGGAAGCGCTTCGGCACGCCGTTCCCTCCTTTTTCCGGCACGGCGGCGCTTCCGGGCGCGGCAGACGAGGACGAGATAGGCCGCGGAAGGACCGTGGCGGACGGGATTGCGCGCGGAGTGCTCGACCTCTGCGCCGAGGAAAAGCCCGAAGAGACCTCCGACCGCGAGCTTCGCAGGCTCTTCCCGTTTCTGCAGTGGAGGCTTTCGCGCATGTGCCGGATGAGAGCGTACGCCGACGCAGCCGCGAAAAGGAGCGCCGATTCCATCCGCGCCATCGAGATGGCCGAGATGCTGGACGCCGTGAACGGCGACCTCCTCGCCCTCAACGTGCGCAACACCTGGACCGACTACCAGAACGGCGGCGCGCTCACTCCGCGCGAAGGCCTCGTGATCGGGCTCGCGCGAGCGGACTTCCGCCTCGCCAGCTACTACGCCGTGCCGATTCTCAAGGCCGATCCGGACGACTCCCGCGCCAACTTCGCAATGGGCATGAAGCACTATCTCGCCGAGGAGTACCCGATGGCCGAGCGCTACTTCGTGCGCTGCCTCAAGAAGCGCCCAGGCGAGCCGGCGGCGCTCAACAACCTGGCCAACACCGAGGCCAAGCTCGGCAAGTTCGCCGAGGCGGAAGGCCATGCGAGGCAGGCCCTCGAGAAGCTTCCGGGCAGTCCGGAGATCGAAAAGACGCTTTCACGAATAAAGGAGCTCGCCGCGAAGGCGAAGCAGTGAGGAGGAAAATGAAAATCGGAAGCATAGTCAGCATCGCGCTCGCGGCCACGGTCGCGACCGCATCACACGCCGCGGCGTTCCCCGGAGATGTCGTCAAAAGCCTCTCGGCGGACGACCAGCTCGAGCTCGTCCGCACTTTGAACGGCGCAATGCCGTCGTTCGCCGCGAAGGAAGACACCCGCATCGCCACCACATACCGCCTCAACCGCGACCTGGTGCGCGCGGCCTCGTCCGTCGACCGCAAGCGCGTGCTCGCGGAGGTGTTCGCGACCGTTCCCGAGTACTGCCTGCCGGCGCTCTCGGACGGCCTGGCTGGCGAGGTGTTCAACCGCAAGGCCGCGGGGTTCGCGAAGAAGGACGACTCGTTCCAGAACTTCGCGCTCTCGTCCATGCTCACCATCTACCGCCGCTGCCGCGCGGACAACAACCTCGAACTCTCCAACCAGAGGCGTCTCGTGTTCGCGGCGATAATGTTCCTCAAGGCGTCGGAGGGCGACCCCGCCGACCTTCTGGACCAGATCATCGTCTTCATCCCCGACTCCGTCCGCGATGTCGCGCGCGACGTCTGGATTCCCGCGGCCATGGGCGAGAACGGCGCGAAGGGCACGTACCGTCCGCTCGTCGAGGCCCAGACGAACGACGTGACCGTCGCCGCATCCGAAGTCCCCAACGACACGAGCCGCCTCATGCTCTCCTATCCCGCCTCCGAGCAGGCGTCCGCCGCGCTCGTCCAGAAGGGACAGACCGAGCAGTCCGTGAGCCTTGTCGAGCCCGGCTTCCGCAACGAGCTTGACGACAGCGTGAACCGCCGCCCATGGCTTGGCGCTGAAGAGGAGGATGGCGGCGGAAAGCACAGGCCCGATCCGAAGCCCTACAGAAACCAGGGCTATTGATGCTTTGGCCTGATCGGGACACGCCGTGAGAGCGCTGACGTTCTTGCTCGCAATCTGTCCGGCAGTCGCAGCTGTCTGGGCTCCGCTCTGGTCTGGGGACGGCCCGTCCTCGCAGATGCTTCTCTGGTTTTCGGGAGCCGCTGTGCTCGGGACCTTTCTCCTGCCGCAGCTCCATACCGGAGAGGGTCGCCTGGAGGCGATGCGCCGCGTTGCGATCGAGTCGGCGTTCGATCCCTTCGCCTACGCGGCGGTTGCGACGCTCGCGCTTCTCGTGGTGCCGCTGTACAACGTCGCCCTCTGCCCTGGTTGCGACTCCGCCGCGATTGCGGCAGGGGCGAATCCGCTTCCGCCGTTCCGCTGGCTTCCTTTCTGCGTCAACACGGCCGAGCACGAGTCGGTGCTGCGCTGGTTTGCGGCGGCGTTCGCGACGGCGTTCGCGCTGAGAAGGGCGCTTGTCCTCAAGTGGAAGCGCGTGGCGTTCGAGACGATCGTCTGGAACTCCGCGGCGCTTTCGGTCTACGGCTTCGCGAAGCTCATCTCGGCCGGCGCAGACCCCGACCACTCCTTCGCCGTCTTCGGATACGCCAATCACGGCGGCGCGTTCTTCGAGCTTTCGCTGGCGATGGCCTACGGACTCTGGGGCTCGCGCATCACCGCGAAGTCCCAGGAGTCCGAGGAGGCTGCTCCGTCCGCGCATCCCATTCTTTCGCGCCACTATCCGGTCTTTGCCGTTGCGCTCTGCCTTTTCGGCTGCATCGCGACGCTCTGCAGGGCCGCAATGCTCTTCGCGGTCGCGTTTTCGGTGATTTTCTTCGTGTACATCTTCGTCGCATCGATGTCCGGGCGCCGTCAGGTGCACAGGGTCAAGGGTCTTTCCGGCGTTCTTATACTCATCGCGGTCGTGCTTTCGGTCATGATCTACGCTCCGCCTGAGGTCGCGGACGAGTTCATGACGCTGACGACGCGGGGAATCGCCGACCGTGCGTCCGGCAAGGGACAGTACCACGAGCGCGTCGCCGCCGCGATGATGCGCGACTTTCCTCTTTTCGGGGTCGGGGGCTGGGGCTATCGTCACTTCTGCCAGTCGTACATGACGAAGAAGGAGAAGATCGGCCTGCAGTCCGTCGGCGGCGCGAACGTGCACAACGACTATCTTCAGTTCTCCGCGGAGCATGGCATCGTCGGCTTCGCGCTGATTGCCGCGGTGTTTCTTCTGCTGAGCCGCTCCGTCTGGCGCGGATGGGCATCGACGTATGAGCATTTCAGGTTCGCGCGCACCGAGCGCACTCCCGTGTCGCCGCAGGCGGTCTACGCTGTCGATCCGGCTGTCTTCTTCGCGGTCGTTGGCGTTCTGGCCATACTGCTCCATGCGCTTGGCGACTGCCCACTGCGTTCGCCGCCCGTTCTTACGGTGCTTTTCGCGTCGCTTGCCTCGGTTCCGGGCTATTTCGACCTCCGCCTCATCCACTAGGCCCTCTGCAAAAGGGCTCTTCGGTCGCACCGCGAACACGGGCAGGAAAGGTTCAAAGCACACAATCGGTCGGAAGCCCGCGTTGCCATATCATCGATTGACACGCGCAAGCCTCTGCGCCTCTGTGTGCGCCCCTAATGTCCCCAATGTCCCCTTGCACTGACCGCACGACCCTTGCGCTTACGCGCGGCCACGAAAGCCGCCGATGCGCCGTATCGTCTTGGGACGATATTCGCCATGAGCGCCGCGCTCTGGCTTGAGGCTTCGCCTCGCCAGCCGCGGCACTCTTGCCGAACCCTTCGGGCGTCGTCGCATCGTCGGACACGAAACCGGCTTTCGCCGGACGCGAACCGACACGAAACGCTCCAGCGTCTTGTACCCCGCCATTCCGTCCCAAACGTCCCATATGTCCCCAATGTCCCCTTGTACTGGCACGCGCGACCATGAGCCGTTCCAGCCGGCATTTTGAGGGAACCCGCAACAAGCCGCTTTCGTGTCTTTTCGTGTCGGGGGAAGCCCCGCTTTCGTGACCCTTCGCGTCTGCGACAATCCGAAGGCTGAAACGATGCGGCGAGACACGGCGAAGGTCGTTTGATTTGCTTTGCATCTGCAGGCGAAGTGTGCTGGCCTTTGACCTTCAAGCCGTGCGTCGACGCGTCGTTTCACGCGGCGGAGCCGTGTTGCAGACGCGAAGGGCTTTCGTGGCCGCGCGTAAGCGCAAAACTCTGTTCCCATCAGTTCCCCGTCCCGTCCGCGGCGCATGTGGCGCTCGGACCGAAGAATGGGTATATCTTCATGTCCTCGCCCTGGAACGCGGCCTTTCCGATGTAACAGCCGCTCATCGTCGCCGCGATTGTGGTTGCGATTATCAGCTTCTTCATTTTCGATTTCTCCTTTCAGTTGGTAGTTGGTT
>JAEEZC010000310.1 GCA_016288465.1 Verrucomicrobiota bacterium | reverse complement strand
CAGCTCGCGGTCGCGCTCCTCGCGCGCCTCCTTCGCGTCCTCCTTGGCCTCGGCGCGCAGCTTGTCGGCCTTGGCCTCCGCCGCCTTCGCGTCGGCCGCCTCCCTCGCGATGCGCTCCGCAGCGTCCTTCACCGCCCTGTCGACGGCCTCGCGGACCGCGGCGTCGGCATCCGTCGCGTCGGAATCCGCCGCCTCAGCCGTTGTCCAGCCGAACAGACACCAGACCGCGACGAGCGCAGTCGCACGAGTTGCTGTCATTCCCTTCATCCCTTGAACACAAAGAACTTTCTGACTACGAAGTTTACCATGACCGACACGAAGACGTTCACCATGAACGAATACGTCGTCTGCATTCCGTGATACCGCACGAGCACCCAGATGACGGCACTGCCGCACGCTATCGCGAAGCCGCTGCCCGCCAGGAACAGCAGCCACTCCACGAACCAGAAGTGCCGGCCTGGCGTGAAGACGTACTTGCGGTTGAGCAGCCAGCAGACTATGTTGGCGACGAAGAACCCGACAAGGTTGCAGTACACCGCGAGCGTCGCGCGGACCGCGTCAGTGACGTCAGAGGGCGCGAAGCCGCAGTGCTTCACGAAGAGATCGTCGGAACCCAGGCACGGCCAGACGTACGCCGCGCACAACTCCGCGACCGCAAGGTTGATTGCGGTCGCGACGACGCCTATCACGCCGTACTTGAATATCTGCCAGATCAGCTTAGACATTCAGCGCAGAGTTGTCCTTCGAGACCGAGCCTCCGTCAAGGCCCATCTTCTTCAAGTCCACGTTGACGACGCCCCAGGGCTCGACGTTGCGCCAGTTGCCGCGCGTGAAGTCCGGCACGTTGACCGGCTTGGAGCCGCTGCGCACCGACTTCTCGGTAAGCTCGCACAGGCAGCTCGTCGCGGCGAGGTCGTAGACGTCCATGTCGAGCGGAAGCCCGTTCTGCAGGCAGTACGCCCACCTGAGATCCATTATGAAGTCCATGCCGCCGTGCCCGCCGACCTTCTTCGCCACATCCGCGACGTTGCGCCACATCGGGTGCATGTACCTCTCGCGGACCTTCGCCGCATCCTCGGCGCTGAACCAGTCGTGGGCCTTGTGGTCGAAGCACTTCTCCTCGAACGCGCACTGGAAGGGATAGTCGCGGACGATGCCCCTCGTGCCCGATATCAGGTTGACGCGCGAATACGGGCGAGGCGACGAGACGTCGTGCTGGACGAGTATCGACTTGCCCTTCACGGTCTTGATGAGAGTCGAGTTCATGTCGCCCATCTCCGCCGGCGGATCCTTCTTGCGGGGGTCGTCGTCGGTGAGGAACTCCTTCTTGAAATACTCGTAGTTGACGTTGTGAGGGCCGTTCTCGAGCGAGACGAGATAGTCGAACCTGTCGCCGCGGTTGATGCCGAGCGTCTGGCAGATCGGCACGAGGCCGTGCGTGGGATAGCGGTTGCCCTTGTGCTGCATGTTCTCGCCGTAGCGCCAGACCCATTCGGTGTTGAACTTCTGGCCGACGGACGGGATGATCGCCCTGAGATCGTGGATGTAGGCCCCTTCCGCATGGACTATCTCGCCGAACATGCCGCAGCGCGCGAGGTTGAGCTCAAGAAGCTCGATCTCGCCGTAGACGCAGTTCTCCAGCTGCATGCACGGAATGCGGTACTTCTCGGAAGCCTCGACGAGCTCCCAGCTCTCGTCCGTCGTAAGCGCCGACGTCACCTCCACGAGCGGCAGCTTGCCGCCTTTGAGCGCGCGGAGCGCGACCGGCTGGTGGAGCGCCCACGGCGTCGCGCAGTAGACGACGTCGCACTCGCCGAAGTCGCAGAGATCCTTGTACGCCTCGTCGCCTACGTATGACTTGGGCGTCAGAGGGTACTTCTTCCCCTTCAGCCAAGAAAGATTCTCGCTGACTCGCTGAGGATCGCGGTCGCAGAGGGCGACAATGTCGACGCCCGGAATCATGGACACTCTGTGCACGGCTCCGGTGCCACGGCTGCCGATGCCGACGAACCCGACGCGAATTCTCTTGTTTGCAAGCTTGCTGTACACGAAGTTCTGCATCGAGCCGCCTTCGCCGAAACCAAGGCGGTTAAGCTGACAGCCTCCCGCAACCGCGGCGACGCCCATCCATGCCGCGCCTCTCAGAAAATCGCGGCGGTCAACGGACATTCCTCTAGACATAGATACATTCCTCCTTTTGAGAACGTATTATACCAAACTTCTGAGTTACGGGCAATCTGAGCACCCGAATTTGGGGGTGAAATGGCGCCAAACCTTCCCCGTACACAGGCAGGGGATGCCGCGTACACCGTAAGGAAACGCCGCGTACATGCGCTGGGCAAGGTCCGTTCACGCACGGCAAAACCGATTCACGCACGCGCCAAACCCATCGTCAGCAGAACCATAGAGGAAACATGGGGTGACCCTCCCGCGCACGCCGTATTCCGCCACATCTGCGGACGGCAACATTCAAGACTGCCGCGCAAATCTCCTAAACGCCTCATCCGCCGTCATATGGATTGTCTTCCTCGAAGACTACTCAATCGCCCGGCGAACGACCTCGGCATGCGCCTTTCGTAAGACTTCCGGGTTGAACTTCAGCACCTTGCGGTCGTACGTGAGAATCCCGTTGACCTCAATTTCGACATCGGTAGTTTGGGTATAGACTGCGCCACCAAGGCCCTTTTCGGCGAGATGTCCGAGCGCGTCCATCAGGCCGAGATAAGCCTTTTCAAGCCCTTCGCGCGTTTTCGTGTCCTCGATGCCGCCATACCCCCAGTTGCCCCTGCCACCAGGGTTCACTTTCCAAAGGTGCCCATCAACCGGATGGCCGAGCCCGCCGAACTCGCCGAGGAAGCTGATGCGGCGGTCGTTGACCGCGAACATGGTCGGGCCGCGGTAGAGATGCATGTCGACTGTGTCCGCCGCCTCGCATACGCCTTCCGGCCTGTGTTGAGTCAGGACGCGGTTCTCCCACTTCCATCCCTTTGGCAGGAGATGGCCGCCCTCCCAGTCCCAGCATCCGCTCGGGCCGTTCACGAGGCGTGTGGGGTCGTAGCGCTTCGTGAAATCGAGCATGGAGTGCGTAAGAAACTCTCCAGGCTGCGTCCAGCCTTCGTTGTATGGATTCCACATCACGATGCATGGGAACATCTGGAGATCGTCCATCATCTCCTTCATTTCCTGCCTCTCGAGCCAATAGCGCTTTACCGTATCAGCCGCCATGGGATCGTACGGGCTGCCGCTGCCGCTCGGAAGGTCCTGTATCACGAGGATTCCAAGCCTGTCGCACATCGCATAGTACTGCTGGGGCTCGACCTTGATGTGCTTGCGGAGCATATTGAAGCCGCAGTCCTTCAGCACCTTCACGTCGTATTCCATCGCCTCCTCGGAAGGAGGGGTGAGGAGCCCATCCGGCCACCACCCCTGGTCGAGGGTGCCGATCATGAAGTACGGCCTGTTGTTGAGGAAGAACCTGAGGACGCCCTTTGCGTCCTTGCGCTTCTCGATCTTGCGCATTCCGAAGTAGCCCTTGACGACGTCCCTGCCGTACTTCGCAGTGAAGTTGTAGAGCCTCGGATTCTCAGGCGACCACAGCGCGACAGGCTCGGGCAACTTGACCGTGACAGGCTCGTTGGGGACGAACGGCTTTTTAACGCAGAGGCGCGGAGAAGCAGAGGTCTCGATTTCAACCGTTCCCCGTTCCCCGTTTCCCGTTCCCTGAAAGCTCAGCGTAACCTCGCCCTTGTCCATGTCGGTGACGACCTTGTACGACTTGATGTACTTCTCTGGCACCGTCTCCATCCACACCGTCTGCCAGATGCCGGAAACGCGCGTGTAGAAGCAGCCCTTCGGCGCGAAACTTTGCTTGCCCCGCGAGTTGACGAAATCCTCGGTCGGGTCCCACACGCATACGGTGAGCTCATTCTCGCCCTTCTTCACGTAGTCCGTGATGTCGACGGTGAAAGGGTTCTGCCCGCCCTCGTGCGGAACGTCCGTCACCTCGTCATGTCCGATGAACACCATCGTGCGGAAATCGACACCGCCGAAGTGCAGGAGCACCCTCTCGCCCGGTTTCGGGTCGCATGCGATCTTGCGCGTGTACCAGAGGAACTCGTCCGGATTCAGGAGCTTCCCGACGCCAGAAAGCGCACTCTCTATTGGAAACGGAACGAGAATCTTGCCATCCCACTTTTCCGGTCGCCCAGGAGTGTTCGTCACGCTCGTCACGGCATAGTCCCACTCGCCGTTCAGGTTCGTCCACCTCTCGCGCACCATCTGCGGGCGCGGATAGCCGCGCCAGCAGTTTTCGCCAGTCACCTTCTCGCCCCACGGCGTCGTCATAGACGCGGCACTTGCGGCGCACGCGGCGACAAGCGCCACCACGGCAACAACAGCACAAGTCCGAACCTTAGCGAAAGACACCTTCATTCGACAATCCTTTCCTTTGTTCATTCGACAATCCTTTCCATTGTTCATTCGACAATCCTTTCCATTGTTGGCCACATCGCACGCCGCCATTCAGGCCTTGGCCCTTGCCTTTCTGGAAGCTGGCAATGAAAAAGACAATAGTTGTCGCAGAAGTACATTACTTGATCTCCTTTCTATACGGCACGGAAGATTGCGCACCGGGGCGCGTGACGGAAATTGCGGACGCCTTCTGCGCGAAGTCTATCGCCTCAGCGCAGCTTTTTCCCTCGGCAAGCGCAACGGCGAACGCGCCGTTGAACGTGTCGCCCGCAGCAACGCAATCGACAACCTTCACCT
>JAEEZC010000037.1 GCA_016288465.1 Verrucomicrobiota bacterium | reverse complement strand
CCACAGGCGTCCCCGGCCTGAACCGCATTCCCGGCCTCGGCTGGCTGTTCGGCACGGTCACCTCGTCGAAGGAGCATACGTATTTCGTGATCTCGGTGCACGGCGAGATCGTCCATCCCGAAGGCTGAGGCCGGCGCATGGACGGAAGACAGGGACAATGAAACAGGAAAGGACTTAGACAGATGAACAAGAACATTCTTCTCATAGCGGGCGCGCTGGCGACGACGGGACTCTTCGCGGACCAGACGATAACCCACAAGGCGTCGCTCACCAACGGGCGCGACAAGAACGTGAACCCAAGCGGCGAGTACGCGGCCAGCTCGGTGCAGGCGCAGCTGCGCGTCGACGTGAAGGACGGCGACGGAGCGGTGCGCTTCATCCGCGACAACTCCGACCCCTACGTGCTGACGAAGGTCTACCGCCTCAAGAACGCCGACCCGTACGCCGTGCGCGGCTATCTGCTGACAGCGGTGTCGGGGGTCAAGACCTCCTCGAGCCCGGTGAACGTGGACGCCGTAAGGTTCAACGACGGCAAGGGGCTGCTGCTCGTTTCGGCAGAGGACTACCGCTTCCTTCAGGGAGGCAGGGGCGAGAGCATCGACGAGATCGTCGCCGGGCTCGACCAGCCTAACCTCCACACCTGGAGCGGCAAGCCTCGCTACGTCTACTATCCCAAGTTCCAGACCGCAGCGAACCTCAAGGAGATGCTCGTCAACGTCGGCGGGAGCGTGAAGGACAAGGAGTTCTCCAACGGCATCGACATGATCCAGGTGGACGCCCAGCTTAACGCGCTGTTCTTCTCGACGCCCCACTGGAGCCGCACCGCGATCGAGGACAGGCTCGCCGAATACGACAGGCCGATTCCCGAGCTGCGCCTCACGTACAAGGTCGTGGAGGTCTCGTCAGAGAACGACGCGCGTCTCGGCGCCGACTTCCAGAGCTGGAAGAGCGCGAACGCGGCGTCGGCGCTCTCGGCCGGCTTCCGCTCGCGCGACAACTTCTCGTCCACCTTCGAAGGCGGCGTGGAGAACGTCGGCTCCCGCAAGACGCAGTTCGTCAACCTGAGCCCGAAGTGGAGCACCCGCTACCTCGACTTCCTCTCCTCTACCGGACGCGCGAAGACGGTCACCGAAGGCGTGCTCGTGGCGCAGAACGGCTCGACGGCGAAGGTCGTCTCGGAAAGCGGGCTCTTCTCGGTCGCGGACGGCACGCAGGGCCAGGCCAAGGGCTTCAGGTTCGAGCTTGAGGCGACCCCTGTCATCGGGCTCAAGGCGTCCGAAGTGCCGCTCAAGATCGTCTCGACGAGCCTCACGGGCTGGAACACGGACGGAACGCCGCGCCTTGCGAAGAGCGAGGTCAAGACCGACGTCTCGGTCGGACTGGACGGCAAGGACTTCGCGGTCGGCGGCATCACCCGCAGCGAGACCGTGAAGAGCGACGCGGGCGTTCCCCTTCTCAAGGACATCCCGTGGCTCGGGCGCGCGTTCTCCAACGAGTCCGAGGGCGTCAAGAAGTCCGAGCTCGTCGTGCTGGTCTCCGCTGCGTACTCCTCGCCTGTCGACGCCTATGCGTACGCTGGCGGAAAGGAGCGCCAGTGAGCAAGCCCGTCACACCAAAGTCGTGCGGCTTCAGCTGCTCCGAATGCGGGCTGAGGAACTGCTTCCACAAGGACACGAAGTACCCCGCATTCTGCCTGACCGAGCGCTTCGCGGACGCCGCGGCGAAGACGAAGAGGCTCTACGGCTCCGACGGCGTCGACGCCAAGCTGGCGCGCGCCGCCGCGGAGATCGAAGGCGAGTACTACGGCCGCCTCACCCGTCTCGAGGAGACGATACGCTTCGCGCAGAAGCTCGGCGTCAAGAAGCTCGGCATCGCCTCGTGCGTCGGGCTTCTCGACGAGGCGACGAAGTACGCGAAGATCGTCCGCAGCGCCGGCATCAAGACGCGCACCGTCATCTGCAAGGTCGGCGGAATCGACAAGCTCGAGATCGGCCTTGCGGACAACCTCAAGATCTGCCCCGGCTGCAAGGAGTCGTGCTGCAACCCCGTCCTCCAGGCGGAGGTGCTGAACGAATGGGGCGCCGACCTCAACATCGTGTTCGGCCTCTGCGTGGGCCACGACGCGATCTTCTCGCGGCACTCGTCGGCTCCGGCAGTCGTGTTCATGGTCAAGGACCGCGTCCTCGCGCACAATCCGATCGCGGCCATCTACACGTCGCACTTCTACTACAAGCGCGTCAACGACCAGGCGACGTTTCCGCCGCCGGCGCGCGAGTGGGACAGGGCGCTTCTCGAACGCGACACCGTCATCACCGCGGCGGACCGCGAGCGCGACGAGAAGCTCAGGTACCTCGAACTCGCAGAGAAGTACGGCGACCCGAAGAAGCTGAAGGCGGCGCTGAAGAAGTCGGGCGACTATCCCCTTCCCCGCGCGAAGCGTCCGGACGGAACGCCCGCCGCGCAGACCGCGCCAGAGCCGAAGAAGAACGGCTGAACGCAACCATCAAGACAACACACAAAGAAAGGAATCAACGAAATGAACAAGAACCACTGCATTGCCGCAATCATCGCAACCGCGTCGCTCGCGCTCTCCGCCGCAGACCAGGTAAGGGTAGGCTATCTCGCCGAGCCTGCGCACGGACTGCACTTCATAGCCCGAGAAAAAGGCTATTTCGCCGAGGAGGGCATAGACGCCTCGCTGTTCCAGTTCAGCACGACCGCCGAAGGATGCGCGGCCGTCAAGGCGAAGAAGCTCGACGTCGGCACCTTCGGAACCGCCGCGCCGCTGCTGTTCATCGCCAAGGGCGCCGACTTCACCATCTTCGGCGGAATGATGATCGGCGGACAGGCCATCATCGTGAAGCCCGAGAACCTCTCGCTCTTCAAGGACCTCTCCAAGTTCAAGGGCAAGAAGGTCGGCCTCGGCAAGCTCTCTACGGGCGACGTCATCTTCAGAGGCGCGCTCAAGAAGGCCGGGATCGACCCGTTCAAGGACCTTCAGATCGTCGAGTTCGGCGGACAGAACGCCGTCGTCGAGGCGGTGCGCAAGGGCGCCGTGGACGCCGGCATAGTGTTCAGCCCCCACTTCTCCCTCGCCAAGGAGAAATACGGGCTCGAGGTCTCGAACTACATCGCCGACTTCCAGCCGGGCTACACCTGCTGCCGACTGATCGCGAACACGCCTGATCTCAAGGCCAAGCGCGACGTCTACCGCAGGTACCTGATCGCCGAGATCCGCGCGTACAAGTTCTACCGCGAGAACCCGGAGGAGACCGTGCAGATATTCGCCAAGGCGATCAAGCTGCCCGAGGCGCTCGTCAAGGCCGACACCTACACGAACAAGACGTTCGAGTCCAACCCCGACCCGCTCAAGAAGGGAACGCTCGACTTCTGGAACACGATGAACGCGATCGGCTATCTGCCTGAGGAGGCGAAGAACGTCGACATCCACAAGCACATCGACACGACCATCTACCGCGAGGCCCTCGACATCGTGCTCAAGAGGTATCCCGACGACCCGATCTTCAAGGAAATGGACAAGTTCTTCAAGGAGAACAACCAGTGAGAAGGGAAAGGAGACAGGCGGCGGTCGACGTCGCGTCGATACTGGCGGCATTCGTTGCCGCCTGGTATCTTGCGACGTCGGTGTTCAAGGTGCTCGATCCGGTGCTGTTCCCGTCTCCGGCCGAAGTCGCGAAGCTGTTCTTCACGGAGCTTCCCGAGATGACGAAGGGGCTCGTCTCGTCCCTCTATCTCATGGGAAGCGCCTACCTGCTCGCGCTCGCAACCGCGATTCCGGCGGGTGTCGCGGTCGGGGCCTCGCCGAGGCTCCGCAACGCCGTCGAACCTTTCAGCAAGGTCCTCGGCGCGATCCCGCCGATCGTCTACATCCCGTACGCGATCGCGCTCCTGCCGAGCTTCTCCGCCGCGTCGATCTTCGTGATATGGTCGGGCGCGTTCTGGCCGGTGTTCGTGAACACGGTCTCGGGCGTCGTGACGATACCCGGGAACCTTCTGGACTCCGCGAAGATGCTCCATCTGAAGCGCTCCACGCTGTACTGGAAGGTCATACTGCCAGGCGCGATGCCGTCCATACTCACCGGCGCGTCCCTAGGTCTCATCTTCAGCTTCCTGCTGCTGACCGCGGCGGAGCTTATCGGCGCTACCGAGGGCCTCGGCTGGTACGTGAAGAACTATTCCGACTTCGCGGACTACGGGCGCGTCGTCGTGGGCATCATCTACATAGGCGTCGTCATCACGGCGCTCTCCGCCCTCTTCAAGCTGGTCGAGCGCAGGCTGCTCAGGTACAGGGAGGTGAACGAATGATTTCATGCCGCAACGTGTCGGTGTCGTTCAACGGAAAGGAGGTCCTTTCCGACGTCTCCTTCGACGTCGGCCAAGGCGAGTTCCTGTGCCTGCTCGGGCAGTCCGGCTGCGGAAAGTCCACGCTCCTGAGGATGATCGCGGGACTCTCGAGGCCGACGGCAGGGACTATCGACGTGGCGGGGCATTCCGTTGACGGCCCAGACCGCGCCTGCTCGATTGTCTTCCAGGACTATTCGCTCTTTCCGTGGATGACGACCGGCAAGAACCTTCTGCTCGCGTTCAGGGGCGAGTACCCCGACAAGTCCGAGAAGGAGCTGGTCGCGCTCGCCGAGTCGTACCTCGAAATGGTCGGCCTCGGCTCCGCCTACGGCAAGTATCCGGCGCAGCTTTCGGGCGGCATGCGTCAGCGCGCGGCGATAGCGAGGGCGCTCGGCTCGAAAAGCCCCGTGCTGCTGATGGACGAGCCGTTCGGCGCGCTCGACCCTGCGAACCGCGTCCTGCTGCAGGGCCTAGTCAAGACGATACACCGCGACTCCCACGGCTCGCGCACCGTCGTGTTCGTCACCCATGACGTGGACGAGGCGCTCTGCCTCGGAACGCGTATCGCAGTCCTCGGCAGTTCACCGGGACGTCTCCTTGCGCTTGAGGAGAATCCCGTCGAACCCTCCGCGCCGCGCGACGTGCGCTTCCGCGACCCGAGGACAAGGGAACTGCGCGAAAGGATAATGGAAATCTACAGAAACGACATCTCCGAGCGCTCGGACAACGCCAGCCTCGCCGCCCTATAGCGCGCATGGCGATTCGTGACTCAGACCCGCCGTACCATGCGGACAGGCTCCTGCTTCCGCATTCTTCGAAGATTTCAAAGCGGTCGCGTATGTAGGCGTCGGCGCCTGGCGCCCAGCAGATTGCCGAGAATCCGGCGACAAGATACGACACGAGCGGCGTCGCGCCCGAGAAGTCGAACTCTGCCGCGACACGACAGACGACGCCTGTCGCCACGGGAGCGCCGAACAGCTGTCGCCACGCAGCCGCTCCGTTCTCGACGACAAGGCCGCGCCATGAACGCGTTTCGCCAGAGATCAGAATGTGCGCCGCATATGGCAGCACGCAGAGCGGAACGGCAAGAAGCGCGAAGTACAATGCGAACGAGCCGAGGCGGCACGCACCGCCTCGGTCTTCCATACAACCGCACTCCGCGGCCTTTCGACTATCTTCGGAGCCAAGCAATGCAATCTGATTATAGCCGAATCAGCCGCGTCCGACAACGGCCAGACAACGCCGAATGCGGGTCATTCGTCTCCGCCGATCATTGGTGAGGCAATGGCAACTGCGTACAGGCTGATTGGAAGCCAAATTACTTCGCATCGTGCGATTCCCGCGAATCACAGCAAACGGCCAGGACTGTTTGCCCGCTCCCATGGTTCGATGCGTCAACGCCCGACGAAGTCAAGCGTAAACGCCCCTACGGACAGATATCCGACAACCATCAAGGTAAGCATGTGCCGCCCAGAGGTAAGCTTGAGGTCTTCGATTGGCTTTGCCATGCGCAGGCCCCAGTCCCACTTCCCCGGCCATGGGCAGTCGAATTCGCCACGCCTAACGCCGTCAACAAGCAGAATCACTCTGTTCGGAAAGTCGTTCCCAGTGCCGAACTTGAGCGTTGCACGGAATGTGCCACCGGTCGCCACATCCACCGTATAGTTCATCCATTCCCCTGTTTTAAGCGACATCACCTGATTCGCCCTGCAGTCAAACGCCGTGTCGCCGCGAAGCAACGGAAGGTTCCCGGCGCCCTTAGTGCGAGGTTCTGACACGAGCGAATGATGGCCCGATCCCCTGCCGCCCTCGTCAAATTGCCACGGCAGAATCGTGCACGGCAGCTTGTGAGGCCGGCCACGCCACGGCGCGGACTTGACCGAACCGGCCGGGATTCTCCAGCGGACACCGTCGGCAGACGCGACCCGCCCCTCCACGTCCCTGACGTAGAGGCGGAAGGCATGCGCCATCGAATCCCAGGGCGGCGACTTGCCCGAACGCCCCGGCGCCATGTAGCGCGTCGTTCGATAGTATTCCTCGGTGAAGGGTATCTCGAAACGCCAAGGCGGCGCGGTGCGCACCGCCACAGGATGTCCGCAGTCGAAAAGGAACAGTTCCTTGATTGGAGCTTTCGTCGCCGGAGACGGAAAAACCTCGGCCTCAAACGCAACCCTGGCGTCCTGGGACACGGCGATGCGTTCGCCAACGGATGCGGAATCCTTCCATGCGACACGCGGCTGCGCAGAATCGTCCTTCGGATACTCCCAGAAGCGAACGTAGTCCACCTTGAAGAACTCGGGGAACTTGAATCCGGCTGTGTTACGACGTCCCCAGCTGCGCATGATGCTCCCGCTGAATATGATGTGCAAAGGACATTCCAATGCCGCGTGGTTCGCCGCATCGAAGACCACGCCGTCGTATGGGCTGTGGTTTGCGGAACTGCCAATCAGCTTCCCGTCGGCGTAGTAGGATATCTCGAACGGCGTCCATTTGCATCCAATCACTCGCCAGTCGTCTATCGTGCCGAAGTGTTCGGATCTGTACTGCCAGCTCTGGAGCGCTTTGCCCACCGAAACATGCAGATTGTGATCGAGAATCGGACGATTCGGCCCGTCCGGCGTCGCCGTCCGAGTGTAGTAGTCCTCCATGATGTCTATCTCCGAACCGTCCACTCCGGGATTCGTGCTCGATGTTCCGTATAGCCAGAACGCCGCCCACCATCCATTGTTCCTGGTGAGTTTCACCCTGGCCTCGACATAGCCGAACGTGAACGTCTGCCGAGAATGGACGCCGCTTGAGACGAGGTTGGTCGTGCCTGGCTCGAAATCGCACTTTATCGCCAGATGTCCTTCACCATCTAATGCGGCAAAATCCTTGTGCTTGGACCATGGAGTCTGATACCACTTCGACCAGTCCATCTCTGCGCCGTCGAAATCGTCCTCGAACACCTTTTTCCATCCAGCCCTTTCAGGGCTAAACATCCTTTCAGGCGCCACGAACGCGACGGAAGTGGCGTCAGCTCCGGACGACTGCACCTCTCCGGCGAAAAGATTGTCGATTACAAGGCTCGCCTTCTTAACTCCGACGGACACGTCGAACCCGTCGTCAGCCTCCTCGCGGAAAAAGCCTGCGTCGCCTGACGCCGTGCGGACGCTGCTGTCGGCAAGGCTTGTCGCTACGACCGAATAGCCTCCGTCTCTACGGGCGCAGAGCATGACATCCACGGGAAGCATCGTCGCCGGAATATCAAACCCCGAAGATTTGCGGCAGCCGTCAACTGCGGTGCAGACGATCCTGCCGTCCTCGCCGCTAGAGAATCGCGCAGAGAAGCCACCGGAAGATGAAGAGCACAGAATCTCGGCCGACTCGCCCTCCGCCGAATAAAGCCTGAACCCGAACGCGAAAAACTTCCGGCCATCCTTCGGGACGAAGAACCGCCGCCTCGGAAAGCCGAACTCCAGAGTTCCCTCAGCGACGTACTTCGCCATCATCGTGTATTCGAGAAGACCGTTGGAAATCGGCGCTCGGAAAACCGAAGGATTGCCCTCGCGCTTCAGCGAATCGTTCTCGTAGTCGTCCGAGACGGTAGTCTTCGCGAGCCTCAGCCCCTTCGCCTCGGCTTCGCTCAACGCTGCGGCCGAGGACGAACAAAACGGAGCGACTGCTACGAGAATGGCCGTCAGGAAAACGCTTCTCTCCACCACGCCAAGCCCTCCGCTACCGAACCATAACGGCGAAGCCCTCCACGGGCCTGACGGCTACGGCAATGTCGCCATCCTCGTCCACGACGATGCTCGCGGAACGGAGGAAGCGCCCTTTCACACGACACGTCACGCCGTCAAGCGCATAGGGTTCATACCTGCATCCGGTCACGATCTTGAACGTCGCGCAGTCCGAAAGACCGCGGACTGGTCTTTGGGCCGAGACCACGATCTCCGCCCCAGGCTCGATCGAGAACGATGCGGCCGAGAGCGCAGGCCGCAATCCTGTCGCAATGGCAAATTCAAGCTTTGCGCCAGACTTGACGTTTACCGGGCCGCCGACAGTCTGCGAGGAGCCGATGACGGCAGTGCCAGAATCGACATCCAGACCGATGTTAGCAGGCAGATCAACCGCCAGCGCCACCGTGCCAGCGCCTGACACGCCGACGACACCGCAACCGCGCATGTCACAACCAAAGGTCATGGTCTCTTCCGCAGACGGAGCGAGTTCCAGCTTGATGTCAGCCAAACGAACGGGCGAAGGGCCGGGATTGAAATCGCTGCCCACGGTCACGGCGTGCCGCCGCTTCGTCGGCATGTCTGCGGCCAGATGGCATATGGCGAGCGTATGCTCTGCGCCTTCCACAGCGACGTCCACCACATTGGTCACGACAACGCCATCGCGGCTGGAGGTTCCGGGATAATAGCCTGGCTGGTATTCGCCTGTGCTGCTCCAGTCAAGGCGAGCGCTCGCGATCTTGGCGTACACGTCTCCGAACTGGCGCTGCATCAGGAATCGGATCGAATAGAGCGTTTTGCCCTTGAGGTACTGGTAGAAACTCTGTGTTGTGTAAAGCTGGGCCGAGCGCAGGTAGTTGGATGCGACATTCCACTGGGAATTAAGACTAGCTCCGCCCATGAGCGCGGGACCGAACGTGACGCCGTCGAGATTGACATCTTTCCACAACTTCACCCATCCATTGTCGCCCTGGTTCATCAAGATGCATTCGCCGTAGTCGGCAACGATGCGCGTGGAAGGGCGAAACCTAACCTTGAGATTGCGAACCGCCACCGAGGCTGTCCCAGGTTCGTTGGTGACTCCAAGCGAAACTCCGGTGATTCCCGCTCCGAACGGCGCATCAAGTTCTTTGTCGTCATAGCCGTGCCCGCCCCAGAATGTGCATGCTTTGACATCGGAACCGTCCTGATAGAACCGGATGTTGGCTCCGATGCGCCGTGTGTCGACCTTGGACATCAGGTTCATCTGAACGGCGCCGTCCATGTTCGTGAGGCAGTAGCCTTGCACTTTGGCCCAGGCGCCGCCGCCAATGTTCTGGTGGCTGATCTCACCGCTTATGCCGACAATATCGCATATCCTGAGATTGCGGCAAAGCACGACCTTGTCCGTCATCAGACAAGGGCGATAGTGGAATATCTCTTCGTCGGACTCTGCGACGTCCGTGCTTGCCAAGACGATCTCCGTCGGCGCGGCAGAAGCCTCCGCACCATCGCGCAGGACAAATCCGAGGTCTGCCACCGCCAGCACCCCGTATGCAACGGACGAATACAGCGAACCTGCCACTGTGGCATTTGCGCCGGAGCTGCTCAGATCGTGCCCGATATCCTTGCCGGAGGCATATCTCGCCAGGGCAATCCTGGCCTTGACGTCATTCCCATCCTGGCGATACTGCATGACGACTCCGTATAGAGTGCTGCCTCGCTTTAACTGCAGCTGGCACTGAACGTAACCCTCATTCGTCACGACGTTGCAACACCCCGCTTCCTCCCAACGGCACGAATCTGAATTCAAGACCCCGTCGCCGATCTTCCCCGTGAAGCTCGCGATGTCCGTCAGCTTAACGTTTCGCCATACAACTTCGTCAATTCCGACCGGGCCGCCTTCGGGACAGAACACACCGGGACGAACCGTGATTGCGGCATTGTCCGGGACGGAGAAGCCGCCTGAAACGTACGATACGTCCACACCCGTTTCGATCCGATAGTCACCCGGCCCCGCTGGCACGACAGCCCCATTCAACACATTTGCAGCAACCACAGCACAGATTGTCAACACGGTCTTCATAGGTCTATCCTCCATGTTTCATATGGTTTTAGACGTTCATTACCACTCGACGCGGCAATGATAGCAAAACAATACACTAAAGGCAATACAATATCATGTCATTTCGCGCAACAGTTTCCGTGTTGGATTGTACTTGCGCCATATGATGTGAATATGGTATCATTCATGGTGAAGTATGAAGCGCAAGAGCAGGAAAAGGAAAAAGCCGGTAAATTTACTCGCTGCAGTTCGCATAGCGCGGGCGTCAGGGCGAGACTGTCTGCATGGAATATTCAGGTTCATCGAGCAGAACGCGGACTGGAGGCTCCATCTCGTGCAACGCAACGAAGACTTCACTCCTGCTACGGTGCGTACCGCCGTGGGAAAGGGTTTCGACGGCATAATCGCGACAATACCCGGCTCTGACGACACCCTCGCCGCACTCGCGGAATCCCCCCTTCCCGTTGTCCTCGTGAACATCCACGACCATGCGGTGGAGAAACGCCAAGCCCCCACCGTGCTCATAAGAAACGACAACTCAGCCATCGGGCGTCTCGCGGCGACGTCCCTGCTCAAGAACGGCCGCTATGCGTCGTTCGCCTACGTGCCGAAACTGGATGAAGACTGGTGCCGCGAACGGGGCGAGAGCTTTCGCGCCCGACTCGCCGAAAGCGGACAGTCCTGCTCGTTTTTCGAATCTGAATGCTTTCCGTCCGCGCCGATCGAAGACAGAGAGGGCCTTGCGGCGTTTCTCGCGTCCCTGCCGAAACCGACCGCCATCTACGCCTCAAGCGACGAATGCGCAGTAAAGGTCCTTGCGGCCGCAAACGACGCTGGCGTGAAGATCCCTGAGCAGATGGCTCTCATAGGAACAGACAACGACGAATTCCTCGTACGACATTCGACGCCTCCGATTTCCAGCATTCTGCCGGGGCATGTCAAGATGGGGTTCTGCGCGGCAAGCGAACTTGCCAAGATGCTAAGAGGCCGACGCTCCGCCGACAAACCGAAGCCCGTGTACATTCCGCCAGTCGAGGTGATTGAACGAGCATCTACAAAGCCTGTTCTTCCGGCGACGGCGCTTGTCGCCCGTGCCAGGACGTACATAGCCGCGCATGGATGCGAGCGCATCGACGTAGCAGACGTCACGGGGCATCTCGGCGTTTCGCGCCGACTCGCCGAGCTCAGGTTCCGCCAGGCCGAGGGCAAGACCATACGTCGCGCCATCGAAGACCGCCGCATGGAAGAGGCAAAGAAGCTCCTGTCGCGCACAGACCTCACGGTAACGGAGGTTGCCAGGCGCATCGGACTTTCCGGGCAGAACCGGCTCTCCCATGTCTTCAAGAGCCGGTTCGGCCTTGCTCCGGACCTCTGGCGGGCCGAACAGCGAAAGAAGGCCTGACGCCGACAAGAAAGCGAACGTGCAGATGACGGTAGATAAGTGCCGCGCCGTTTGACGCTGCGACCGCAGCCAGCGACGTCCACGCCGATCGCCCAGACGCAAGCAGAGCCCACGCGGACGCAAAACCCAGCAACGAAAAGATGCAAGCCACGGTCTGGTATAGCCTGACCCGTCCTGTCGCGAGTATTGTCGTCGTCAGCGGATTCGACGCAGCGTCGAAAACGACATTCACGGCAGAGCACCTTATGAACGCCACGACCTGCGGCGGCGCCCCATCGCCAAGCCATACGCCCACCAGTTCCGGAGCGAACACAAACACAAATGCGGAAGGAACCGCCGCGATCGTGGCGGAAACAATCGTCGTCCATGCGACGAGGGACGAGAGCCGCCGTCCGTCGCCCGACGCCCACGCCTTGAACATCGGAGGCGAAAAGGCCTGCATGAAGTCCCCGCAGAATCCATGTATGTACGTCCATACGGCGATGGCGACATCCCACGCAGCGCTGAAGGCGACGCCTGCGTAGCCGTTGACGACAAGGCATACGCCCCTGTACTTGAACGCATTGCCGACGCTGCTCAAGGCACCCCAGCCGAGAAACGAGGCAGACTCCATGAGCTGTCCGGAGGAACACGCAACTGAAACGCGTACGTGCGGCATCCTGACGCGGCAGAAGACGACATGCACAGCAAGCGACGCCAGTGCGCCGATCGCCAAAGTAAGCGCATACGCCTCGAGGCCGAAACGCGGGCACATGACGGCGGACCAGGAAGCGACGAGGGCGAATATCGCCTCAAGAACGCCTACGACCACGAAAAAGGCCATTCTCTCCTCAGCGACGACCAGCGCGGCGAAGGGAATCGACAGTAGAGCCGCGGCCGCCGACAACAGGCCTAGCTGATATGCGACGACTGCCGAACGAACGCCGCCAGGTGAAACGACAAGGTGTCGAACGACAAACCAGAGACCTGCCGTTTCGCCAATGGCGATCAAGATGACTGTCATCGCAATCGAGAGGACTACAACTGCCGAAAACGCCCCCTGCACGTCGCCCACCGAACCTTTCCCATACTCATGACTGACAAACCGGCGGGCCGTCTGCTCGATTGCACCTCTAAAAAGCATGAACGCGCCAACCACGCCCATCACGGCGGCATATGTACCATAGCCCTCCACGCCGAGTGCGCCAAGGGCAAGCCTCACCGCCGCCATGCCGCACAACGTGACAATCCCAGTGCGAAAACACAGCAGGGCTGTATTGCCCCCAAGCCGCGCAGTCAAGGTTCGTTCTGCCACTCGACCAACCTTTCCCTTCTCGTTGGTTTCCAGATTTGACAATGCATATTATAGAACACCATTAACGAATTGTGAAGCCGCGCAAAAGCGCCTTCGCAGACAATTGCCCAGGCCCGCGATTCTTGCGCTCTCGTCACTTTGTTCAATCCGGCTGTTTTGAAGCCATTTGTTTTCACCAACGTCTTTTGGGAAAGCTTCAAGCCGCGCTTCTTCCGAAGAAGCAGTCGGGGCGCATGCTTTGCAGCGTTAGCGCTCTGCAGAGGGCAAAAGGGTCAGAGCCTATTGACATAGTATTATTGATACAGTAGCTCATGCCAGCTTGTACTCCTGTCTGGGCGATTTCGGACTGTCCGGATCGGTTCTTTCTATCATGCCCTTCTCCATCAGCGGCCTCAGGTAGTACCTGGAAAAGTGGATTGGGCT
>JAEEZC010000309.1 GCA_016288465.1 Verrucomicrobiota bacterium | reverse complement strand
CATCGCGGCCGGCGGCACGTTCTCCGAGGCGCTGACGGCCTATCCCAAGATCTTCGACAAGCTGTACGTGAACATGGTCAAGGCCGGCGAGGCCGGCGGCGTTCTCGAAGTCGTTCTCGCGCGTCTTGCCGAGTTCGCCGAGAAGTCCGAGAAGATCAAGAACAAGGTCAAGGGCGCGATGATCTACCCGTGCGTGGTTCTCGTCGCCGCCGTCGGCATTACGTGGTTCCTCCTTGTGATGGTGATCCCCAAGTTCAAGCAGGTGTTCAACGACATGCTTGGCGGCGCGGCGCTGCCTACGATCACTGAGGTGGTCATCCAGGCGTCGGAGTTCATGCAGCACAACGGCCTCCTTATCGGCGCGGTGGTCGTCTCTCTGATCGTTTTTGTGAAGCTCATCGGCAAGAGCGAGAAGGGCGCGTATCTCTTCGACGCTATCAAGCTGAAGATGCCCGTGACGGGCACGCTTGCGCAGCGCTCCGCGGTTTCGAAGTTCACCCGTACGCTCGGCACGCTGCTTTCGTCCGGCGTCCCGATTCTGCAGTCTCTTACGATTACCCGCGACACCACGGGCAACAGGGTCCTCACCAACGCGATTCAGAGCGTCCACGACGCGGTGAAGGAGGGCGAGTCGATGACGCAGCCCCTCGCGCAGTGCAAGGTCTTCCCTCCGATGGTGGTCTCGATGGTCGAGGTCGGCGAGGAGACCGGCGCGCTTGCCGACATGCTCACGCGAATCGCCAACACGTATGACGACGAAGTCGACAACGCCGTCGCCGGCATGACTGCGGCGATCGAGCCTGCGCTCATCATCGTGCTCGCCGTCGTGGTCGGCACGATCGTCATCGCGATGTTCCTGCCGATGATCAAGATCATCTCGTCCGTCTCCGGTGCCGCCGGCTGATGTGATGTCCCAGGCGGGCATGGAGATCGCCCGCATCGCCGCAGTCGTCGCGCTTCTGGCGGCGGCAGCGGCGGTAGCGGCTCCGAAAGGGCGGGTTCCTCTCGCCCTTCGCGGTCTCTGCAAGGTGCTTCGGCGGGATGTCCCGTCCGCCGCGCCTGGAGATCCGGAACCGGTTTCGCGCGGTAGGCGCTTTCTCGCCTTCGTACTGGTCGTTCTTGCTGCTCTCGCAGCCGTTGTTTCGCCATGAATATCGAAAGAATCCTCAGTTGGCTGGACCGCACTCTCGACGTTTCGTCGTTCGACGACGTTTCGAACAACGGGCTTCAGTTGGCCAGTTCGTCCGGTGAGGCGGTCCGAGTCGCGTTCGCGGTCGACGCAAGCGTCGCCGCGGTCAGAGCCGCCGCCGAGTCCGGCGCGCAGCTTCTTGTCGTCCACCACGGCATTTCCTGGGGTGGCGGCATTCGCCGGATCGAAGGCGGCGTCTACGGCGTCGTTAAGGCGGCGATTGACGCCAATCTCGCGATCTACGCCTCCCACCTGCCGCTTGACGCGCACCCGGTCCTCGGCAACAACGCCCGCATCGCCGCGGTTCTCGGGCTCAGGCGGATAAAGCGCGCGTTCTCCTACCACGGCAACGTCATCGGGCTTGTCGGCGTGGCGTCACCCGGCACGGCCGCCGCTCTTCACGAAAGCTTCGGCGTCGAACTGCCCGCCCCCTCCGGTTCGCTGGTCGGCGTCTGCTCGGGCGGCGCCGGCGAGTTTGCGGAGGAGGCGAAGCGCCTCGGCTGTTCGCTCTACTTGACGGGCGAGGCGTCGTGGGGCGACGTCATTGCGGCGCAGAACTGCGGGATGCGGATGGCGTGCTGCGGTCACTATGCGACAGAGGTCTTCGGCGTAAAGGCCCTCGCCGGCGCCATGCGGCGCTCCCTGAAGCTCGATGTTGTCGATCTTACCGGGACTCTCGCATGAAGTCGAACAGGGAGATGTGCGCCGAGGCGCGCGAAATGCTGAAGAGCGGCTGGTCCGGGCGCGTGATGGCGGTCATGGTGTCCCTGTATGTGCCTACGCTTTTCGCGACTTCGCTCGTCGCGGCGGTGTATAAGGACAGGAACATCCAGACGTGGTGGGATTTCCTCCTCGAGAAGGCCAGGAACAGCCAGATGGGCCTCGGCTTCACCGTTCCATCGTCGTCGATCGCATGGTCCATGACGGGCGCAACCACTTTTATGCAGCTCGTCAGCTTCCTCTTCTCCGCGATTCTCCTGTATGGCGTCACGATGGTCTTTCTCAAGGCCATTCGAAACGACGAGAGCCGCTGGTTTGCGGACTCGTTCGGCGGCTATGCGCGCCCGTTGCAGCTGTTCTACCTCATCTTTGTCATACACGTCCGCATGTTTCTGTGGTCGCTGCTTCTGTTTGTTCCGGGTGTCGTGGCGTACTACAAGTACCGCCTTGCCTGGTACCTGAAGTGCGAGCATCCCGACTTTGGCGCGGAAGAGTGCATTTCCCGGTCCGTGAAGATGATGGAAGGGCACAAGCTGCAGCTGTTCATGCTTGACCTTCACTATTTCATCCCGATCTTTCTGCTTGTGGCCGGGGTTGTCGTGCTCAACAAGCTGCTGTTTCAGGCGCAGTCGGCTTTCCCCGCCGTTTTCGGCCTGGCCGGCGCCGTCCTGTCGTTTCTGGCGCTTTGGCTTGAACTGACTCTGTTGGTGCGGTATTTCGCGGCGCGCACCGTGTTTTATCGCGAACTGGCCGCGCAGCAACCTCAGGATGGCGGCGATGATCTCACCGGAGACGATATCTAGAATCAAGGCGCTGATGGACGAGGCGTCTGTCTTCGAAGACGATCTCGAAGAGAGCTTCATCCTCGGCGGCGGACCAGGCGGCCAGAAGACCAACAAGACGTCGAGCGTGGTCCGCCTCTCGCATGGCCCGAGCGGACTCTTCGTGCGCTGCGGCGAAACTCGCAGCCGCGAGACGAACCGCTGGCTCGCGCGTCGTATGCTCGCCGAAGCCGTTCTCGCCCGCGAGCGCGGCCGAAAGTCCGAGGAGCAGCGGCGCCGCGAGAAGGTGAAGCGCCAGAAGCGCCGCCGCTCCCGCCGTCAGAAGCTTCGCATGCTCGCCGACAAGCACGCGCACTCGGAGGTCAAGGCGCTGCGCAGAAAGGTCGACCCGGAATGAGCGGCGAGCCCGTTTCGCGCCCCGCTCTGCCGAAAGTCGGGTTCTTCGACAGCGGCATCGGCGGGCTCTGCATCCTGCGCGCGTTCCAGGCTCTGCGGCCCGACGTCCCCACCGAATACATAGCGGACTCCGCCAACTGCCCTTACGGCAACAAGCCGGCGGACGAGATTCTCCGCCTTTCCGACGAGAACACGCGGCGCCTCCTTGACATGGGCTGCCGCGTCGTCGTCGTCGCGTGCAACACGGCGACCGCCGCCGCCATCGACACTCTCAGGCGCAGGTATCCGCACGTTCCGTTCGTCGGCATCGAGCCCGCCATCAAGCCGGCCGCCCTGCGATCCAAGACAGGCGTCGTGGGCGTCCTCGCGACGGAGGGCACCTTCAACGGCCGGCTGTACAAGGAGACGAAGGCGAAGTTCGCGAAGGACGTGACGGTCATCGCCGTGGTCGCCGACGAGTTCGTCACGACGGTCGAGAAGTCCGCCGCCGCGATAGTCCGCGGCGACTGGCCTCCGACTGGCGCCGCCGGCCAGGCCGTCGAGCGAATGGTCCGCCGCCGCATCGAGCCGCTTCTCAACGCAGGCGCCGACAGGCTCGTTCTCGGCTGCACCCACTTTCCCCATCTCAGGCCGTTCATCGAGAAGGTCTGCGACGGCCGGGCGGAGGTGATCGACCCTGCCGCGGCGGTCGCGAGGCAGATACAGCGCGTTCTGCTCCAAAGGGACTGGGCGGACTGATGAAGGTCGTGCTCCATTCGTGCTGCGCTCCGTGCGCCTCCGCCTGCGTCCCGCGGCTAAAGGACGAGGGGCACGACGTCGTCATGCTCTTCGCCAACTCCAACATCGACACGCCGGATGAGTTCGAGCGGCGCAGGGCCGAGGCCGAAAGGCTTGCGGCGATAGACGGCGTCACCTTCGCTTCGCTTCCCTACGACCACGCCGACTGGCTTGAGAAGGTCGCGGCGGGCTTTGAGGACGAGCCGGAGCGCGGCCGCCGCTGCGAGAGATGCTTCCGCTACAATCTCGCCAAGGCCGCCGCATTTGCGGGCGAGCGCGGCTTCGGCGCCTTCACGACCTCGCTCACCGTCTCGCCCCACAAGCCAAGCCGCGTCATATTGGCCGCGGGACGCGAAGTCGCCGCGAAGTCGCCCGGGCTCGAGTTCGTCGAGGACGATTTCAAGAAGAAGGACGGCTTTCTGCTTTCCGTCAGGCGCGCCGCAGAGCTGGGCCTGTACCGTCAGAGCTACTGCGGATGCGAATTCTCAAGGAGGAGCGCCGAGAAATGAAGACTGTGCTTGTGACCGGCGGAACCGTCCGGATAGGCAGGGCCATTGCGGAACGCCTTCGGGCGGACGGCTGGCGCGTTCTTACGAGCTCCCATCGTCCAGACGCCGGCGCCGACATCGTCGCCGACCTGACCGCTCCGCTCGGCGCGGCGAAGCTCTATTCCGAGGCGATGCGGCTTCTGGGCGGCGTCCCTCCGGACGCGCTCGTCAACAACGCGGCGCTTTTCGTCGGGGATGCGGACGCCATCCGCGCCGTCGGCCTTGAAGCCCCGAAAAAGCTCATCATCCTTATGGCTGGGCGCGAGTCGTCCGAGCGCGGCTCGGTCGTCAATGTCGTCGACAGCCGCGTCATTTCCGATGACGCCGACGCGGCGGCTCCGTCGCGCTCCGAGGCCTACACCGCCGCCAAGCGCGAGCTTCTGGACTTCACAAAGAAGTCCGCGCTTCTCTTCTGCGACACGTTGCGCGTGAACGCGGTTGCGCCAGGCCCCGTGCTTCCGCCGTCCGGAGTGCGCGAGGCCGCAGGCGAAATGCCCGTTGGCCGTCCCACGCCCGAAGACGTCGCCTCGGCCGTCTCGTTCCTCCTTGGCGCTCGCGCGACAACCGGCTGCATTCTGCCGGTTGACGGAGGCCAGTCACTGCTCCTGGCGCCTTCACGATAGACCGGACATGGTAAACTGGAAAGTCCACCACAGAGACGAGACCACGTCGACAAACCTCGACGCTCGCTCGGGTTCGCACGGAGACGTCTTCACCGCCGACTTCCAGACCGCCGGGCGCGGACGCCTTGACCACAAGTGGTTCTCTCCGCCCGGCGTGAACCTCATGATGAGCGCCGTGCTCTCTTCTGGCGGACGGTCGGCCGACTCCGTCGCCACGCTCCCTCTTGTCGTCGGGCTCGCCGTCGTGAAGGGCATAGGCCGCTGCCTGCCGACGTCCGTCGCCGGGATCCGCCTCAAGTGGCCCAACGACGTCTGGATCGGCGGCAGGAAGGTCGCGGGCATACTTTGCGAGCTTAACGGCGGTCTTGTGATAGCCGGCGTCGGCGTAAATGTGCTTAAGGCGGACTTCCCGCCGGAGATTGCCGGACGGGCGACGTGCCTTGCCGAAACGCCCGGTTTTTCGTCTTCGATCGCCGACGTGCGCAAGTCGGTCCTCGCCGAGCTTTCCGATGCCTACGAAAGGTGGCTTGGCGGAGGCTTCGAGTCCGTCTACGGAGAGATCGCCGCCTTGGACGGCCTCCGCGGACGCATCGTGTCCGTCCGCCAGACCGACGGCGACGCGAGCCCTGTCTGCGGCGTCTGCGGAGGAATCGCGCCCGACGGCTCCCTGCTCGTCGGCGGCGTCAGGGTGTATGCAGGCGAGGCAAACGTGGAGCATGTGTCATGAAGGTCTGGATTCAGCGCGTAACCGAGGCGTCCGTAACCGTCGAGAACGAGAAGATCGCGGAGATCGGCCTCGGCTATCTCATTCTCCTCGGCGTCGCGCCGGCCGACTGCGAGAAGGACGCCGACGAGCTTTCCGAGCGCATAGCGACCTTGCGGATATTCGAGGACGAGAAGGGGCGCATGAACCGTTCGATCGAGGATGTCGGCGGCTCGGTCAT
>JAEEZC010000308.1 GCA_016288465.1 Verrucomicrobiota bacterium | reverse complement strand
CTTCCTCGGCACGATGCCCGGCGTGAAGGACGTGGCGGTCGTTGGGTGCCCGTCGAAGAAGTACGGCGAGCAGCCCGCGGCGTTCGTGATTCCTGCTGACGGGGCGGAGCTCGGGGAGGAGGACGTCGCGGCGTTCTGCAAGGACCGGATAAGCTGGTTCAAGATACCGAAGTACGTGCACTTCCTGAAGGAGTTCCCGATGACCGCGTCGCAGAAGATCCAGAAGTACAAGCTCAGGGATATGGCCCACGAGCTCTGGCCCGACGCATAGGGCGGATGACGTTTGATTTCAATTCCAAATATAGGGAGAATCCAAGATGATCGACATAAAGAAGCTGAGGGATGAGTTTGACGCCACTGCCGCCGCGCTCGCGAGGCGCGGCGTCGAGGCGGAGAAGCTGCAGAAGGCGAAGGACCTGGACGCCAGGCGCCGCGCGCTCATAGCCGAGACCGAGACGCTCAAGGCGAAGCGCAACGCCGCGTCGAAGGAGATCGGCAAGATCGCGAAGGAGGGCGGTGACATCGCCGCGGCGAAGGAGGAGATGCGCAAGGTCGGCGACCGCATCGCCGAGATCGACCGCGAGCTCGCGCAGACCGACACCGACCTCCGCGAGACGCTGCTCATGATCCCGAACATCCCGGCCCCCGAGATCCCGACGGGCCTCGACAGCTCGACGAACAGGGTCGTTCGCATGGTCGGCGAGTGGAAGGACCCCGACTTCGCGATTCCGTCGCACATCGAGATCGGCGAGAAGCTCGGCATCTTCGACTTCCCGCGCGGCGTGAAGCTGACGGGAACGGGCTTCCCGATCATCCTCGGGCAGGGCGCGAAGCTCCAGCGCGCGCTCATCCAGTACATGCTCGACCTCCACTGCCAGAAGCAGGGCTACACCGAGATGCTCCCTCCGTTCGTAGTGAACAGCGAGTCCATGACGGGCACGGGCCAGCTGCCTAAGTTCGCCGAGGACCTCTACCACTGCCAGATCGACGACTTCTGGCTGATTCCGACCGCCGAAGTGCCCGTCACCAACTACTACCGCGACGACATCTTCGACGGCGTGAACCTGCCGAAGATCACGCCTGAGAGCCCCGTCAAGCTCACGGCCTACACGCCCTGCTTCCGCCGCGAGGCCGGGTCCGCCGGCAAGATGACGCGCGGCATGCTCCGCGTCCACCAGTTCGACAAGGTCGAGATGGTGAACTTCGTGCATCCTTCGGTCTCGTTCCAGCAGCTTGAGACGCTCGTCAAGGAGGCCGAGGAGGTCCTGACCGGACTCGGGCTCGCGTTCCGCGTCATCATGCTCTCCTCCGGCGACATGGGCTTCTCCGCCGCGAAGTGCTACGACCTGGAGCTCTGGGCGCCAGGCGAGCAGCAGTGGCTCGAGGTCAGCTCCTGCAGCTGCTTCACCGACTACCAGGCCCGCCGCCTCAACTGCCGCTTCAAGGACGCGGACGGCAAGACGAAGCTCGTGCACACGCTCAACGGCTCCGGCGTCGCGCTGCCGCGCCTCATGGTCGCCTTCCTCGAACAGCATCTCAATGCGGACGGCTCGGTGACGATTCCCGAGGCGCTTCGTCCGTACATGGGCGGCGTCGAGCGTCTTTCGCCCGTCAAGTGAGGAGCCCCTGATGGCGAAGAGCATCGCCAGGTTCGACAGAAGGCAGTTCATCTCGGGCTGCCTCGCGACAGTCGCGGCCGGACGCCTTTCGGCCGCAGCTGAGACGCCGGCTTCGCTGGACCCCGATCTGGTCGTCGTCATATCCGACATCCATGCGGCCAGACCTTGGAGCGAGCAGAAGTACCGCACGGGACGCGAGTATCCGCACATCTGCGGCAAGATCAGCCAGTTCGTGTCCGAGATTCTCGCGATGCGTCCGCTGCCCGCCAACGTCGTCGGCCTCGGCGACCTGTCCCTGGCGTTCGCCGAAGAGGGCGACTACGCGCTCTGCCGCAGGCTCCTCAAGCCGCTTGAGGACGCCGGCATCACCGTAACCCATGCGCTCGGCAACCACGACCGGGTCGCGGAGTTCCTCACCGCCTACCCTGAATACTCCGGCCGCGTCCGGTTCGGGAACAAGGTCGTGTCCGAGGTGTCAACGCCCCATGCCGACTTCATCCTCGTCGACACGCACGTCGAGTGCGCCCCCGAAGAGCGCGGCAAGTACGAGACATGCAGGGGCTTCGGCTGCGGCAAGGAGCAGAAGGAGTGGCTTGAAAGCCGCCTCGCCTCGTCGAAGAAGCCGACGTTCGTCTGCTCGCACCACCAGGCCGTGGACGTGGGACTGAAGGCGGTCGTGTCGCGCGCGCCGACTGCGTTCGGCTATTTGCACGGCCACCATCACCACTGGATGACGAACTACATCCACGACGGCTACGGCAAGAATGCGAAGATCATCCTTCAGGTCGGCTTTCCGTCGTTCGGCATCGACAACGACGTCGGCTACGGCGTCATGCGGCTCGGGGAGGACCGCGCCGAGCTTTCGTGCGTCGTCCGCGACTACTACTTCCCCGTGCCCGCGGACGTCCGCGAGAGGGAAGGGGCTTCCGGTCGGCGTCCTGCGGCCTGGGACGCGTTCAGGAAGAACTGGGAAGGCCGAAGCCTGACCTTCGCCTTCGACAAGTGAGGCCGCCTGGCACCGTCATGCCGGCGGGTCCGGGCGTTTGCGAAAGATGAAGCTTGGTCTGGTGCTTGAAGGCGGGGCGATGCGCGGGCTCTTCACGGCCGGCGTCCTGGACGTGCTCATGGAGCGCGGCGTCAGGTTCGACGGCATTGCCGCCGTGTCCGCTGGCGCATGCTTCGGCTGCAACTACAAAAGCGGACAGATCGGGCGCGTGATTCGCTACAACAGGCGCTTTGCGCGCGACGCTCGCTACTGTTCGTGGTCGTCGCTTTTCAGAACCGGCGACCTTTTCAACGCCGACTTCTGCTACCGCGAGCTTCCGATGGAGCTGGACGTCTTCGACGCCGCCGCGTTCAAGGCGAATCCTGCCGAGTTCCACGTCGTCGTCACGGACTGCGCCACGGGCAAGCCTGTCTACAGGCGTCTTGACGAGGCGGACGCGACCGCATTCAGATGGATACAGGCGTCCGCTTCCATGCCCGTCGTCTCCCGGCCCGTCGCCATAGACGGCGGAGAGTATCTGGACGGAGGGCTTTCGGACGGGATTCCGCTGGCGTACTTCGAGAAGCTTGGCTACGGACGCAACCTCGTCGTCACGACGCGTCCGCGCGGCTACAGGAAGCTCCCTTCTTGGAAGCATTGCCTGACAAGGCCGCTTCTGCTCCGCCATCCCGCCGTCTACAGAGCGCTCAGGACGCGGCACGAATGGTACAACAGGACTCTGGAGTACATCGATGCGCGCGTTTCCGCCGGCGCGGCGTTTCTGCTTGCGCCTGAGGCGCCTCTCGACATATCCCGCATCTGCCACGATCCGTCGCGGATGCAGGCTGTCTACGATGTCGGGCGCAGCCATGCCGAAAGGGCGATGGACGCGATAACCGCTTTCCTTTCCGCTCCATCCGCCGAATGATGAATTGCGGCAGGAGCGTTCTGTAGAATGACGCATATCCGCCGGAGTCGGATTCGAGCCTTTCTTCTCGTCGCGACTTTCGCAGCGGAACACTCAGTAAGGATCGCGAGACGAGGGATGCAGAGTATGTGTGGCGCTCCTACCGCCATTCCGTCCCCAACGTCCCATATGTCCCAAATGTCCCCTTGCACTGACCGCGCGACCATGAACCGTTTCAGCCGGCTGTCAGAGGTAATCCGCAACAAGCCGCTTTCGTGTATTTTCGTGTCGGGGGAAGCCCCGCTTTCGTGTCCCTTCGCGTCTGCGGCAAGCCTCTGTTTCTTTGTACAGCGCCCGTCAATCGCCGGTCCGGCGATCTCTCGGCCTTTTAGCCGATTCCAGCGCGCTTTCAGTTGATGGCGAGCGTAGGGGGCGACAG
>JAEEZC010000307.1 GCA_016288465.1 Verrucomicrobiota bacterium | reverse complement strand
GGGATGTCGTGCGGGTCGACGCAGACGAACTTGCGCTTCTTCTCGACGTCGGTGATGACGTAGTTGATCGTCACCTCCGCCGCGGTGCCGGCCGTCGTGGGCACGGCGAAGATCGGCTTCGAGGGGTTCCTGGTCGGGGCGACGCCCTCGAGCGAGCGGACGTCGGCGAACTTCGGGTTGGCGATGATGATGCCCACCGCCTTCGCGGTGTCCATCGAGCTGCCGCCGCCGATCGCGATGATGCAGTCGGCCTTCGCGGCCTTGAACGCCTTCACGCCGTTCTTCACGTTCGCGATGGTGGGGTTCGGCTTGATGTCGCTGTAGAGCGCATACTTCACCTTCGCCTTGTCGAGAAGGCCGGAGACCTTCCCCGTCACGCCGAACTTCACGAGGTCCGGATCGGAGAAGATGATCGGCTTCTTGAGCCCGCGCGCGGCAAGCTCGGCTGTTATTGAAGCCACGGCGCCCGCGCCATGGTACGACGTCTCGTTGAGTATGATTCTGTTTACCACAGATTGCCTCCGTTTCTTGGATATGCCGCGTACTATACCATATTTCCGCGCGGGAGTGAAGCGCTTTGTTTGGGGAGCCGTCGCGACGCTTGAGCGAAAAACGCAAGCGGTTCCGTAACTTTGCAACTCTTTGCCGTTGCATCCGAGCGCAAGATATGAGACAATCTAAGGCATGGAAGCAGATGTCATCGTCATAGGCGCGGGAGTTGTCGGCTGCGCGGTCGCGCGCGAGCTCACGCGGTACAATCTAAACGTGTCCGTGCTCGAGGCAGGAAGCGACGTCGCCGAGGGCGCGTCGAAGGCCAACAGCGCGATAGTGCATGCGGGCTTCGACGCGAAGCCCGGCACCAACAAGGCGAAGTTCAACGTCCTGGGCAACAGGATGTTCGAGGACGTCTGCCGCGAGCTGAAGGTCCCCTTCAGGCGCAACGGCTCGCTCGTCCTCGCCTTCGGGCCCGAGGAGGAGAAGTCGCTCGCGGAGCTTTCCGCCAAGGCAGAGAAGAACGGCGTGCCGGTGGAGATCATCGGGCGCGACGAGCTGCGCAGGCGCGAGCCCAGGGTCTCGCCGGACGCGACGGCGGCGCTCTGGGCGCCGACGGGCGGCATATGCTGTCCGTACGAGCTCACCTTCCGCTACGCCGAGAACGCGGCCGCGAACGGGGCGTCGTTCCTCTTCGACGCGAAGGTCTCGGGCCTCGAGAAGGCCGGCGAGGGCTGGCGCGTCTCGTGCGAGGACGGCAGGGAGTTCACGGCCCGCGCCGTCGTGAACTGCGCGGGCATCTTCTCGGACGAGCTGAACAACATGGTCAGCGCCACGAAGTACGCCATCCAGGCGCGCCGCGGCGAATACCTCATGCTCGACAAGGACGAGGACGGCACGTTCTCCGCCACGATGTTCCAGGTCCCCTCGAAGATGGGCAAGGGCATCCTCGTCTCGCCGACGGTCGACGGCACGGTGATCGTCGGCCCGACTGCGGAGGACATCCCGGACAAGGACGACAAGGCGACCACGTACGACGGGCTTGAGAAGGTCAAGGCCGGCGCGAGGCGCACCTATCCCGGCCTGCCGCTCGACAAGGTCATCACGGAATTCTCGGGCCTCAGGGCCCACGAGACGACGGTCGGCGACTTCATACTGGGCGAGGCCCCCGACGCGCCCAGGTTCTTCAACGCCGTCGGCGTGGAGTCGCCCGGCCTCACGTCCGCGCCGGCGATCGGCGTCTGGATGGCCGAAAAGGTCTCCGCGCGCCTCGGCGCGTCGAGGAAGAGCCCCTCTCTCATCTCGAAGGACGTGAGCTGGTGGCCGAAGACGCGCGAGATGAAGCCCGAGGAGCTCGCCGAGCTCGTCGAGCGCGACCCGTCGTTCGGGCGCGTCATCTGCCGCTGCGAAGAGGTCACGGAAGGCGAGATCCGCGCGGCGATCCGCGCACGCGTCGGCGCGAGGACGCTCGACGGCATCAAGCGCCGCACGAGAAGCGGCATGGGGCGCTGCCAGGGCGGCTTCTGCACGCCGAGGCTCATCGAGATTCTCGGCGCGGAGCTAGGCCTGCCGCCGGAGTCGTTCCTGCTGTCGCGCAAGACGGCGCCCAAGGCTCTCCGCGGCAGCAGCGCGGAGGACTCGCGAGACGAGGCGAAGACGCTGGACGTCCTCGTCGTCGGCGCCGGTCCCGCCGGCCTCGCCGCCGCATGCGCCGCGAAGGAAGCGGGGGCGTCGGACGTCCTCGTCATCGAGCGCGACGACGCGCCTGGCGGCATCCTGCAGCAGTGCATCCACAACGGCTTCGGCCTCCACCGCTTCAAGGAGGAGCTGACGGGCCCAGAGTACGCGCAGCGCTACGTGGACATGGCCGCCGAGCTCGGCGTGCGCGTCGTCTGCGGCACGATGGTGCTCGAGATCTCGCCTGCGGCCGAGGGCAAGGGACCGGTCTCCGTGACGGCGATGAGCCCGCGCGGCGGCCTCAAGGTCTACAAGTCGCGCGCGGTGGTGCTGGCGATGGGCTGCCGCGAGCGCCCGAGAGGCGCCCTGATGACGCCCGGGACGCGTCCAGCCGGCGTGTACACCGCGGGCACGGTGCAGAGGCTCGTCAACATGGACGGCATAATGCCCGGCAAGCGCGTCGTGATACTCGGCTCCGGCGACATCGGCCTCATCATGGCCCGCCGTCTCACGTTCTCGGGCGCCAAGGTGCTCGCGTGCGTCGAGATCATGAAGAAGAGCTCGGGCCTCATGAGGAACGTCGTGCAGTGCCTCAACGACTACGACATCCCGCTTCTGCTGTCCCACACGGTGACCGACGTCGAAGGGCGCGAGCACGTCACGGGCGTCAAGGTCTCGAAGGTGGACGACTCGCTGAAGCCGATTCCCGGCACGGAGATGCACTTCGACTGCGACACGCTCGTCCTTTCCTGCGGTCTCATCCCCGAGAACGAGCTGACGAAGAAGGCCGGCATCGAGATGGATCCGAAGACACGCGGTCCGAAGGTCGATCCCGCGACGATGGCCACGAGCGTGCCCGGAGTGTTCGCGGGCGGAAACGTCGTGAGGGTCTACGACCTCGTGGACTGGGTTAGCCGCGATTCCGCGACTGCGGGGCGCTCCGCGGCGGAATACGCCAGGAGTCTCAAGGGCTGAGCCAACGGCAAGGAGTATCAGACAATGAAGATGATATGCATCAACTGCCCCAAGGGCTGCGAACTCGACGTGGAGAAGTCCGCCGACGGAACCGTCTCCGTAACAGGCCACACCTGCCCGCGCGGCGAGGCGTACGGCAAGAGCGAACTTCTGAACCCGACGCGCATGGTCACCGGGCTCGTCCGCGTGGCGGGCATGCGCAAGCCGCTGCCGGTCAAGACCAGGACGGCCGTGCCGAAGGCGAAGATCGACGCTGTCCTCTTCGCGATGCACCAGGCGACCGTCCAGCTGCCGGTGGCCATCGGCGACGTCATCATTCCCGACGCCGCGGGCTCGGGAGTGGACATAGTCGCGACGGCCAACATGTGAGAGGAGGCTTGCCGCGATGCCGTTCGACATCTCGAAGAAGAAGGCCTTCGTCTGCGACCTCGACGGGACGCTGTTCATGGGCCCCGACCCGATTCGCCCCGCCGTCGACTTCGTGATACGCAACACGAAGTCGGGGCGTTTCAGGTACTACTACCTGACCAACAACACGTCGAAGTGCCCTGAGGAGTACATGAAGAAGATATCCGGCGCGGCGATACCCGTCGTGCCGGAGCAGATCCTCACGCCACTCATCACGCTGGAGTCGTACATCCGCGAGAGAGGCTGCAAGTCGGTCTATCTCATCGCGAGCGAGAAGGTGAAGGCCCACATGGCCGAGCGCCTCGCCGACGCCGGAGTGTCGCTCGACTACGACCCGGAGCGCAACGAGCTCATAGCGCTCACTTACGACCGCGAGCTGACGTACGCCAAGCTCGCGAACGCGACGCAGCTGTGGAACATGCGCAACTGCCCGCCGAGCCCGATGTGCCCGGTGCGCACGAAGAACCAGACTCCGGTCGACTTCGTCGCGACGCACCCGGACAACTGCTGCCCGAGCGAAAAGGGCCCGATACCGGACATCGGCGGCATGATGAAGTTTCTCGAGATCACCAACGGCATGAAGCCGAGCCACGTGTTCGGCAAGCCGAGCCCCACGCTTCTCGCGCCGGTGCTGGCCGAGTTCGCGCCCGAGGAGATCGCCGTGGTGGGCGACAGGCTCTACACGGACAAGGCGATCGCCGACAACGCGGGAGTGGACTTCGTGTGCGTCCTCTCCGGCGAGACGACGCGCGCCGACCTCGACGCGTACAAGGGCACGCCGCCCGCAATCGTCGTGGACACGTTCGACATGGTCGAGCGATCCTGACGCGGCGGTTGCATTCGGCATGGGAATATGAGATAATCTGGAACAGACAGGGAGGAACAGGCCTATGAAGAAGATGATTGTCTGCGCGTTTGCGCTCGTGGCGATTGCGTTCGGCTGCACGACCACAAGACCCGCGCCGGCGAACTCGAAGCTCAGGACTGCGGGAGGCCCGCTCGTCCAGGCGCATCGCGGCAGCCGCGGCGAATACGACGACAACGCGCTCGGCGGCTTCAGGCTCTGCCTTGACAGGGGCATCGTCGGCTTCGAGACGGACATCCGCTTCACGAAGGACCGCCGCCTCGTCATAATGCACGACAGCCGCGTCAACCGCACGACCGACGGCAAGGGCGTTGTCGAGGAGATGACCCTCGAAGAGCTGAGGAAGTGCCGCCTTCAGGCGTGCTCCGAGCCGGTTCCGACCCTGGAAGAGGTGCTGGGCGCCTTCGGGCGCCGCGCCGACGTGTTCATCGAGCTCGAGATGAAGGCCTATCCGAGCGACTTCTACACGCCGGAGGTGCTCGCCGACTACTGCCGCAAGCTCAGCGCCGCCGCGAAGAGCAGGATGGCGCCCGGCACGTACGCCTTCACCTGCTTCAACACGAACACCCTTGCGACCATGCGCCGCGTCGCGCCCGGCGCGCCGACCGGATACATCATGGGCGGCGCGCTGACCGACGCGCACATCGCCACGGCCAAGGCGCTCGGCTGCTGCAGCGTCGCGCCGTCCGGCAAGAAGACATCGAAGGAGATGGTCGACAAGGCCCACGCCGCAGGCCTCACGGTCTGCCTCTGGATGTGCCAGAACAAGGAGGACTGGGACGAATATGCCGCCAAGGGCGCCGACCGCGTCACGAGCGACTACCCGATGCTCCTCGTCCGCGCCGTCGAAGGCAGGCGCAAGAAGGTCGTGGCCATGGACCTCGACGCCACGCTCTGCCAGCACCGCTCGCCGATTCCAGAGAAGAACCTCGCCGCGCTCAGGAAGCTCGACGCCGCGTTCAAGTGCGTCATGGTCGGCGCAGGCAACGCGCCCCGCATCCACAAGCAGATGGGCAACTACCCGATCGACATCGTCGGCAACTACGGAATGCAGATCGCCGAGGGCGCTGACGGGAACTTCCGCATCGTCAAGGCCGTGACCAACGAGGTGGACCGCGCGTTCTTCCGCGAGAAGACCGACGCCCTCCGCAGGAAGTACGGCTACACCGAGTACGAGGGCGAACCGCTCGAGTTCCACGCCTCCGGCATGGTGACGTTCGGGCTTCTCGGAACCGCGCCCTCCGCCGAGCACAAGGTCGCCTTCGACCCGGACAGGAAGAAGCGCCGCGCCATGTATCGCGAGGTCTGCGAGATATTCAAGGACTTCTCGGTGTACATCGGCGGCTCGACCTCGTTCGACTTCGCAGGAAAGAAGTACAACAAGTACGACGCGACGCTCGACTGGGCCAGGGACCACGGCTACACCCTCGACGACGTGGTCTTCATCGGCGACGACTTCGCGGACGGCGGCGGCGACAGCCATGTGCGCATCAGGGGCATGGACCACATCGTCATAACGGACTACAAGAACTTCGCGAACGCGGTCGGCGTGCTGCTGAAGTAGTCCTCGAGTCCGCCGCGACGAACATCCCACGCCACACCGACAGAACCAGGAGCCTCAAGACATGACACAGGAAGAGCAGAAGCGCTTCGGCCGCGCACAGTGGAAGTTCATCGTATGCAGCATGATCGCATACATGTTCTTCTACGTTACCCGCAAGAACCTCTCCATGGCCCAGCCTGGCATGCTTGAGGAGGGCGTGATCTCAACCTATGCGCTCGGCACCATAATGACGGTGCACGGGGTGCTGTACGGCGTGAGCCGGTTCGTCAACGGCTTCTGGGCCGACCGCCTGAACGGCCGCGTGTTCATGACGATCGGCCTCGCGCTCTCGGCGTTCATGAACTTCCTGTTCGGCTGCACCTCGGTCACCTTCCTCTTCGCCGCGTTCTGGATTCTCAACGGCTGGACGCAGGGCATGGGCTTCCCGCCGTGCGCGAAGATGCTCACGCACTGGATACACCCGAAGGAGCTCGCGACGAAGATGTCCATATGGAACACGTCGCACTCCTTCGGCGCCTTTCTGGCCCTCGGCCTCTGCTCGCTGCTCTTCGCGCTCGGGTTCGGCTGGCGCTGGTGCTTCTACGTGCCGGCCGCGCTCGCCGCGATCGCCGCGGTCTTCACGTTCTTCTGCGTGAAGGACTCGCCGACCGAGGCCGGAGTGCACGAGCTTGAGATCGAGGGGACGTCCGGCGGACCCGCCTCGCAGATCACGACAGCCGACCGCCGCCGCCTTGTCTTCGGCAACAAGGTCATCTGGCTCATCGCTATCGCGAACTTCTTCGTCTACATCGTCAGATTCGGCTTTCTCGACTGGGGCCCGACGTTCCTCAAGCAGTACAAGGGCATCCCCGTCGAGAAAGGCGGCCTCATGATAATCGCCTTCGAGCTCGCGGCTGTCGTCGGCACCATCTTCGCCGGATGGATCACCGACAAGGTCTTCAAGGGCCGCGGCGTCAGGACGTGCGTCTTCTGCATGCTCTTCGCGGCGCTTTTCGCCTTCGGCTTCTGGTATCTGCCGGACGGCGCGTCGAGCCTGTGGGCGACGCTTCTTCTGATGGGCACCGGCTTCTGCATCTACGGCCCTCAGGCCCTCATCGGCATCGTCGCCGCGAACCAGGCGACGAAAGAGGCCGCCGCGATGGCAAACGGCTTCACCGGCATCATGGGCTATGCGTCCACGATAGTCTCCGGCATCGGCATCGCGTTCATCAAGGAGCACTACGGCTGGGGGCCGACGCTCTGCGCGATCGCGGCGTTCGCCCTCATCGGCATGGCGCTGTTCCTCTGCGCCTGGTCCGCCAAGGCCGACGGCTACAAGCGCGGCTGACCGCGCCGACGGCGTCTAGCGCCCGGGCTCGAAGCGCTCCCGGCACGAGTCGAGAGTCTCGAGCCCCTCGCCCGCAAGCCTGTCGGCGCAGTTGCCTAGCACGACCACGGCGCGTCCGTCCACGGCGTCGAACCCCACAAACGCGCTTCCGCCGCGCGTCCAGCAGCGCATGCACAGCGCCTTCCGCCCGCCGCCCATGTCCAGCTCCTCGAAGAGCGCCTTCGAACGGGCCAGATGCGGCCTTATGACATGGCAGACGCGGAGCATGTCGGCCGCCGACGAGCACATGCCGCCGGCGAACATCGAGACGTCCCCTCCCCTTCCGTCAGGCACGGGGCAGCCCCTTGGCACAAGCAGCGGGAACAGCCCCGCGCAAGGCTGCGCAACTCGTCCGCGCATTCCGTCGCCAGGCTCGAACGACGTGTCCGAAAGTCCGTACGGCTCCACGAGATGCCGCTCGCACAGCTCCTGCGGCGTAGTGCCGAGCTCGTCGCATATCGCCATCATCATCAGCGCATAGCCCATGTTCGACTCGCGCGGGCCGTCGTGGCGCATCGCGGACCGTACGCGCGGGTCCCATAGCCGCCTGACGAACTCGGCGCGGCTGTCGAACTCGGCATACACGTCGGCGCCGAAGAGCGCGCCCATGCTCGCCGTGAACACGTCGCCCGGACACCACGCGCTGAGAAACGCGCGCGGCAGGCCCGTGGCGCCGTCGTGCAGCATGCGAAGCGTGACCTTGTCGAACTCCGGCGGCAGGGCGTCCTTCAGATATATGCCGACAGGCCTGTCGAAGTTTATCTGCTCGGTGTCCTCGAGGCGCCAGAGCACCGGCTCCATCATCAGCCGCGTCACCGAGCCGATCCTGAATATGCGGTGGTCGTCGGAGCCGTCCACGCCGAGCGCGCGCACGGCCCTTTCCGACATGCACCCGCACATTGGCAGCGCCAGCGCCGCCGCCAGAAGCGCGCGACGGGCGGACGCCGTCATTTCGACAGCTCCTCCGCCCTTTTCAGGACCTCTTTCGACATGTCGGTGCGGCCGATCTTGCCGAGGCACAGCCCGAAGTTCCGCACTGCGTCGGCGTTCTTCGGGTCTATGAGGATGATCGTCTCGTAGCACTTCATGGCCTGAAGGACCTTGCCGACCTCGAGAAATCCCTTTGCGTTCTTCGCGAGAATGTCGAGCCGTTCAAGCAGCATCGGGTCGTTGGGGTTCCTGCGCATCGCGCGGGACCACTTCTCGGTCGCCTCGTCCTCGCCCTTCTTGTCCGACGCCTGGCGCGAACACATGTTGCCCTCAAGCACGAGGCGCCTCACGACCTGCATCGAGCGTATCTCGTGCAGGGTCGGCTCAAGGATGTCCTTGTCGACTCCGGACACGTCGAGCCACCTGAGCTCCGGAATCTTCTTCGTCACGAACCACTCCGGCACCACTTCGCCCTCCAGCCTGGACGAAAACGCCGGCATGATCTCCTCAAGCGTTCCCGCGTAGCTCGCGAAGATCTCGGGCAGCGACACCGCGCAGACCGGATCGTCCGCGACGGCGTCCATCGCAGCCGCGAGAGGCACGCTGTTGGTCGTCCTGTGCTGGACGACGATCCAGCTCTTCTCGCTCGGCATCCATATGTGCGCCGCCGCCGCATTTGTGAACGCAAGCAGCCTCTCCCTCAGCTCAGGCGCAGTCATGCCGTCCACGTCTATCGACTCCATTTTCGGCTTGGCTTCGCGGCCGACCGCAGTCTCGAGCCTGAATATGCCGCGCACCGCGGCCTTTACCGCCGCGCACGTCTTGCGCACTTCCTGCGGCTTCTCGGGCTTTGGCTCCTCCTTCGAGCAGCCCACCGCAAGAAGAAGCGCGCCCGCCGCCGCGAACACTGCCCAGTGCGTCTTTGCAAGGCGCATCACCGCAAGACCTCCATTATCTCCGCCAGACACCGCGAAACGACTCCTCGGCGACGCTCAACCGCGAGACGGGCGCGTTCGCCCTGCTTCGCGGACTCCTCGGCGCGTCCAGGCGCAAGCGCCTCCCTCACGCCCCTCTCAAGCTCCTCGACGTCCCTCACCTGCACGATGGCGCCGCCCGCGAGCAGATCGCTCATAACGGGACGGAAGTTCTCCGTGTAGGGCCCGACGAACGTCTGCTTGCCGCAGAGGCACGGCTCGATCATGTTCTGCGACCCGTGCGCCCTCAGCGACTTGCCCACGAACACAACGTCCGCGACTCCGTAAAGCCCCATTAGCTCTCCGGTCGTGTCCGCGAGGAAAACGCGAGGCCTGCCGTCCGAACCGCCCTTCGCCGATTCCCCGCGCGAACGGCGCACGCAGGCAAAGCCACGCTTCACGATGTTCGCCTCGACCGCATCCGCCTTCTCGAAGTGCCGCGGGGCTATCACGAGCGTTGGCGGAAGCGGAGCGCACAGCTCGGGCGACGCAAGAACCCTCGCATAGATGTCGAGAAGGTCCGCGTCTTCGTCAGGCCACGTCGAGCCGCCGAGAAGCACCTTCGGACGCTTCGCGCCGCCGTCGACGCCGAGCCACTCCGCAAGCTCCCGCTCCTTCTCCGGCGCGCGCTTCGCGACGTCGAACTTGAACGACCCGGACACCTCGACGCGCTCGGCGGGCGCGCCTGCCGCGACAAGCCTGTCCCGGTCGGCCTCGCTCTGCGCGAATATGCGGTCGAACGAGCGGAATATGTCGCCGAAGAAGAACTTCGCCGCCTTGTAGCGCGGCGCGCTGCGGTCGGACACCCTCGCGTTTACGAGGAACAGCGGAACGCCCGACTTCTTTGCGCGGCGGATCATGTTCGGCCATATCTCCGACTCCGTGAGCACCACGGCCCTCGGCTCGATCGTCAGGAACGCGGCCCTCGTGAACGTCGGAAAGTCGATCGGATTGTAGATGAGCACATCGCCCGGCCCGACGACCTTCTCGGCCGTCTTCCATCCCGTCGAACTTGTCGTGGAGAAGCAGAACCTTACTCCCGGCTCGGCCTTGCGCCACTCGCGCATGAGCTGGCCCGCGACCTGTACCTCGCCCACCGAGACGGCGTGAATCCAGACCGGGCGGTCGGCCCCCGGCTTCGCGCCCTTCGCATGCGAGTCGGCGAGCCTGTCGCGGCGCCCGAGCGCGCGAAGCACGCTCTCGGGATACAGCGCGAACCTGTCGCCCATGCGCGCCGCGTACCCGCCGCGCCGAAGCATTCTTATCGCAAAGCCAGGCAGCAGAAAGGGATACGCGAAGAGGAACAGCAGATTGTAGACGGCCCACTTCATGGAAGAATCATCTCCGTGCGCCGGCCAGTCACGACTCGCTCCCGACGCGACCAGAGCCGACCCTGCGGATCGTCAGCGCGACCAGGGCCACGGCCAGCATGAGCAGGAACGCCGAAGCCGAGAACCTGACCCACTGCCCGGCTCCGTACGCCGAGCGCAGTATCGACAGAAGCGCCCAGGACGACACGCCAAGCATCAGCGCCATCGGAATCGCCGTCATCCAGCACGGCTTGCGGTTCCGCGCGAACCACAGCGTCGCGGAAAGCAGCGTAAGCGCCGCGAGAAGCTGGTTGGCGGACGCGAAAATCGTCCAGAGCTGCTTGGACGTCTCAGTCGCTCCGAGAAGCAGTCCGGCTGCGAGAAGCACTACGATGAGCGTGCCGAAGTACATGTTGTGCGCGACCGCCTTCGCCTTGCCGTTCCCCGGAAGCGACCCGACGAGCTCCTGCCAGCTGAAACGCGCTAGACGCGTGCCGGCGTCGACGGTAGTCATGAGGAACGCCGAAACCGAGAGGAGCATGAACGACTCGGCGATGCGCTTGCCCGTCTCGACCGAAAGCCCGATCGTCGTGAAGAACTTCACGCAGAAGCCAGCAATCGTCGAGGCGAACATCTGCACCGGCTCCATTCCCTGGATCGCCGAGATGTAGTCCTTCTGAGAGGCGTAGGAGCCCGCGACGCCGATGAGCGCGATGATCGCGAGGACGCCCTCGAGCAGCATTCCGCCGTAGGCGATCGGCCGTATCCCCTTCTCGCTGTCGAGCTGCTTCGCGCTCGTGCCCGAGGCGACGAGGGCGTGGAAGCCCGAGCACGCGCCGCACGCGACGGTGACGAAGAGGAACGGGAAGAGAAGGTCCGTCGCACCGCTCTTGCCGACCGCCGAGAAGCCCGTGAACGCCTCCGTCGTCAGCGTCGGATGCGCGACGAAGACGCCGATGAACCCAAGCGACATCATCGCGTAGAGCAGATAGGCGTTCAGGTAATCGCGCGGCTGGAGTAGTATCCAGACCGGGCATGTCGACGCGAAGAAGCAGTAGACGAGCAGGACGATCGTCCAGATCATGCGGACGGACTCAGGCGCGAAGCCCCACTTCGTGAGGTCGAGGGGATAGAGGTTGCCGATCCACACAAACGCGAACATGTGCGGAACGAACACGAGCGACGTCCAGAGAACGGACATCTTCCACTTGTTGACGCAAAGCCCGAAGACGATCGCTTCGCCTATAAAGAGCAGCGACGCCGTCGCAATCGCCGGATCCGCCACGAACGTGCCCGCGATCTGTCGCGTGAACTCCGCGACTACGAGGACGAGCGCCGACCAGCTGAACAGGAGGAACAGCACCTTCCCCGGCTTGCCGAGAATCGTCCCGATCACGGAGCCGATCGATTCGCCTCCGTGCCGGACGGAGAGGAAGAGCGAAATCATGTCGTGCGCCGCGCCTATGAAGACGCAGCCGAACACGATCCAAAGCGTCACCGACGCCCATCCGAACTCCGCCGCAAGCACCGGGCCCACAATCGGCCCCGCCCCCGCAATCGCCGCGAAATGGTGCCCGAACAGGACCGTCGGGTGTGCGGGAATGAAGTCTACGCCGTCCCTCTTCGTGTGAGCGGGCGTCGGCCGGGACGCGTCAACGCCAAGAATCTTCTCCAGCTTCCTCGCATAGAGGAAGTACCCTCCAAGAAAGAACGCCAAGGCGGCGACAAGAAGCAAAGCTCCGTTCATCTGTTACATCTCCCCTATCATTTACGGACACAGGCGGGAGCCTCCCGCCCGAGAAGCGCGCTTTCAAGACTGGCGCAGAGCGCATGGTAGACCGGAAGATGCAGCTCCTGCACCTTGAACGTCTCGGTCTCGGGCACCCTGATTGCGGCGTCGGCGAGCTCCGCAAGCCTGCCGCCGCCCTCGCCCGTCAGCGTCACGACCTTAATCCCCTTCGCCCTCGCGACATGCGCCGCGGCGACGCAGTTCTCGCTGTTGCCGCTCGTCGACAGCGCGATCAGCACGTCGCCCGCGACGCCCAGCCCATAGACCTGCTGGGCGAAGACTGTCTCCCAGGTGACGTCGTTCGCGACTGCGGAGATGAGACCGCACATCGACACGAGCGACACGGCGGGCAGCGACTCCTCCAGCTTTGCGGCAAGTCCGTCCGGCAGCTTCGCCGCGACATCGCCGTCGATGCCCCTTCTCCTGCAGAACTTCTTCATGAGCTCGCCAACGATGTGCTCCGCGTCCGCGGCGCTTCCTCCATTGCCGCAGACCAGCGCCTTGCCGCCGGCGCGAAACGACTCCGCAAGAAGCTCAAACGCCTTCGAAATGTCCGTTTCGCAGACGTCAAGCCGCGGATAGCGCCGGTAAAGCTCGTCCAATGCCTCGACCATCATGTGTCCTTTCAGCTGTAACCGTGTATTTTACCAAAAGAACGGTCTTCCTGCATAGTTGCAGCCGTCAGGGCGGGCGCTCGGCGACCGCCCTGAAAGCCGCTCCAGCCGACTACTTGAGCACCTTGCGGATCAGCGGGAAGACGAAAAGCGACAGCACCGCACCCCAGACAAGGGAGTTCAGCACCATGATGATCCACCAGAGCACTCCGCCCGCCGACGCACCGAGCGCATCGGCAACCACGTAGCCGGGCTGGCCGAGAAAGCCCTTGAGAATCACGAACAGAATGAAATGCACCACGCTAAGCGGCACATTCGCCAACAGGAATGACTTCACGGAACTCTCCTTTCACAAGCGACGACCACCGTCGCTTTGTGCTGTATTATACCATTTTCTGCCATTCCCTGACCACTGAACACGCGCTCCGCCATTCCTACTCCTTTACTACTACGCTATCAATAGGCTCATCCCCCTCCATCCTCCCCGCAGAGCGCCGCCAGCGGGAGGCCTTATGAGCAGTTGACGAGCAAAAGTCCCGTTTCGAAATGGGGCTAGCCCCGTTTTAAGGCGTCAAGGGACTTTTTAAGTTTTCACCAAATTTCTCTGACAAGCGTCCTGCCCCTGAAAACATTGGCTTTCAGGGGCTTTTTTGTGCCCTGAGCGCAAAAGGGCAAAAGTCTACTTTATACAGAACTGGACTTTTCGCATAGGAAAATACCCTCGTCCGCAAGGCGTGTCGGACGGGGACTGTCCCCGTCGGCCGAGCGGCACGAAGGAACAGTCAGACATGAACCAACGCGAAATCAAGGCGAATATCGCC
>JAEEZC010000306.1 GCA_016288465.1 Verrucomicrobiota bacterium | reverse complement strand
TATCCGCGAAGTGCGGGTCGGGCGAACTGCCCCGCCCGAAGCGAGCCCTGTGCCCGCGAACGAACGGCTCGGGCGATACCGCCCACGTAGCTCGCCTTTTTGGTATAATATTGTGTCTAAGACAATGTAATTGCGGGGAGTGAGGTTCCTATGAATATAGTTGCGAAATGGCTGATGACGGCGGCAGAGGCCGCAAGCACGCTCTTCTCTGCTCGGGCGGAAATGACGCTCTGGGGCGATGCCAACTGCGACGGGCAGACCGACATGGCGGATGTAGTCCTTATTCAGCAATTCCTGTTGGACCCGGACAAATACGGGCCCAGCAGTCCCTACCCGAGCCACATCACGGCGCAGGGCATTGAGAACGCCGATGTAGATACATACGATCAAGGCTTGTCGCACTTCGACGCGTTATTCCTCCAGAAGTCGCTGCTGAATAAGACTGAACCATACATCGGCAGACACACGAGCCACATGGTCGAGTCCGGGGCCGACATCGTGTTCTCGTTCGTGGACGAATTGGGGAACGGCACGGTCTACGTCGCTTCGGGACTTTCAACCAATATCTCCGTCGACGTGAACATCTTCGCAGACTCCCGTCCCGTCTCGGCTCTCGACGTGATGTTCGCGTGTGACGGCGGAATCAAGATTGCCAATATCTACGGTGCCTCGCAGGCATTCAAAGACAAACCGGTGTCAAGTTACACAACCGAGCTTCGAGCGAACTTTTGGCAAATCGATGATGATGGAGGGCCGACGGACGGCAAGTCGGCGTTCAAGATTGACGTGGGGGTTCCTGAAGGGACGCCAGACGGAATCTACAGGGTCGGATTCGGCGACCAGTGCCAGGTGTTCATGGACAACACCGCGACCAACTACACGACGTCGGTGACGCCGCTCACCATCGTCGTGGGCACTCCGCCTCCGCCCGTGCCCTACTTGGATCCCACGACCCACACAACCAAGGTCCGCGAAGCCTACTTCCTCTACGCCGGCCAGACGACTCTGTCGAGCGGCTGGTACGTGGTGGACGGCTGCCTGACGAACGGCACATGCATTAAAGTCTCAGGCGACGTGAACCTCATTCTCAGGGACAACGCGTCGCTAACGGCCACCAATGGCATAAATGTGGACGTGAACAACAACATAACCAACAGCCTCACGATCTGGGCGCAGTCCGACGGCGCAAACATGGGCAAGCTGACGGCGCAATGTTTATCAGGAGATTTGGACGCCGGCATCGGCGGTGGGGCTGAGGGCTTCGTCGGGAAGGTGACGGTCAATGGTGGAAAGGTGACGGCGAAGGGCGGCTCCGCCGGCTCCGGCATCGGCGGTGGACATGGCGGTTCTGGCGGAACCGTGACGATCAACGGCGGCGAGGTGACGGCGCAAGGAGGATCCAATGGTGCCGGCATCGGCGGTGGATTGGGCGGTTCCGGCGGAACCGTGACGATCAACGGCGGCGAGGTGACGGCGCAAGGCGGAGCCAATGGTGCCGGCATCGGCGGTGGACATGTCGGTTCCGGCGGAACTGTGACGATCAACGGCGGCGAGGTGACGGCGCAAGGCGGAGCCGGTGGCGCCGGCATCGGGGGTGGGCTTTCCGGCGCCGGCGGGATGGTGACAATCAACGGCGGGACTGTGAATGCGACAGGCAGCGACATGGGCGTTGGCATCGGCGGAGGAGTTGCCAGCACCGACAACGGCACGTTGACGATAAAGCCGTCCGCTGGAGCGGCAATCGCGGTGGACGCGGGAACGGACGAGGGAAGCGCCGCGCCGATCGACGGTTCGCCGTTTACGGAGGAGACGGAAATTGCCAGTTCCGTTTCCGGGGAACGCTTTGTGCGGACTTATGCGCCGCCGATTCAGTTCGCGGAGGGCGACATCAGGCTGACGCCGTTCGAGGGCGTGTACGACGGAGAGGGGCACGGCATCGGAAGCGAGACGAACAGCGCGATCGCCGGCCTGGTGCTGAGGTATTGGACGGGGGACGGCGGGCAGAGCCTGCCCGACCAGCCGGACTGGAGCTACACGCCGCCGGTCTTCACCAACGTGTGCGACAAGACAGTCTGGGTCGAGGCGTCCGCGCCAGGATACCGTGTCGCGACCAATTCGGTTGCGGTGAAGATCGGGGCTCAGCCGCCTAAGATCACGGACGTCGCAGCCAAGCAGAGGTATCCCTGGAACGGGCTTGTGGACATAACATGCAAGGTGTCCGGAATCGACGGGACCGCCAGCGGCCTCGGCTTCACGCTGTCGTTCGTGGATCCGGATTCCGGCAACGCCCGCTACGCCTCGCAGTTCTGGGCGATGCGCGGCGGCACGAAGACGGACGACGTCGCGGTGCGCACCAACGGCGAATACCGACTTCTCTGGGACGCCCGGGCCGATCTTGGGGAGGTGTCTTACAGCAACATGGTCGTGCGCGTCGGATTTGACTCGCGCAGGAAGGTCCAGCTCTGGGCGGGCGGTCCGTGCTGGGCCGAGACGAACGTCGGCGCGGACGAACCCTGGGAAGGCGGCTATTATTTCTGGTGGGGCGACACCATCGGCTACAAGCGGGAGAACAATGCCTGGGCGGCGAGCGACGGCTCCAACACGAATTTCGTGTTCAGTAATAGCACCGTGCCGACCTACGGGAAAAGCGTAACCGCTCTGCGGAGCGCAGGATGGATTACGGCAAACAAGGTTCTCGCTGAGAAGCATGACGCGGCGCTTGCGCACTGGGGCGGGAAATGGCGCATGCCGACCAAGACGGAACTGAGAGACCTCACAACCGCATGCGACTGGGAGACTTGTACGACGAATGGCGTGAGTGGATACATCGTCAGAGGCAAGGGCGTCTATGCAAATGTCTGCATGTTCCTTCCTCTGTCCGGCATCGCCAATGGTAATGCGCTCCAGAGCGCTGGCTCCGAGGCCCGCTATTGGTCGTCCGTCCCGGCTTCGGACTCCAGTAGTTCGGGGAACCTCGTCTTTACTTCGAAAGGCCGCAAAGAGGCGACCGACTACGCTCGTCGCTACGGTTTTCCGGTCCGTCCCGTTTGCACGGCGTCTGACGCGGGTTCGCCGTCCACGCCGGCCGGACAGGCTGGGGATTCCGATCCGTTCCCGCTTGACACGAAGGACGAGGCGCACAAAAGCGACGGAGTCGAGACGCTGCCGTACTCGTCTCTGTGGGACGGCGATGCGAACGCCACGGTGACGATTGCGCAGAACGGCGAGCCGATAGAAGGCGCGACGAACCTGTCGGGCGAAGGCGAATACGTCTGGCGCGTCTTGCGCGGCGGCACCTACACGCTCACTCACACAACCTACATGAACGGAGTCGCTGGCAAGGTGGAGACGGCGAGATTCAGAATCGCCGCCATGCCGTTCCAGGACGGCGACAGCAGGCTGTCG
>JAEEZC010000036.1 GCA_016288465.1 Verrucomicrobiota bacterium | reverse complement strand
GTTCGCGCCCTTCTTCGCCGGAGCCTTCTTCGCAGTTGCCTTCTTCATCTTGACGTCCTTTCCCTGAAGTGAATGCCTCATACGTTCTCCTGCCTGCCGTAGTAGGCGTTGAGGTACATCTGCCTTATCTCGCCGATCAGCAGATAGCGCGGATTCGCGCCAGTGCACTGGTCGTCGAACGCCTGCTCGGACATTTCGTCGAGGCGCGCGAGGAAGTCCTTCTCGTCCGGGACGTAGTCGCGGATGGTCGGCTTGATGCCGACGCGCTTCTGGAGGTCGCGGATCGCCTTGAGGAGGTTCGCGAACTTCTCGTCGGCGTCCTTCCCCCCGACGCCGAGCGCGTCCGCGATCTCGAGGTAGCAGGGGTGAGAGGCAGAGTTTCAAGAGGTTGTGACGCTTGATTTGGGTCGTAGTTGCCTTCACCAATTGGGTGAAATAATTTTTCTGGTCGTCTCTTGTCATATCTTTCTTCTGATTTTTGGGTTTTCTCTGCGCTCTCTGCCACTCTGCGTCTCTGCGCGAGTCATTCAACTGACGAGTATGGGTTGAATAAAGCCGATGGGGTCACCATAGGTTGAGTGTAGAGAGATAACCACGAAATACACGAAAGAACTGCCCGATCTTCGGCATCATACGAAGTGCATGGCGCCAACGCTGCGTATTCATGCGTTTTCTCACTTTTCCATTGTGTTTTGAACGTTTTCTGCCCGTGTACGCATCGTTTGATAATGGTGTACGCGGCGTTTGCGAGGCGCGTACGGGGGAGTTTTGACGTCATTACACCATAGAAGTGACGCCACTTCAATGGTATATTGACGTCACTTCACCACTGAAGTGACGTCAAAACTCCTCCGTACACAGGCGGGGAACGCCGCGTACACCGTTAGGGGATGCCGCGTACACCGTAAGGAAACGCCTCGTACACAGGCAGAGCAAGGTCTTCCAACGTATGTTTTCAGCGTTTCCTCCGTAGAGGATTTCGCCGCGTCCGCGGCAAACTGATGGGGTCCCGTCAGCTCTAGTTGATTGACTTCTGACTGCGGACTTCGGACTGAAGAAAGTTCTGAAGTCTGATGTCCGAAGTCCGCAGTCTTGAACCATGGGGGACTTGTCCCCGTCATGGCCCTTGGGCGACGCACCCCCTGCCACTTATGCGCTGAGCGTTTTGCCCCTTTCGCCGTCGCATCCGCTACGCGACCGTAACTACGCGACCGTAACGGGGAATATCTCCTTGTCGCCGTTCGCAGCGGTTGCAAGCGCTACGGATTCCCCCCGCTTCTTGGCGGCTATCACTCCGTCCGCGGAAATCTCCGCGACGTCGTTGAAGTAGCTGTAGAAGCGCTGGTACTTGTTTGCGGGATTCGGCTTTGACGCAACACGGTCCGCGTCATAGCAGCCCCAAGCCACATCGCCCATCCATTTCGCCGCCTTGAGTCGAAGCGGCTCGCCGACTTTGGCGCGGAGCGCGTCAAGATGGCATGTGCGGTTGGCGCCGCCGCCGATGCGGGTGAAGTGCAGCGCATTGCGCCGCCTGTCGACGTGGACGGCGTCGAACGTCTGCTCGTAAATCGTGCATTTCTCCTTGACTGGCAGATTGCTGCACCACGGCGCAGATCCGACGATATAGTCGCCATATGCGGCGTCGCACGGCTGGGTGATGTGCCAGAGCCCTTTTCGATACGTCTGACGTTCCGCATGTTCGTGCCCTGTCAGGCTGCAAAGCAGCCGCCCCCGCGCGCCGGCGAAATCGTACGTCTTGCCGCCGACCGATGCCTCGCCGCGGTTCTGGTACGCTTCAAGAATGCTGCGCCACGGCGCGAACAGCTTGCTGTATCCACCTTCGCCGCCTACGATCTCAGCCACTGGGATGTGGTGCATCACAAGCGCACTCCAGCCGTCCGGGATCGTCGCGAGCGCCTCTTTCGCCAGCCAGTCGAGCTGTCGTTCTCCCATGCCGTACTGCACCGCCCATCCGGTGCGTTCGGGCGATATGCTGTCCGTAGTGTCGGCGACGATGTAGCGGACGCGCGATTGCGGGAAATCGACGTAGTAGTAGCACGCCTCGGGATCGCCCGGGTTCGTGACGGCATTCGCCTTGACGGCGGCGGTGTCCATCAGGATGTCGCGGGCCTCCTTCCCCGAGTATGTGAAGCCGGAGTTCGTCGTCGGGCTGCTCTTGATGGTGAAGTCGTGATTGCCCTTGGCCGGATAGAACGCGCCGCCCGCACGCTCGACCGCCGCGACCCACTGCTCGCGGTATGCGGCGATGGTGCGGTCGACGGACGCCTTGCCGCCGAACGCCTCCGGCATGTCGCCGCCGCACAGCACCTTCTTGACGTCCGTCTCCTTTATCAGCTTCACGAGGATGCGACCCGAAACGCACCTGTTGGACGGGATGTGCAGGTCTGTGATGAAGAAGAATCCGTCGTCGCACTTTTCCGACAGCGTGCGCAGGCGTGCGGCAACGCCCGCAAGATGTTCGCCGTAATAGTCTGGAAGGCCCTCTTCCTCCGCCCACAGCCGCCAGTCGGCCGCAGTCATCGCGGCGCCAGCGACGCCCAGTCTCAGAAACCCGCGCCGCGAAAGCGCACCCGCGCCTTTGTCATTCGATTTCACTTTTCAATCCTCCTGCGGCACCTCAAATGCCGCGCCCTCCGATTTTCGGCAGGCCCTTCCTGCTACGATGCCGCCGCTCTCGTCACTTCCCGAACCCTTTCAGCAGGGCTCTCTTGCGCGGAGTGTCGGGCGAGGGGGCCATCTTCGAAATGGACGGGCCGGACTTTTCCACGTCCCAGACAGGAGATTCCCTGAAGGCGTGGTACGTCCAGTCCCAGCCGTATTCGTTGAAGATGGAGACGAGGTCCTCGATGTACTTCTCTGCGCCAGGCGCCCATGCCACGGCGGAGAACTCGCCGACATATATTCTCGCGTTGTGCTTTCGCTGGAATTCGAGAACGGGCGCAAGCCTCCTTACCATGTATTCGCGCGTCCATCCCTTCGCTTCGTCCGGCCAGGACGTCGTGCCGAATCCGCGATGGATTCCCTGGTGCGTGAAGGTGAAAGGCTCGTACATGTGGACTTGGTAGACGACGTTGTCCATCGCCAGCGGCGACATGTAGGTGTAGCCGCCGGGCGAATCGTAGCCGTTGGACTCCATGACGATCGTCACGTCGGGATCGATCTCCCTCACCGCCTCCGCCGCGCGCCGCTGAGTGTTCCAGTAGTCGCAGAAGGCGCGGTCGCTCTGCTTGGGCTCGTTGACAAGGTCGTATCCGTATATCATCCGGCGGCCCCTGAACCGCCTCGCTATCTTGCGCCAGATGTCCACGAAAAGGTCATTGTAGCGCCTGTCGTAGAACATGACCATGTCGCCTCCGTTCTTCCCGCCGGGCGGCATGTGGAGATCGACAACGATGTAGACGCCGTACTTCTCGGCCCAGGGGAGGACATCCCGGTCGAGATGGTCGAGCTTCCCCTCCAGCTGTCCGAGAAAGCCTTCGAGCTGGCCGTCGCCCTTCTTCGGGTTCCATGACGGCCACATCTGGTACCGTGCAAGCGTCGCGCCCCATTCGCGCAGCGTGCGGAAGTCGTCTTCCTTGCACGGGCCGCCTGGGAGCATGACGCCCCTGAGCTGCGGAAGCGCCTTGACGCGAGCGGGATACGAGACCCGGTACTCGCCGTTTGTGACGGGGAAGATGTCGCAGCCCGACCTGATGCGCAGCGTCGAAAGATCGAAGACAACCTTGCCGGACGCGTTCTGCAGCCCGAGCGTAAGCTTGGCCTTTTCGAGCCGCGACCCTGCGTCGGCGACCGTTGTGTATATCACCTCTTCGGGGAACGAGCCGATGCGCGACCTCGTGTTGGGATACTCGGTCTCGCCTGTGACGGCGTCGCGGAACTCGAACTGGAACTTCAACCCGTTCCAGTATTCTGGCGGCCTCGATATGTTCTCGCCGCGGCATTTGACCGACGCCGAGAAGCACTGTCCGTTGATCGGCGTGAGATCGACCATGGCGACGGCGCTGCCGCCCTCCTTCGCGCAGTCAGGCGGAACATTCACGGTGAGAATGCTCCCGTCAATCTTCGCGTGGCGCGACAGGGTCCAGTGAATCGACGTTCCGGCTATCTCCGCCGCCCCCGCGAACATCGCGGAGACGGCTACAAATGCGGCCAATGTCCCGTTCCTGCAATTCATCGTCATCCTTCGATTCCAGCGCCTACCTCACGAATATCGTCAGCCCGGGAACACCCGCCACCTCAAGCACGCCATCGCCCTCGAAAAGGCTGTCTAGGTGGTGTGCCGCGCCGGACGCGGACGAAGAGCCGTATGTCCCGAGACTCTGGCGCACTCCGTCGACGTAGAGCTCGCGCACCCGCTGTCTGACGCCGCTTTCAAGCCGCAGCTTGCCGTAAGTGTTGTTCATCTTCACGAACCTGACGTCCGTCTTCCGCCCTACGCAGGCGGAATGCTCGAACACCATCTTGCCGCCCTTGACGACTACCGCGCTGGCCTTGGGCCACGAGCCGCGAGCGAGGGCGTCGGGATAGTTGTATGCCGTGCCGCTTTCCGGAGTCAGGTTGACTACGCCTGTCCCGGAGCAGAAGGTAAGTGTTCCCTCGGCGACTTCGACTACGCCGGTCGAAGTGCTGTCCGCCATGAACCAGCGGGGCAGCTGGCCCCACTTGCTGTAGTTCACGGCCCCCGAGTATACCGCCTTTTCGACGCGCGTCTTGTATCCGCCCTTGCTGTTGGCGTTGATGTACTCCGTGACAACGTTCGCCGTGAAGTCCATGTAGAGCGTCGCGGGGGTCGCGCTCGTGATTCTGCCGCCAAGCGCCGCGTGCATGTCGCCGAGAATCTGGTCGTTGCCGCAGAGATCGAGCGTCGCGTTCTGCTTGAGGTAGAGAAGCGACCGCGTGTCCGCGTCGACGGGGTTGTTCGTCGCGTCCGACGACGAGGTGACGCGGCGCGGGTTCTGCGCGGTGAAGGCGTAGGGCACCATCGTCTTGATCGTCCCGGCCGTCCAGTAGTCGCCAAGCGCTCCGTTGAAGCGGTTGCCGGTGGAATGCAGCTCTATGATGCCGGAAAAGCCATTGGGATAGAAGCGGTAGTTGGTGTGGAACGGCCCGTTGAAGACAAGCGTTCCGGAGCCGCTGACCCAGACGTTGTTGCGAGACATGAAGAGGTCGTTGAAGACTGCGCGTGAGCCTGCGCCCGACTCGATCGCGAATTCCGTCTTGTTTGACGATACGACCGACGCGTTGAAGGTCACGGTCGCGTTCTCCGGAATGACGAGTTTCGTCCTGCCTCCGTTAGCTACGGAACGGTCTGCGATGACGAGCGGGCGATTGACTTCGACGCCGTTCGCGAATGTCGGCGAATTGTCGCGGCCGTTGTGGAGAATCGAGACAGGAACGCCTCTGGAGGAGCCGAAGGCGTCGGACGCATTGAACTGGATGAGCATGTTCTGCACCAGCACCGGGCTGTTCCAGTCGGGCGTCGCCGCGCTGAGCCTTAGCTGCGTCGAGCCCTTTCCGGAGACTGTCAGCTTCGCGCCGCCGAGCGCCTTGACCGGACCTTGGATCAGGATGTGTCCGCTGCCCGGGTCCCATGTCTGGTCTGCCGTGAGGACGACTTCGCCAGGAGCCGACGCGAAACCGACGACGACCTCTCCGTTGCCGGGATTCGCAAGGCCGCCCGATCCGATGCGCAATTCCTCCCCCTCCGCCGCGCCGATCGCGAAATGCGGCTGGTTGAAGGTGAAGCCCTTTACCCAGACGGCTGAATCGGACACGAAATGCTTGTAGCCACCGACATTCACTGCGACAGACGCCGAGCCGTCCGTCAGACTCTGCGGCGCAACGCTCCAGTTTGCCGCAGTAGACGCAAAGTGGTCCGCGCCCGCGCCGCTCCATGTCGCGGCAACAGACGCCGCCTCAGCCGGCGAGCCGACAATCACAAGACCGTCGCCGGCGACCCATGTCGCCTCAGTTCCCTCCGACAAGGGCGAACCAGTGCGCTTGTAGACTCCGGGCGGAACGGCGCTTCCCCAAGACGTGAGAGACTTGATCGCCACGCGACGTCCCTCCGGCACTTCTATCTGCCCATAATAGCGCGAGAAGTTCGCTTTCGGGAACGCAGCTGCGCCTTCTTCGTCAATAACCAGCCGACCATTTGTCGTGTTGATTGTCACCGAGCTGACATTCGGGAAAGACGCGCCGCCAGTCACTCGCACGGAGCCCTCGCCTCCGACCGTAATCGGGCCTGTCGTTGTCGAGACGCCGTTGCTGAACACGAATTCGCTCGCCACGGTCGGCTTGAATTCGAACTGGAGGTTGCCTGCAAGACAGCCGGAGAACGTCTGTGTTTCGACTGCCGTTGCGCCGTAGAAGCCGAGCACGCTGCCGCAGTGACTCTCGATGGAGTGCCTACCCCCTGTCAACGCCCCCGTCTCCGCGAGATAGCCTGTTCCGAAGCCGAGTCCTCCCCTGGTGTTGTCCCGCTTGTCGACAAGAACTCTGGCGGTATCCCCTGCGAACGTCAGCGGAACGTCGATGTCGTGGGACGTCGTGGCGAAGACGAGCCTCGCCGTTCCGGCTTCGACCCTGATCGGGACTTCGGGCTTGCCCGCGCCGGCCGTGCTTGTGTTCCACCTGTTGCCTCCTTGTCCGATGCAGAGCATTCCCTCGCCGCGCTTGACGAGCACGGGATTGCCGCTTTCGACGGCACGATGAAGGATGTCGTTTCTGTCGAAGTTCACTTCGACGTTGCCGGGAATGTCGAAGACCACTTCGCCTTCGCCCTGGCAGGCGGGAACAGTTGTCAGGTAATAGTAGAACGGCTGAGGCGAGACGGCCGGCAGGTCGGGGAAAGACATGCCGCCGCCCGCCGAGAACGAGAGAACGCCCATGTACGTCAGTGTGCAGGCGATCTTGTCGTCCGCCGCCGAGCTGACCTCGCCCCACCTGCCGCCGCAGCCGACAAGTCTGAGCTCTTTCAGCGTCATGTAGAGATGCTGGTTGTTGACGAACAGGCTGGGGAACTTCGGATACCTGTCCTCGCGGAAGACGACTACGGCGTCGGTGCTGTTGGGGAAGTCCGATGCCGCAGTGCCGTCCTCGTACTGCCAAAGCGCGGCGTTGTTCCACGCGCCGGCGTCAGACGTTCGGTTCCAGATGTAGGTCGTGTCTGCGCTTGCGCAACCGACAGCCAGCATTCCGCCGACCAACGCAAGATGAAGACGGACCGTCTTCTTGGCATTGACTTTTCTCGTCATGTTGCTCCTCCGTGTCACTTAATTAGCTTTACTTGTTTCGCCTTGCGGCATGATGCGCACGACTATCGAGCGCCGGAAGTCCGGCAACGGCTCCCCGGCAGCGACGTCCGTCCAGCGATCTTCCCATGGAAGATAGCACTTGAGCGTGCCGCCGAACGGAATCCTCTCGTTTGAAATCGTAGATGGCGCCGTGCCGCGCACAAGCTCCCCCTCCCAGTCGTTCGACTTGTCGCGGCACCACAAAAGCGTGGTGGTTGTCCCCCGAAGCCCCCAGATGCGAAGCCGGCGAGTCTCGGTGTGGAAGGGACGAAAGCGCTCTGCTGCGGGATCGACGCCCTTCACCGCCTCGGCGAAGCGAGAGAAATGCCACCAAAGCCCGTTGCCGTCGATGTACTGGTGGTCCCAGTGCCATGGCTGCCCGCAACCCGCCGCGCCGGCGAAGAACGGCGCGAAAATCTCGTCGTGAAGGAGCATGCCTGCCGAGTCCCTCTCATAGAGCTCGCTTGGGCCTGCGTGGTTCGCCTTCACTGCGCCGACCTCGGCAAGTATCGCAGGGCGATCGGGCCGGCGGTCGAGAAGTTCGCGCACGGCGTCTGCGCAGAGAATGTCCATCGGGCCGCGGCAGACGTCAAGCTCAGCCCCAGGATCAAGGTAGCGGTGCGCCTGCATGAAGTCGTTGAGGGGAAGCCTGCCCAGATAGTCGTAGTAGTCGTAGATGTCGGGCGGGCTGAAGCTGCCGAGGTTCTGGGTCGTCATCTGGCGGGGAAACATCGTGCGAAGCGCCGCAAGCATCCTGTCGCTCCAGGGCCCGACGTCGTCCCTCCATCCGCCAATGCAGTTGATCTCGTTCCATGGCTCCCAGCACACGACCGCCGGAGAGTCGCCAAGTCCGAGAGCCTTGAGCCGCGCCGCCTTGCCCAGATAGATGCGTCCGCACTCGTCGGAGTTCAGGAACTCGCGCATGCTCTTCGCGTATGGGGCGTAGAGCGGGCGGTTGAAGAATGCGGCATACGGCTCGGGCCCCTCTTCGCCGGCCGGATGCACCGTGCGGAAGCTTTCGAGCGTGAACTTGATCTTGAGGCCGAGTTCTTCGCAAAGGGCGACAGTGCGCTTGAGGCTGGACTCTGCCGACGGATCGTATTCGCCGGCATTGCAGGGCATGATCTCGAAGAACGGATGCCCCAGCCAGATGCGGACGTAGTTCCCTCCGTTTGCCGCGAACTTTCGCAGCCACCCGGACATCTTCGCCTCGCATTCGGCGCGCGAGCCCGGCTTGTCCGGACTGTAGACGCGCGGAAAGCAGATGTTGCAGCCGACAGGTATGAATGTGCGCCCTGCTGAGTCTGCGAAATAGCGGGTATCGACAGTGCTGGGCGCGACGTTCTTGGGCGTCTCGGCTCCGGCAGCCGCAAACGCGCAGAACGCGGCCAGCGAAAAGGCAAAAGCCGAAGCCAATCCGAAGCCGGACTCCCTCTGCCTGCCGGCGACAATGTCTTTATGTTCTCTCGTATGCCCCATCTTGCTGGTCCTCCAACCTTCTGCCCACATTGTAGCATAATGTGCGCCGCGAAAGGAATTACCCATCTGGGTAAGGGGTGCCAGTACGCGGAATATGGTAAAATACAAGACACATGAAGACGTCCTTTTTCGCCGTTCTCGCCGCTCTTGCCTGCGCCACGCTCCATGGCGCAGGCACGCCGTTCGAGCTGACGGGGCAGATCATGATGATTGCCGACACCTCTCCACGCCGTCTGCATGTCATGACGCCAGACATTCCCTGCGGCCACTCGATATGGGACCTGACGGAGCCGAAGGTCATGTGCTCAAGCGGCGACATAATTAAAGTCAAGGGGTTCCAGGACAAGCCGACCGGCGCCGTTCTGCGGGAGGTGCCGTATCCAGTCGCCGACTACGCCACCAACATAACGGTGCTTTCCAGCGCGGAACTCCCGGAGACCGTCCACGCCACCGTGCAGGACATCGAAAGACTCGAAAAGCTGGGCCGGTTCGTCCATGCGGACGGCATCGTCGTTTCCGTGGTAAGGGACGCAACGAACGCCACGTGGAACTGGCTGATTCTCCAAACGGACACGGGCGCAGTCAGGGCGGCCGCCACCGAACACGACTATCCCTACGCCGAACTGCGCAAGTTGCTGGACGCCGAAGTCCGCATCAAGGGCATAATCCATGAATTCAACGCCTGGCGGAGATTCCTCGGACGTCACATAATCCTCTACGGCAAGAACGGGATCACGGTGACGAAAGCGGCGGGCGATCCTTTCGCGGAGTCTGGCCATGGCGCCAGGACCAGCCACAGAAAGCTGGTCTCGGGCACCGTCGTCGGGCTGAGCAGCCGCAGAATCTACATCCGCGACGCGGCGAACGCCCTGATTTCCGTCTCGCCTTCCGATCTGAAAGACATGCCGGCCGCAGGCGAAAGCGTGACCGTCGCCGGCTTCGCGAAGAACGGGCCTTTGGGCATTCAGCTCACGGAGGCGGCCGTTCGACGCGACGACAAGCCGAGATCGGCGCTTGAGCACGCCGAAGACGTGGACGTCGAGCGGCTGCTCGCCGCATGCCGAGACAACGACATCGTCGATGCGTCTCTCTACGGCAAGCCCGTTCGAATACAGGGCCGCGTCGCGAACTCCACTGAAGACATCGTCCTTTCGGGGCGCATCATGCTTGAATGCAACCGCAAGAACGTCCTGGTCGACATTGCGCACCTGCCGAACGTCCACGATGCGCTCGAAACAGGAAGCCTGCTTGAGGTCTGCGGAATCTGCATTCCCCAGTTTGACGCGGATGTCACCAACATGGTCTTTCCGGAGTTCAAGGGTCTCGTCGTCGTTCCCCGGGCGACGGACGACGTTCGCGTTCTCCGAACGCCGCCGTGGTGGACGCCGGCGAGGCTTGCGGCCGTAATCGTCGCACTTGTTCTCATGCTGGTCGCGATACTCGTCTGGAACAGAATGCTCACGGTCCTCTCCGAACGGCGCGGCAGGGCGCTGTGCGACGAGCAGATGGCCAGCGCCATATCGGAACTGAAAGTGGAGGAGCGCACGCGCCTCGCCGTGGAGCTGCACGATTCCATCTCGCAGGTGCTCACGGGCATCGCGCTCCAGATAGACGCGGCGATAGGTTCCGGGATGGACGAGAGCAGCAAGGCAGGAAGGTTCCTTGCGACAGCCCGTTCGATGCTGGCGTCGTGCCGCCACGAACTCCGCTGCTGCATCTGGGATCTGCGCGCCCGCACCTTCGAGGAGAACGACCTGCCGGAGGCGATCCAGCGGACGCTCGCGCCTCACATAGGCGACATCCCGCTGCGCATCCGGTTCAACATCCCCCGTTCGATGCTGAGCGAGTCGCTTGCGCACGACATGCTGCGGATCATACGCGAACTGGCCGTCAACTCCGTGCGACACGGGAAGGCGACCCAGATAAAGGTGTTCGGCGAATGCAGAGGGAACATCGTCCGGTTCTGCGTCAAGGACAACGGATGCGGATTTGATCAGAGCGCGTCGCCAGGCCCGGCGCAGGGACACTTCGGACTTTCCGGCATACGAGAGCGGGTCAGCAGGCGAAACGGCGAACTGTCCGTCGAGAGCCGTGTCGGAGAAGGCACGAGCGTGACGGCGTCGCTTATGATCGGCGAGGAGGAGGGCGATGGACAGTAGCGGCGTCGAAAAGATACGTGTTATGCTTGCGGACGACCATCTAGTCGTTCGAATGGGGCTTGCGGCCATAATAAGCATCGAGAGGGACATGGAGCTTGTAGGCGAGGCGGCCGACGGCGTGGAGGCCGTCAGGCGCGCGGCCGAGCTTCGTCCCGACGTCGTCATAATGGACATCGTGATGCCAAGGCTCGACGGCGTCGCCGCGACTTCCGAGATTCTCAAGAGCAGTCCCGACACGAAGATCCTCATTCTCACGACGTTTGGCACGTCCGAGGACTTGCGGCGCGCGCTTGACGCTGGAGCGACGGGAGCCTTGGTCAAGGACTCCGCCCAGACCGAGCTCGTGAGCGCGATACGCAAGTGCGCGGCGGGCGAGAAGACCCTGAGCCCCTCGATTGCGCGGCAGCTGAAGTGCGAAACGCCCAGGATATGCCTTTCACCGCGTCAGCTGGAAGTGCTGAGGTACGTCGCAAAGGGCTTCAACAACACGGAGATCGCATCGATGACCGGCATCGGCCGAGACTGCGTCAAGGCTCATCTGAGCGCGGCGTTCACCCGTCTCAATGCAGCGTCACGCTCCGAAGCCGTCGCAATTGCCATTCGCCTAGGCCTTCTCCAAGTGTAGACTTCGGATGGCTGCCTGCGTGTTCTCATCTTTTGCCGCGGCGCTTTGAGCCATTTGGCTCTTCGGTCTGAAGACGAGCAGGTTCTCTTGGCTGCTATCGCAGACCGGCCAAGTTCTAGCTGAAAACCACCAAACGTTTCAACCCTTCGAGCGCGAGGGGGCCCTCACCGCGATTATAGAAGCAAAAGAGCTGGCGAAACATTACGGCGAGTCGTCGGTTTAGTGGCCGCGAGGACGCGCGGATGGCAGGGGGAGGCTAAGCTACGGCCGTGTCTTCTATGAAGGCAAAGACGTAGTTCGCTTCGGCGGCCATTTCTGCCGCGATGAATATCTTCTCCACGTAGTCCGGCTGATAGGCGAAATAGTGCCGGTGGAAATACTGCTCGTGGTCGGCGAAGACCAGAAGCTCCCTGCCGAGCACCGCCGACATCTCGTCCCTCACGACAGACGGAGTGCACAGGTTCAGCATCGGCCCGTTGCGGAAGCGCTTGAACCCGATGCCGACGTCGCGGTCGTACACGTAGGAGAATGTGCCGCATGTCTCGCCCGCCTGGTCGGCCATGAGATGGTTGTAGGCGCTCACCGACGAAAGGAGCGCCGCGTCGTAGGCCGTGCGGCGGAAGAGCGCGGTCTCGGGCTTGCGGTTGTT
>JAEEZC010000035.1 GCA_016288465.1 Verrucomicrobiota bacterium | reverse complement strand
CTCATGGTGCGGCTCATTTCGACCTTCCCCGGCGAGGCGTTCGCCGATAAGGTTGCCTATTGGGCCGAGAACGTCGCCGGACTTACCAAAGACGAGATCGCGCGCATCCGTGCCAATCTCGTGAATGCGCCCGGCGCGGCGGCGCGGGCGGATTGGACGCTCGAACGAAGCGCGGCTAAGGACGGGCTTTTGATGACGGACGGCGTCAAGCCCGGGTCGTACTATGTGCGTCTCGAGGGGTTCTCGGGCGATGACGCGACCACCCGCGCGAAGGTGTGGCACGAGGGACGGCGCGTTGAGTTCGTGCGCGGCGGCCCGTGGATTGACGACAACGGCACTCAGAGGATGACGCTCGAGTCGAGTCCCGTGGAAGTCAAGCCTGGCGAGGCTTTTCGCATCGCCAGAGAAACGCCAGGAACGCGGATAGTCCTCGCAGAGAAGCCGCTCGACTACGCGCCGCAGCGCGTCTTCACGAACATGGCGCTCGACCGCGAGGTCGCTTTTGCGGCAGAGGCCGATTTCGGGGCGTCGAACGTGGCTGTGACGATAAAGAGCTATCTCGGCTCACCTGCCAAGGGGCGGCTGCGCGTAAAGGTGACGGACTACTACGGCAAGAAGCTCGCCGAAATCGACCGCGGCGACGTCGAGATCGGCGGATCGCTGAAGGTGGACCTGCCCTACGAAGACAACGGTTCAGGACAGTTTCGCGCGGCTGTTGGCTTCGAGGACGGATCGGGTCGCAAGGTGTATCGCGTGTTCGCTCGTCTTTCGGACGCGAAGACGCCTCACCGCGAACTTCTCAGGATGAACGAGGGATGGCGGCGCGCCTCGGGCGCGAAGGCCGTGATGCCGGCCGAGGTGAAGAATGGTGCGGAAAAGTTCAGCGGGACGTTCGCGGTTCCGTCCTCATTCGCCGGGAAGCGCGTGTTCTTCAAGGCGCTTCGTGTTTCGTGCGTGGCGACGCTTTACGTCAACGGTGCAGAGGCCGCCACGTTTGGCGCGGACGGCAATTTTGCGGGAGACGTCGAAGCGGACGTGACGCAGTTCATCAGGCCGGGCGAGGCAAACGAATTCGTCGTCGACGCCAAGCGGGCCGACGACAGGAAGTACCCGAGCGGAATCCCGGGACGCATCGCGGCGGTTTCTGAGCTTGCGCTCGAGGCGCGCGGCGAAAACGCGATTGGACGCGCTTCGGTCGTGACGTCGTTCCGGGAAAAGACGATCCGCGTGAGTGCGGAGCGTCCCGAAGGATTCTCCGTCCGCAATTCCGTCTGGCGCGGCGACGAGAAGCTTCTTTCCTTTGCGGACGAATCCAAATGGGAGAATCCGCCGCTTTGGGGGCCTTTCAACTTCCCGCTCCTCAAGCTCGTGACGGAACTTGTCGATGCGAATGGGAATGTCGTGGACGAGAAACTGACGCGCTTTGCGTTCCGCGAGTTCTGGGCGGACGGGATGGCGCTCATGTGGAACGGACACCGCGTGAAGGGCGATGCACGGGCGTTCATCAGCACATGGGGGTGGAATTTCGACCAGCGCTGCAAGCGTCAGTTCAACTGCGACATCATCTGGGAGAACAAGATGCGCGGCGTCAAGTTCCTTCGGCACGTCTACAACTCGTCGGAGTTCCTCGACTTCTGCGACGAGGCGGGAATCCCCTGCGCCGTAGGTTTCGCGACGATCGCGAATCCATCTCCCGAAAAGAGCGCGAACAAGGAGTTCTGGGCGTGGAAGGAGTACAACGACCGCTGCCTCGCCGCGACCCTGCGCAACCATCCGTCCGTCATGACGTGGTATATCACGAACGAATACTACGCCGAGAGCGAAGACCGCAATCTGGGGCCAGTCCAGTCCGCGCTGAGGAACATCCGCGCGTTCGATCCGTTCCACTTCGCCGAGACGGGCTGCGACCTCGATCTGCGCGGCGAGAACAACATAATCTCGACGCACTATCCCGTCGAGCTGCTCTCCCTGCGCAATGCAGGGTGCTACATGCCGTATTCGTTCTACTGGCGCGATGTCGACAAGGGCTTTTCGTCGGGCGGAATGGTTCCCTTCGGGCAGGTGCTGAAGGTCTGCAACGTCTATGCCGACTCGCCGCTCAGATGGGGCGAGAAGCCGATCTTCATCAACGAGACGTGCTGGGACTTCTTCTTCAATCCGCCGTTTGGATGGACGCGTCTTGCCGGCGACGAGGTTTTCAACGATCCAAGATACTGCGACAAGTGGCACATCGAGACGGAAGTCGAGGCGGTGCGCGCCCACCGTGATGCGGACGCAACGCTCTGGACGCCGTGGCGCTGGTACCACATCGACCCCGAATGGCGCGTCTCGCCGGAGATTGACGTCGTGAACATCCAGCGGTATTCGCGATTCTGCGAAGGATGCGACGTAAAGTATGACGTCAACGTGTTCTACGACAGATGGCGTCCCGCGTCGGTGACGTGGTTCTGGCGTCTTGAGGACGCGGAGGGCAAAGCCGTTGCCTCTTCAGAGGATGAGCGAATCGACGTAGATACTTCTGCGTTTTTCAGAAAGCGGATTTTCTTCAAGGCGCCGCTTCCCGGTGCCTACGCGCTCCGGTTTGGGCTAAAAGGGCTTTGCGAGAAGACGCTCGACATCGCCGTTGCCGCGAGGGGTGGCACCGCCATTCGCCGCTCAAATGTGTTCGGTGCAGACGACCGTCTTTCCGAGGTGCTTCTCGACCGCGCGGCGTCTGGCGAGACGATCGTGATTCTTGCACGCGACGACTATCCCGGATGGCTGCCGGAACTGCCCGCAGTCTCAGACCAGAGCGGCGCGATTCTGTGGATGTTCAGAACGCGGCACCCGGTGCTGAGCGGGCTTTCGGAAAAAGATCTCAGATATTTCTATCCGAAATCCGTCGCATGCCGCCGCGCGTTCACAAAGCCTGCCGGAGGCAATGCAAAGACGATTCTCGAGTTTGGCGGTGCAGACGGACTCGGATATTCCGCGCTTGTCGAAGTGCCTTGCGGGAAGGGCTGCTTCCTCTATTCGCGTCTCGTGCTTGAGCCGGAAGAGAATCCTGTCGCCGAAAAACTTCTTGAGAACATGGCAGGGTACAAGAGCGAGACCGTTCCCGGAAAGGCGCTGTTCCTGACGGACGGGCGGAGTGTCGTTTCGTCCGTTGCCGATGCGCTTGCTAAAAACTACGGTGCTGAGCTT
>JAEEZC010000034.1 GCA_016288465.1 Verrucomicrobiota bacterium | reverse complement strand
GCGGCGAAGGGCTCCGACGGCTCAGTGGTCTACACGCTCGCCTGCGGGACGAACGGTGTCTCGGCGTCGGTTTCCACCGCGCCTGTCGCGGACACGAAATGGCACAGGATCGTGTTCGCCCTTGACGGGACGAACTGGACTTCCTACGTGGACGGCGTCGCCTGCATGAGCGTGGAGTCTGCGGAGATGAATTACGCAGGCTATCTCACGGGCAACAGCGCTGGCGCGTCGGACGGCGCCGCCTCGCTCGCCGGGCTTGCACTGGACGAGATCCTCGTCGCCTCCGAAGCGCCCTCGGCGCTTGCGGTCTCCAACGGGCTGTTCTCGGAGGAGGGACTTTCGAAGCTGGCGAAGATGATGGTCTTCGAATTCCCCGACGGCGACCTCGACCCCCTGCCCGGCTCGGACGTGCGGTACGCGACCGATTCCGTCACCGGCCAGAGGTACGCGACGTCTGGCGTCCTCCGGCTGATGCCCGGAGCGCCGACGAAGGGGACCGGGGTCTTCGAGGCGGACGCCATGCCGTCCATTTACCGGCAGAACGACCGGAACGAGGTCGGCTACAACCCGAACGAGGAGCACGCGTTCATAGGCTCGTGCGTTGGCGGATACTACGTCTGGGCGATAAGGACGGACCTGAACTCGGCCGACACGTCCGAGCCATTTGCCCTTGTCGAGTACGAGAGGGGCGGACGGAAGAGGATGCTGGCCTTTCCGGTGCTGCTCACCAACGACACGTACACGGCGCTCGCCGGTCTGGCGACGGCAGGAACGGTCCTTCCCGGCCCGCATCCGCTGGACCTCTTCGACAACCCCTGGCTTACAAACGACTGGTGGGAGGTTGAGGATGGCGTGCCGACTGTGGCGTGGCCCGACCGGAAGAACCAGATATGGGCACGCGCCGCAGGCACTCTCGACATACACATGTACTATCCGAACCAGGACGGCTTCGACTATCCTTCCCTTGCGTCCAATCCGCCGCTCGGCACGCCGATACCGTGGCTTGCCTGCATGAACGGCGGCGACGCGCTGACCGGCAATCCGGCGCCATGGAGGTGGAACGTGTCGTGGCCGAAGAACGTCGAGACGATGCGGATCGGCGAGACTCTCACGAAGGCCGCCAACGGGCTGCCGGAGGTGTGGAACGCGACGTCGGTGGCGGTTGTCTGGCCTGACGACGGGGACAAGACCGTGCTTCTCTGGGATCCGACCGTGACCCGCACCACAGGCGACGCCTCGTACGGCACGCCCGCCGACCTTGTGGAGGACTTCGGGTTCAGCGTCGCGGACGGAACGGCCAACCTGCGCGCCGGCAAGTACACGTTCCCGGGGCTTCCCCCGTCCGTGAGCGACCGCTTCTTCGTCAACGCCAACCTTGCGCCCGCCAACTGCGTCTGCTTCACGGGCGTGCTGGAGTCGAACGCCGGCGGCGACTTGCTCTGGCCGAATGCGCTGAACGCTTCGGAGAAGGACGCCATCAAGGCGCTGGTGGTCGACTCGCATCCGAAAAAGGCGAAGTGGGACGCGCTTGTCGACAAGCTCCCGACGACGCCGGTCAGACCGTCCGTGCTGGGTGTCCAGAAGGCCGATCCCACGAAGCCTGGCGTGGAGTACATCGCGCGCGACCACTATGCGATCACCGCGATGGGCGCCACCAACTACGTCACGATAATCGAGAACGACGCGCCGGTCGGCGGCGCCACGGGCGTAAGGGACGGCGACGCCGTCTCGATGCACGTCTTCGCGGTCACGAACCGACTCTACGCCGGCCGCGTCATCACCCGCGAGGACCCGCTCAACATGCTTTCCCAGCAGCTCGGCATCATCTACACCGAGGCCTTCGCCGGCCAGGCCGACGACTTCGTCTTCGAGTGGAAGAAGGCCAAGCCGGACGACGACGGGAGGATGCCGACCGACTACGAAGGCCGCTACCAGAAGGTGTTCGACCCGGCTGCGGGGCTCACGAGATTCACGATCGGCCAGCAGGGCGACACGCTGGCGAACCTCGTGAACACGTTCTACGTGATGCGCTACCGCGCGAAGGAGGGCACTCCGGCCTATGAGGTCATGGGCGACGAATGGAGCGCGTGGTGCGGTCCGGCGCTTGCGGAAGGGTGGATACAGAGGTGCGTGAACAACGTGACTCCGTTCACCCAGCGCGTTACGGACCTCTACGCGAATGCTGCGGAGACCTGGTCGACGATGATCCAGGCGGCGGGCAAGCCGTGGGCTGGCGACGTCGCGCTGAGCCAGGACAATCTGACCGAGGTCGGCCTCATAGAGCTCTACCAGACGCTTCTCAACAAGGCGGAGTCGATGTCGCTTTCCGTCGGGCTGAACGACACGGATGCGAACAAGCAGCTCCTTCTCGCGGCGGAACGCCTGGCGGACATGTACATGGTGCTCGGCAACGAGGCCTACAGCGACGCGCTCAACCCGACGATCGGCTTCGGCGCGGCCTTCGGCAAGAGCGGCGGCTCGATAGACTACGGCGCGGAGTCGACCGGCCTATTCTGCTTCGACAACCAGGTCTCCTCGCTTCTCGACGAGGAGCTCGCCCTCCTGCGCGGAAGGACGGGCGTGAACAATCCGTCGGTCACGGCCGCGCCGTTCTACAACCGCCTCGTGTGGAACTTCACGCGCGGGATCACGGCCGGCGAAGTCGCCTACGCGATGAACTACAACGTCTATTCGTCCAACAACGACGCGAAGATCGACGAGAACGACGCGGCGCTGATGTATCCGCAGGGCCATGGCGACGCCTACGGGCACTATCTCTCGGCGCTGAGCGTGTGGTACAGGCTGCTCAGGAACCCGAACTTCTCCTGGTCGACTTCGATGATGCAGATGAACGTCGCGGACAACGTAGTGGACGTGGACTACTTCGACGAGGAGCGCTTCTCCGAGATTGCGGCGAAGCTCGCCGACACGTCCGCCGAGGTGGTCGACCGCACGGTCAAGAAGGCGTGGAGGGAGAACGGGCGCGCGAACGGCGCGGGCTACTTCGACGACGACGGCGACCGTGCCTTCGGCTACGGAGAGTGGGCCACGCGCGGAGGCGTGGGCGCGGTCATGAACTGGATGGTGGCGAACTCCATGCTGCCCGCGGCGGAGAGCTCGGGCCAGTTCCAGAGACTGAAGTTCGACGGGTCCACGATGCTTTCAATAACGAACGTGCCCGTCGGAGTCGTCTTGACCAATCTGACGTGGACGTTCGAGTTCCAGGCCAATGCGGCGGGCGAGGAGCGGAGCGGCGTTGCCGAGATCGCGAACGTGTTCGGCGAGCTCATCGTCGCGGACGAGCTGCCGATGGCGGACTCCGGAGAGCCGTACATGTGGGAGAACTTCGTCTCGATCTCGTCCGACGAGAACGGCGGCATATCGGCATCCCTGCGCCGGCTCACGGCACTGCTGGTGTCGTCGACGGTCACGCACACCGTGACGACCACGAACCTGCTTGGCGACGCCTTCGACGAGGACGTGGAGTACTCGAGCTACGACTTCGACTACCGTGTAGACAATCTTGTCGAAGTGGGGCCGTTCGCCACGATGCCGAGCACAGGGCCGACCATGTTCGCGGTGGATTCGGACAGGGACGGCGGCCTCAGGCTGCGCGTCTTCGGTCCGGACGGCGCGCTGCTTGGCTCCGCCTCGCTTGGAACCGCGCCGATCATGTCGCCTCGCGCGATGCTGGGCCTGGGCTTCAGGGGGTACATGACGGAGATGCGCTTCTGGTCGCAGGAGCGCTCCGACGACGAGATCATCGCTTCGCGCGAATACGTCAACCCGAGGACCGAGTCCCTTGCCACGTACACTCGCGGCGTTTCGGAAGTGGCGGACGCGGAGACGCTTCCGGACGAAACACCGGGCGGCGACTGCCCGTGGATGGTATTCGGAGGGGATTGGCTGACGGTCGAGGAAAGTGGCTTCGGCATCGCTTTCGAGGACGACGGGCTGCTGAGAATCAACCGCGCCACCGCCACATCGCTTGAGACCCTGGCGTCTGCGGCGTCGGCGATACAGAAGCAGCTCGACAAGGCCGACTCCGGCCTGAATCCGATAGGGCTTTCCGACTCGGCGATACCGTTCGACATTGCGCCTGGCGATGCGGAAGACGACGCGGACGACGCGCATTCCCACTTCGAGCAGATCGCCGCGCGCGCTGAGACTGCGCTCGAGAACGCGGCCAAGGTGCTTGACCGCGCGCAGGAAGCGTCAAAGCACATTCGCCAGATATCGAACAACGAGCTCGCCGAAGAGGAGCAGGCGGACGAGTCCGAGCGCGCCTACAACGCACGCCTGATAGAGATATACGGCATGCCGTACGCGGATGACATCGGCCCGTCCGGAACGTATCCGCAGGGATACGCGGGGCCGGACCTCTACCACTACATGTACATGGATCTTGAGGCGTACGGTCTCACCGGAGCCGAAGTGGAGCCTGTTGCGGTCGTCACGTACAGCAAGGACACCGACAAGTGGACGTACGACTCGATGAAGGCGTTTCTCGAGGACACGTCCGTCAACTCGTCGACGAAGAACTTCTCCTACCAGCTGACAGCCAGCGGCCTTGTGAAGAAGCCCGCGTCCTTCACCGGCAGGCGCCAGTGCCGTGGTAAGATACAGGACGCCTACAACGACTACATTCTCGCGTATGTGGCCCTGAAGAACGCGGTAGGCGAATACAACGCCAAGATCGACAAGCTATCGCAGAACATCAAGTGGATCGACGACACCCGAAGCGCCGCGGAAAGCTCCTATGACGCTACGCTCGCCAAGGCCATCTCCAAGTTCGCGACCGACGCGACCATAACGGCCATGAAGGATCTTTCGATTTCGATGAAGCTTATGGCGGAGCTGGCGAAGTCGGCCGACGCCTATGTCGATGGGGTGTCCGCGAAGACCGCGATCGGCATTGGCCTTACGTCGATGTTCGTGCCTGGCGCGGTGGCGTACGGGGCTGCGGGCGGGTTCAATCTCGGCGTCCTCGGGTCCGCCCTCGGCTGGGGCGCGATATTCGACGGAATTGCCGTCCAGGCCGCCGAGGTGCAGAACATCGTCGACACGGCCGCGCTGGTCGAGCAGAACAGCGCGAGCTGGACAACCGCGAAGAAGAACGCCTACGAGGCGGCGAGGGGGCAGATCGGAGAGATCAGCGCGTCCGCCCGCCAGATCAACGTGGCCTGGGCGACGATGGTCGCGGCGGCTGAGCGCTTCGACACGGTCGTCGCCGAGGGCGACAGAGTGCAGGCCGAGCGCGAGTCCGTGCGGGCGAAGCTGTCGAACCGCATCATCCGGCAGCGCTACAACGACATGTTCTTCCGCAACGTGCGCGACTATGCCCTCACCCGCTACTCCGCCGCGTTCGACCTCGCCCAGAAGTACGTCTTCATGGCCGCGCAGGCCTACGACTACGAGACGGGGCTTCTCTCGGCGGACAGGATGTCCGGCGACAAGTTCAAGGGCGAGATCGTCGGTGCGCGGTCGATCGGAAAGCTCGACGCCTCGGGCAAGCCGGTTCTCGGCGGCGGATATGGCGACGCGGGACTTGCGGACGTCCTTGCCCGCATGAAGGCGAACTACATCGTGCTCAAGCCGCGCCTCGGAATCAACAATCCGGACCGCAACGCGACCTGGTTCTCGCTGAGAAGGGAGCTCTTCCGCATCGATCCCGGCGCCGCGGGCGACGCGTCATGGCGCAAGGAGCTGTCGAAGTACGTGGTGGACGACCTGAGAACGGTGCCGGAGTACGTCCGCTTCTGCCAGCCGGTCGCCTCCACGTCGCCGCTTGAGGCGAAGGAGCCCGCGCTTGTGATACCGTTCTCGTCGACGATCGATTTCGCGAAGAACTTCTTCGGCAAGGACCTCAAGGCCGGCGATCATGCGCTCGACTCGTCCTACTACGCGACGAAGATACATTCCGCCGGCGTGAAGTTCGAGGGATATTCCACCGCCGCGCTTTCGAGGACGCCTGTGGTCTACCTCGTTCCTGCGGGCGTCGACTCGATGCGCGTGCCGGGCGGGTCGGAGAAGGGGACGGTCCTGTCCTACAACGTCCTCGACCAGGTCATTCCCGTCCCGTACTCCGTCGGCTCTGCAGAGCTCGACGACGAGGACTGGACGCCGACGTACACCGGCTACACGGCGGGCGGAGACGTTGCGGCGAAGATACGGCGCATACCGTCCTTCCGAGCGATGATCGGCGAAGAGGACGACGCGGACCGCGCGAACAGACGGCTTATCGGCCGCAGCGCATGGAACACGCGCTGGGTCGTAATAATTCCGGCAGGCCAGCTTCTCGGCGGCAGTGCGGAAGACCGCAAGGCGGCGCTCGACGCGTTCATCTACGGCTCGGACTTGAACCGCGACGGCATTGTGGACGCGCCGGGTGTCGCCGACATCAAGCTCGGCCTGAAGACGTATTCGCATTCGGGGAACTGACAGGAGGGTGATCTAGATGAAGACAACAGCCACAGCAACGTTCACGCTCGTCGCCCTTGCCATTGCGGTCTCGGCGGCGGCCGAGATAACCGTCTCCACGCCGCCCTGCGTGTACACGGGCCGCGTAAGGGACTACGACGGCAGCGGGCTCCACCATTGGTCGGAGGCATCCGAGATCCGTGTGCGGAAGGACGGCGTACTTCTCGCCCGGGGCGGTCTGGGCTCGTTCACGGACGACACGGACTGCAACTACGCGGTGTCGGTTCCGATGGCGACCAGGTCGTGCGCGTCCGCGGCCGCACCTGGAGACACTCTCGTCTTCGAGGTCGACTCACGCGACTCGTCGGGAACGGTCTATTCGTCGACCAACGTCGCCGTCGTCGCAGGCAGGGCCGGCTCGACCGTTCGCCTCGACCTCAAGCTCATGACGTGCTCCAACGAATGGGGCATTGACGACGGCTACGTCGCAATGGCCGAGGAGTACGCAAGGATGCTGGGCTACATCGGGCCGGGCGAGTCGTACGATCCCGACGCCGACTGGGATGGCGACGGCGTCTCCAACCGCGAGGAGTACTTCGCGGGGACAGATCCGTACGACGCGGAGTCCGCCGGGCTCAAGGTGACGTCGTTCAAGATGGTGACGGCCAGCGACGGAACCGAGATGGTCGAGCTTGGCTTCAAACCGGTGTTTGGCTTCGCCTATTCGATAGAGAGAAGCACCAACGCGGTGTCCCGCGCCAGCGGCTTCGCGCGTCACAGGCACCGCGCCGCCCCTGATACGTCCTCCGCCGAACGCACATACATAGAGGAAGGCGACAGGAACGCAAATCTCGCGGAAAGGAAAGTGTACATGGTCCGCGAGGGAACGCTCGGGCTTTTCCGCATCCGCCTGGACTGAACACGGTGAAAGGGGAGTACTGCGATATGACTTTCAGAACCAAGACACTGTCACTTGTTGCCGCATCCGCCGCGCTCTTCGCGCATGCGGCGGTAGTCGACCAGACTGTCACGCTGAATCCGGGCTGGAACGCGGTGTATGTCGGCGTCGGGCCGGACGGAAGCGCCGACGAGGTGTTCGCTTCCTGGCCGGTCGAGTCGGTTTCAGCCTACAATGCGGACAACTTCCGCGTCACGGCCGACACGTCGGGCGGACTAACCGGAGAGTCCACTGTGCTCTCGCCGTTTCTAGTCTGGTCGCGCGAAGGGCACGCCAGCACGCTCAGGAGGCTTTCCGCCGACACCGTGCTTCTCTGCTGCAACACCAACTCGTCCGCCTTCACCACGTCGCTCCGCGGCGTTCCTGCCGCGCCCCGCATCGCATGGCACACGAGCGGTGCGGACGAGACGTACAACTATGTCGGCGTACGCCTTGCGGACCCCTCGGTCTCCGTGAGCGCGGCCAGCTATTTCGCGGGATGTCCGGCGCTAGCCGCGAACCCGAGCTTCTACAGGGTCGCGACGTCTTCGTCGGGAGAGATGGGCGTGGTCGCCTATGGCGGCGGGTTTCCGCGCGTAGGTTCGCTTTCTGCGTCGCTCACTGACGGGGCCGTGCTGCTCGTGCCTGGCGTCGCGATCAGCGACTGGTCGGGCCCGCTCTACGTTTCCCCGCGTACCGGCGTCGACTTCGGCGAGACTGACACGCGCGGCGAGCTGGCGATTCGCAACGACGGAGTCACCAACAAGCTCGTCCAGATCGAATACGTCGCGTCGTCCGACGGCATTTCGAAGCCCGACGTCATGTTCTCACTGAATGCGACGATCGAATCGATTCCCACATGGCATCCGTTCACGAACTCCGTTTCCAGGTATCTGTCGGCGGGCGAGACGTGGACCGTGTCCCTTGCGCTCGACCGGACGAAGCTCGCCGGAACTGGAGACAGAGTGGGAGGAATCGTGCGCATCTCGGAATGCAATCCGTCCGACCGGGGATACACGGGCTTCATGGCCCAGGTGCCGATAGCAGCCGTTGACACCAAGCCGTCTGTCGCGTGGCCGCAGGGCCTTTGGCTCGTCCAGGGCTGCCTCACCGCCGTCAACTGGCAGGTCTCCGCCGAGCACAGTGTGGAAGGCGTCGGCGCTGGCGGCGCCATGCCGGTCAAGTTCTACGTTCATGTGGATTCAGAGGGGAAGTGCCGCCTTCTGCAGCGTGCGGTGATTTCCGGCTTTGCCAACGGCGACGGAACGATCAGGGAGGACCTTTACGGACCGGATGCGGAGCTTCCGACAGGCAGGGACTACACGCGGAGGCTCTCTTCCGCCGTCCTTCCTGTCGACATGGGCGCGGTGGAGTCCTCTTCGGGCGCGTTCGGGGACTGCTCGGCGCCGCTGTCGTTCTCGTATTCGATCGGGCCGAACTCCCCGTCGAATCCTTTCTTCCATGCGCTTCATCCGCTTTTCGACAATAAGAAGATGGACTTCGAGACTCCCGCTCCGAGCGGCGACGACATCAACAACTACATAGGTTCGGTGAAGCCAGAGCGCTTCACGATAGGCGGGGAGGTCAGACTTTCGTTCGCCGACAACGCGGGCGCTGTGTGGAGTCCGGAGGAGTCGCTGAGGGGGACGTGCACATGGGCATACACGGGTCTCCGTCGCGAAGGACCGGTGACCGCGTCTGGCGCCTTCACGGCTCGGCGCATCCTCAAGAGCGCTGCGATAGAGCTCTAAGGGGCGCCAACGTCAGGCGCCCTGGCCCTGCGGCTTCGCAGCGCCGCCCATTTTGCTGAAGAGCTCCGACAGCTTCTCTAGCGTAACGGGCTTCAGAAGTATCGTGTCGAAGCCCAGCTCCTTGTAGTTCGCGCGGGCCTCCACGTCCGCTGTGATCGAGCACACCTTGAGCCCTGCCAGACGCTTGTCCGCCCGGATGCGGCGTATCAGCTCGGTGCCGTCCATGACCGGCATCCACATGTCGGACAAGACGATGTCGTAGTCCGGGTCCCTCTCAAGCTTCTCAAGGGCCGCCTTGCCGTCCTCGGCAAGCCCGACGTTCGTTATGCCGAGCTTCTTCATCATCGCCTTCAGTACGGAGCGGTTCACGGGCGAGTCGTCCACGACGAGCACGCGCATGGATGCGCTGGGCGCCTTGATAGCCGCTGCCTTCGCGGCCTTCTCGCCTTTCTCGCTTTCGGGCGCGATCGTCGCCGGCACTTCGGTGTGTATCGCGAATCCCTTTCCTGGAGCCGTGTCTATCGATATCTTGCCGTGCGCGATCTCCACGAGCCGCTTGCATATCGCAAGGCCGAGGCCGCTGCCTTCCGTGCGGTTCTTGATGTCGGCCTGGACGAACGGCTGCATAAGCCGCTTCGCCTTCTCGGGCGAGACGCCCTTGCCGTTGTCCGCGACCGTGAGCTTCAGAATCCCGTTCTCGTACGACGCCGACACGCGTATCGTGCACGGCCCCGCGTACTTGACCGCGTTGCTGACGAAGTTGAACAGCACCTGCCTGAAGCGGTGCGCGTCGACCATGAGGCGCGGCATGTCGGGAACGTCCACGACGATAGTCTGCCTCTTCGCGACTGTCAGCGGACGGAACACCGGCACGATCTCCTGCACGACCTCCTTGACGTCCGTCGGCTCGAAGCTGAACTCGAGCTTGCCGAGGTCCATCTTCGAGAGGTCGAGCACGTCGTTTACGAGCTGCAGAAGCGTCTTGCCGCTCGCCACGATCATCTTGAGGTCCTGCTTCGCCTCGGCGGGCGGCACGTCGCCGGACTGCAGCAGCTCCGAGAAGCCGATGATGGCGTTGAGCGGAGTGCGTATGTCGTGCGAGACGGACGAGAAGAAGTAGCTGCGCGCCTTCTCCGCCTCGACGACGCGGTCCCTCTCCTGCTCCAGGCGCACGGCAGAGGAATGGCGTTCGAGCGCGAGCGTCAGCACGTCCGCCGCGATCTTCAGAGTGTCGCGGTCGTCGGCGGATACCTGGCGCTGCTTTTCGAGGTAGTGGAGCGCTATGCCGCCCCATGGCTTGCCTTCGCAGTAGACGACCACGACTTCGAGCGACATCGCCGGGCATTCCGACGGAATCTGCACCTCGCACTGGCCCTTTGTGTCGTCCAGTTCGATGATGTTGTCGGAGTCCCCTATCGACGGCACCTTCAGCTTGTAGAACGAGCATGCCGTGCACCGGTGCGGACATTTCGCGAGCTCGCCTCCCGGATGCAGCATGCGGTGGTCTCCGTCGACCGTGTGTATCGCGATGTAGTCGCACGCCGTCAGCTCCAGAAGCCTGTGCATCGTGAGGTTGATGAGCCCCGGCAGATCGTCCTTCGAAAGCGCGTACGCGAGCGTGTCCGCGCGGAAGCTCTGATGCTTCTGGAGTATCTTTATCGTCTCCTCGCGCTTTTCCCTGTCGTAGGCAATCGCCACCAGCTCCAGCGCCATGCGCATTATCCGGGCGACCTCCGGCAGGTCGCGCTCGTGCGACTTCGTGTAGTCCGCGACGAGACGCCACCAGCCGCCGTCCCTCTTGAACTGGCTCAGCACCACCGATTTCATCGGACAGTAGTGCGGCTGGTTCATCTTCGGAAGCTCTTCGCCCTCCTGGATGATCGCTATCTCGTCCTCGGAGAAAAGGGTCGGAGGCAGGTTCCTGCCGAAGTTGCGTACGTACTCCACGCAGTTGTGGCAGCATGTCGGAGCGTCGTCGCTGAACCAGTCGGTGCGCTCGCCGTCGTTGGAGCAGAGCAGGAGGTGCTGCGCGCCGGTGATTTCGCGCACCTTCTCGCCGATGAAGTTCCTGACCTCCGCGTAGTCCGTGTGCTGGAACATGAACTCGACGATGTCGCCCTTGAGGTGCGCCTGGTCCAGCGCGGCGTTGAGGTCGTGGTAGGTCGCGATTCTCTCCAGCGTGGACACTATGACCAGCGCCGACCGGCGCAGAAACCCCGTCAGAAGCGGAGTGAGGGACCTCTCGTCCTCGTAGCCCACGCACAGCACGCCCGCGAGACGGCCTTCCTGCCGGATGCCGATGGAGTGCACTATCTTCAGATTGTCGGAGAAGTCGGAGGTCGAGGCCCCCTCCGTCTGGGCCTTGAGCCAGCCGATCTCGCTTTCGCGCAGGGTGATGATCGCGCTTGTCTTGAGCCTCGTGTCGAGGGCGCGGCACAGCGTCGGGTCGATGGTCCATCCCCTTTTGTTCGTCCACCCGTTGCGTGAGACGGCATGTTCCGGCAGGACCTTTCCGCCGCCTTTCGAGGGCATCTCCTGCACAAGCAGGCACATGTCGGCGTCAAGGCGGTTGCGCACGATCTCAAGCATCTGCTTCGTGTGCATCGTGCGCGCGTCCTTCTGCAGGGTCATGAGCGCGCGCTCGAACTCGCGTTCGTTCTCCTCGTGCTCGCTTTCGCGTCTGGAGACGTCGAGAAGGGCGACGTCCTTCTCGTGAAGGCGCTGGCAGTTGAGCAGCAGGTCCGCGGCCTCGTGGATGTTGACGATTATGCGCTCCGTTATCTCGCCGCACGGCGCCTTTACGAAGTCGAACCCCGCGAACCCGCAGATCGTGTTGTTGGCCCCTACGAGCGGAGTCGCGATAAGCGACTTTATGCCCTGCGGCTCCAGCCACTCCCGAGAGCCGGCGTCGATGGTGTTTATGTCGGTGAAGAGGAAGTCGCGCCCCGACGTGATGTGCGCGTTGAACTCGACGAGCGCCGAGAGGTCGCACGCCTGCTGACCGCCTATCTCCGGCTTTATGTCCTCGGCGCACCATTCGTGCGTGTTGGTGCACATCGAGGTCTTGCCTGGCTCCCAGAACCTGTACACGTAGCAGCGGTCGGCGCCGACGTTCCTGCCGATCGAGGCCAGCACGAAGTCGGACGGGTCTTCGTTTGGCGCTGCCTGCACTATGTGCTTCAGAAGCGAACTGAACAGAGTTCTGTCTTTTCGCTGTAGCTGAATGATGGCGTTCTCGGTTTCTATCGTCATATCTCTACGGTTTCGCCGAACGGCGGACGAATTCCAGGCTTGCCTTTCCTTAATTCCTCATGTACCATGCACCTTTCGATATGCGCTTATTATACCAGATGTGAGCCGTTTTTGCAAACTGCCGCGCGAGAAGAGCTTTTGACTTTCTCAATTCACAAAAAATCAGAAAAATCCTCTTGGAGATTGGGAAGCGAATATGGTATAATACAGTCAATTCGCGGTGGGGGAGGTCCGCGGCGGCTATATTTGTTGGGCATGGCACTTGAAAGCACAATAGCGGGATCGTGGTATCCCGGAACTGACCGGGAAATACGTGCAGTCTGCGGCAATTGGGAGAAGGCGGCCGGGCTTGGCTCGGAGGCGGCTTCTCCCGGTTCGAACGTGCTCGTCCTTCCGCACGCAGGCTGGGCGTATTCCGGCGAAATTGCATGGTCGGCGGTTCAAGCTGTCCGCGGCGCGAAGTTCCGCCGCGTGGTCGTGCTCGCTCCGAGCCATCGCGCCTGGATAGAAAACCGCCTCGTCGCGCCAGAGTCAGGCGACGTCTCCACGCCTCTTGGCAGAATCGCGGTCGACCGCGAGTGGCTCGACAGGCTCGCGCTCGTCGCGCCGGTCGCGCGCAACGACCGGGTCCATGCGGCCGAGCATTCCGCGCAGATCGAGTTTCCTCTCATCCAGCTCGCACTTGGGGAAGGCTTCTCTGTCGTGCCGCTTGTCATGGGCTCGTTCGGCGAGGACCAGATGGCCATGTGCGCCAGGGCGCTGGCGCGGCTTATGGATGCCGAGACGCTGCTTGTCATCTCGTCCGACTTCACTCACTACGGCGACGACTTCTCGTACACTCCTTATGGCAGGGACGGCGGCGAGGAGGTTCGGCGCAAGGTCGCCGCGGCGGACGCGGAGGCGTTCTCGCTTGCCGCAGACTGCGATGCGGACGGCTTTGCATCGTTCATAAGGCGAACGGGCGCGACTATCTGCGGGCATGTGCCGATAGAGCTTGCGCTCCGCGCCTTTCCGCGCGGCACTCGGCTCGTTCGGAGAAAGTACGCGACGTCGGGCGACGCGGAAGGCGACTACAGCCGGTTCGTGTGCTATCTTGCCGCTACCGGCTTCGCGAAGTGGCAGGGCGACGGCGACGCAGTTCTTTCCGCCGAAGACCGGGCGTACCTTCTGCGCATCGCGCGGGCGTCGCTGGAGAGCGCCGTGCGAGGCGGTCCGGGTCGGCGCGTCCGGCCCGATGTCTCCGAAGCTCCGAAGGCTGCGCTTGCCAAGATGGGCGCTTTCGTGACGCTGAACGACAGGGTGACCGGCGCTCTTCGCGGCTGCATCGGCGAGATTATGCCCATGCGCCCGCTTGTAGAGGCCGTGGCCGCGCGCGCAGTTGACGCGGCGCTTCGCGACCCTCGCTTTTCGCCCGTGTCAGAGCGCGAGCTTGGAGGAATCCGTGTCGAGGTCTCGGCGCTTACTCCGCCGAAGCGCGTTGCCTCATGGCGCGACATCGTGCTTGGGCGTGACGGCATGACGCTTGAGAAGGGGGAGTGCTTCGCGGTGTTTCTGCCGCAGGTCGCGCCAGAGCAGGGCTGGGACCTTCCGACTACGCTCTCGTATCTTGCGCAGAAGGCCGGGCTTCCCGCGGACGCGTGGCGGGACGGCGCGACGTTCGAGACGTTCCAGGCCGAGGTGTTCCATGAGTGACGCGGCGACGGCGGTGTGCGGAGCGTGCCCCCGCCATTGCCGCCTTGCCGACGGCGCAGTCGGATTCTGCCGCGCCAGGCGCGCCGAGAACGGCGCCGTCGTCGCGGCGAACTACGGGCGCATTTCGTCGATTTCGCTTGATCCCATAGAGAAGAAGCCAATCGCGTTTTTCCGTCCGGGGAGCAATGTCCTTTCAGTCGGCTCCTACGGCTGCAATCTGCGCTGCCCGTTCTGCCAGAACGACGGAATATCGCAGCATGGCGCGGACGAAGTGCCGTACAGGACCGCCTCGCCCGGCGAACTGGCCGATCTCGCCGCGCGCCTTGCGGACGAACAGGGCAACATCGGGCTTGCGTACACATACAACGAGCCGCTTGTCGGATGGGAGTTCGTGCGCGACTGCGCAGCTGAGATACGCAGAAGGGGAATGCTGAACGTGCTCGTGTCAAACGGATGCGCCAGCGAGAGCGTCATTTCGCAGATCGCCCCGCTCATTGATGCGGCGAACATCGATCTCAAGGGTCCGTCGCAGGAGTATTACGACTGGGTCGGAGGCGACTTCGGCGCAGTCTGCAGGACGATTTCCGCTTTGCATGGCGCCGGATGTCATGTAGAGGTCACGACGCTTGTCGTTCCCGGACGCAACGACGGCGAAGCGGACATGGACGCCATTGCGTCCTTTGTCGCGTCGGTTTCGCCGGACATGCCGCTTCATGTCACGCGGTTCTTTCCGAGATGGAGAATGTCGGACGCGTCGCCGACGCCGGTCGCGGACGTGCGGCGCCTTGCCGACGTCGCGCGTCGCCGCCTTTCACGCGTCCTTGTCGGCAACTGCTGAGTGGTTCTTCTGCGATTCTGCCGCGGCTGAACGGCCTATGCCGATTTGCAGTGCGAGCGACGCCTGAAATATGGTATACTGCCGCAGATGACGAATAGATCCAAAGGACCTGCGGCATGCGCCGAGTGTGGAGCGCGGAGAAAGTCTTGCGCGATTGTCGCCTCCGTAGTGGCAGTGGTGGCGGCGTCGGCCCTGCTCGTTTATGCGCTGAGATTCTGGTGCGAACATGATGCGCGTTTTCTGTCGTCGTTCGGCTCTTTCGAAGAACAGCGTGCTAGCGAAGTCGGAGATTGCGTGACGGAGACTGCGTTCAGGCGGAATGGCGAGGATTTCGTCGGCGTCAGGTATCGTCTCGGGAAACTTCCTCTGAGCTATCTTTGCCGTTGGCTGTCGTCGCCATACGAACCGTATCTGATATTTGACGGCGAAGGAAAGTGCGTGGACAGGACGAGCAACTACAATGATGATCACATGTTCGTCCATCGCTGGCCCGAATTGTTCCCGGGAATAAGGTCGTGCAAGTGCGGTGCGGACGAGCGAGAGGGGCGGAAATAGGCGGCATATAGTTGTTTTTGTCCGGGATTCCGGCAAACTGACAGGCTATATCTATGTAAATTTCCTGTGAGACGTTCATGCCTTGCATTTTTCCGCTGCCTGTGACGCTGTCGTATCGCCTGAGCGACTCTCGTGCATCGTATCCGTCGATGGCGAGCGGAGTCCTTGAATTTGGGCCGTGCGAGTTGCCATGGTGATTCAGTTTGAAGGCACATCCACGACCATCCGCAACAACAGTAAGGCTGAGGGGACTGTCCCCGTCATTGTCTTTTGACGCGTTATGGCTGACTTTTTGCGAGAGTCAGGCTCGTATGCAATACGGGTGGCGCGGCGGAGCGAAGGGGGAT
>JAEEZC010000305.1 GCA_016288465.1 Verrucomicrobiota bacterium | reverse complement strand
GTCCTACACGAGACAACGGCTTGTCCTACACGGCACTTTTGGTTGTCCTACACGGAACTTTTGACTTTCCTACACGAAGAAAAGGGGGTGTTTACACGGCGATTTCGCTTCGGTGCCAACGGCGGTCGCGGACATCCCCCGACCAACAGCCGCCTGTGAACATCTGCGGCGTCTGCGTCTAGACCAGACCCACACCTATGCCCGAAGCCTCGGAAATTTTGACTACTAGCGCAGCATGTTTTGAATACAGACAAAATGATTTTTGAATACAGACAAAATGATTTTTGAATACAGACAAAATGATTTTTGAATACAGACAAAAGATTCCCTTACATTGCGTCGGCAAGCTGGTCCATGCCGTCGCAGTTGAACTTGAACGAACCTTCGCCCCTGCAGTCGGTCCATGACGCCATCATGAACCCCTTGAGTCTTTCCGGAGCGATGTTTGCGCGGCAGTACCTGACCACCTGCCCGGCGCAGTCGCGGTTGTCGGTGCGGCCCGATGCCTTCAGCTTCGGCGAAAGCCAGTTGGAGGGACAAGGAACCTGGTCGAACCCGGCCTTGTCGAGATCCGCAAAGAGCCTCAGCTTCGGCTTGAACCAGTCCGTCATCTTCTCGACGTCGTAGCCGACGGCGTCCTCGTTGTAGTACCAATTGCTCTGCAGAACGCTCCTGGGGCACTTCGTTAGGAACTCCGGGTGATGCCAGCCGTAGTCGCTGAAGATCCAGGCGCGCGAGCCGAGCTTCTCCACTCCGCGGACGAACCAGAGGAGGTCGTGCCACCACAGGTCGCCCTGCCTTACGATGACAAACTGCCTCTTGCGCTGGTTCTCCAGCTTCTCCTCGTCGAAGCCGAGGTGAAAGTAGCGGGGGCGCCCGAAAATCTCCGAAACGTCCTTTATCAGGTCCGCGCAGACCTGATAGTACTTCCTCGTCGAAAGCATGCGGCTGTACTCCTTCAGCCACATATGGTGGGTCGCGGAGAAGTTGAGCTTCGGAATCGGCTCCAGGCCCATGGCCTTCAGCCTCTTCACCTCGGACTGCATCCGCTCCGCGCTCCAGCTTCCCTTCACTGCCAGCTCCGGATGGCTCGGGAAGGCCATGAACTCGCCGAGGTCCATGACAACCATGTTGAAGGCGCGCTTCTTCGCGTGGTCGATGGTGCGGTTCCAGACATCCTCCGAGAAATGCACTTCGTCGCGCGTGTAGCGTCTGCCCTCGACAGCCTCCTCGCCAGGCGCGCGCCATTCGCCCCACATGTTCATGCCCATGTGAAGCAGAACGCCGCGTATCTCGTCCCTGCCCGCGCCCTGCCCCGCCGCCTGCGACGACATCCCGGCCGCGGCAAAGGCCGCCGACGAGCCGATGAAATCCCTGCGTGTCATTTCCATGCTTTCGCTTCCTGTTGTAGAGTTGCCATTCTGCGCACATGATACCATATTCCGGTGCGCCGCGCGGTACACGTATCGCAAAAAGTTTTTTGTGTTCGTCCAGCCTCGACGCCTGCAGGCCCGCCTAGGCCGCGGGCTGACGAGCGGACTCGAGGGCGGCTCTGAAGGAGCGCGACGCGAAGAGCAGCGCGCAGCCGGCCGCGGCGCAGAGAGAAGTGGACGCCGCAAGCCCGACGTGGCGCCACTCGACGGGAAGAAGCGCGACCGCCATTATGTTCAGCGACGCGTTGAGGACGACGGTCGCCACCGTAACCCGCAAAGGCGTCTTCATGTCGCCGCGCGCCTGGAAGAACGGCACAAGGCACTTCTGCACCGAAAAGAAGCAGAGCCCGAGTCCGTAGACCGAGAGAGCCCGCGAAACGCGGAGCGTCGCCTCGGCATCGAAGGCGCGGCCCTCGTAGATGAGCCAGACGATCCACGGAGCGAAGAAGAACGTCACGACGGACGCCGGGACCATCAGCGCGAGCATCTGCAGGATGGAGCTGCGCAGCGCCTTGACGGCCCCTGCCGCGTCGTTCCGGGCGAAATGGCCCGAGAAAGTGGGCAGGAGAACAGTTCCGAACGCGACGCCGACCACGCCGAGCGGAAGGTCCATGAGGCGCTCGGCGTATCCGATCACTCCGGCGGCCCAGGGAGCGGCGAGCTGTCCGAGCACCTGGTCGAGCATGTAGTTGAGCTGGACGGCTCCGGCGCCGGCGGCGGCGATGAAGGTGTTCTTCCAGACGAGGCGGACCTTGTCGTTCCATTCCAGCGAGGGACGCCATCCATAGCCTCGCCTGCGCATGCACCTGAGAAGGAACGCCATCTGCGCGAAGCCTCCGACGAGAATCGCCCAGCACACGAAGACGACGCGAGACTGGAGGTCCAGCCCGGGCATGAAGCAGAGCGCGGCAAGCGCGGCGATCCAGACGACATTGAGGAAGGCCGGCATGAAGGCGCCCTCCACGAAGCGCCCGAGCGAGTTGAGGACGCCCATTCCGAACGCCGCGGCGCAGATGAAGACCATGTAGGGACAGAGGATCCTGACGAGCCTCAGCGTGAGCGCGGCACGAGGGGAAAGCCCTTCGGAAAAGCAGGAAACGCCGAGCGCCGCGGAGATTCCGACGACCGAAAGCGCCACGACCGCGCCTAGGACGAGCACGACCATCGTAAGCACCGACCGGGCGAGGCGCCTGGCGGACTCAGCTTCGCCGCGCTCGACCTCGCCCTTGAACACTGGGACGAACGCCGCGGTAAGGGCGCCTTCGCCGAAGAGCTTGCGGGCCATGTTGGGAAGCGCGAACGCGAGGACGAACGCGCTCTGCTCTACGCCGGCGCCTATGAGCCGGGACTGGAGCATCTCGCGGACGAGGCCCAGCACCCGGCTGAAGGCGGTGAGCCCGCCGACAGTGAAGACGTTTCTCAGCCTCTTCGAAAGCATATCCGGTTTATGATCGAGGCGAAGCTCTCGGCTCCGGAGATGATTTCGATCGCGATTCGGAGGCAAAGGCATCTGACGGGCACCGTCTCGAAGCGCGGAAAGCGGACTGCGTCCTTCTCCGTCGTTACGAGGGCGTCGGAGCCCATGTCCGACGTGCGGTTCAGCGCGTAGAGAATCTCGGACGGCGCATAGCGGTGGTGGTCGGCATAGCGCTCGCACCAGACGACCTTGGCGCCGAGGTGCCTGAGGGAGTTCTCGAAGCCCTTCGGCGAGGCAATGCCCGAGAGCGTGCAGACGGTCTTGCCCTCCAGCCATGAAAGGGGGAACTCCTCGCGGCTCCACACGTCCCTGAGCGTCTTTGGCGCGTGTCTGCACTCGACGATCTCGGCCTTCTTGTTGAAGCGTCGCACCTCTTCGCGCACCGCCGAGACGTCGCCGTTGCACTTGGTGAGGAAGATTATGTCGGCGCGGGCGAGGTTGCGGGCCGGCTCGCGCAGTATTCCGCGCGGAAGCATCTTGCCGTTGCCGAAGGGATTTGTGGCGTCGACAAGCACGACTTCGATGGAGTGCTTGAGGCGCTGGTACTGGAAGCCGTCGTCGAGTATTATCGTGTCGCATCCGAGCCGCTTTATGGCGTAGCGGCCCGCCTTGACGCGGTTGCGGTCGACGACGACCGCCACGCCCGGCAGATTGGAGGCGAGCATGTAGGGCTCGTCGCCGCCGGTCTCGGAGTCGAGCAGGACGTGCTTGCCGTCGGAGACGACGAGCGGCGGCTCGACGACCTGCGTGAAGAGGCGCTGCCAGAGCGGAGCCTCCTTGCGCCTGTAGCCGCGCGAGAGGATCGCGACCTTGCGGCCTTCGGCGGCAAGCGTGCGCGCGAATATCTCGGTCACGGGCGTCTTGCCGGTGCCGCCGGCGGTCACATTGCCGATCGAGATCACCTGGATGCCGAGCGGGAAGCGCCTAATCAGGCCGATGCCGTAGAGGAAATACCTAACCGACACCGCAAGCGCGAACAGGAAGCTGAAGGCGTGGAGCACGACGAGCAGGGCGTTGACGCCGGCCGGCTGGTCCTTGTCGTCCCCCTTCTCCTGGATCAGCTTGACGAGATAGCTCTCTAGCCGCTCTATGCCGCTCTGTCTCGCCTTGCGCATGGCACCACGTCAGTTCTTGAATATGTCGTTGCCGTCCGGGCCGAAGGCGCGCAGATACACCTGGAAGCCGACGTCCCAGTCCTCGTCGTACTCGCTGCCGTCGATTCGCCTGTAGTCGTTGTCGTACGAAACTTTCACGCGGAAGCCCAGGCAGTCCGTCAGGTACTCGAACCAGACGCCGGCGCAGTCGAGCTCGTTGTCGCGCAGATCCCAGCGGACGAACGGGCTCCAGGCGAACCAGTCCAGAGGCTGGCTGCGGAAGCCCACTTCTATGCTGTGGAACCTGGCCTCGTTGAGGTCTTCGTTGTGCCGCGCCGCGCCGTCAGGCACGGACGAGAAGTCCCAGTAGCGCGAATCACGAAGCCTGTACGCCGCGTGCCAGTCGAAGTCGGCGTCGACCTTGTGGGAAAGCACCAGATCCGCAATCGGCACGGAATTGCCGTCCGAGCAGTATTCGACGCGGGCGCCGAGCGAGACGTCGCGGGATGGAGCCCAAACAAGCCGGGCGCCCGGTGACACGGCGCCGCCCTTGCCGCCGTAGTTGGGGCTGCCGGGATCGGCCAGTCTGTGAGCCGAGTCGTCAGAACCAGGCTCCGCGCGCTTGAAGCTCGGCGCGTTCATCTGGAACGCCGCGTACACGTCGAGGTCCACCACCCGGCGCAGCACGCCCTTGTCGTCCAGCTTGCGCCAGACGTTGCGCCAGCCAGGCGTCACGCCGTAGTACGAATACGGCAGATTGCGCCCGCGGCCT
>JAEEZC010000304.1 GCA_016288465.1 Verrucomicrobiota bacterium | reverse complement strand
GGCGGAACAGGCTCTTTGCGCTTCTTGCGGAGCTTGCCCAGTTCTACCACCGCTGCCTTGAGAAGTCGAAGGAGGGCGAACTTGCGCGCGAGTACCTCGCGGAACGCGAACTCTGCCAGGATGTGCAGGAAGCCTACCTGATCGGATACGCGCCAAAGGGCGTGTCCGTCATGCTCAAGTGGGCCGCGAAGTACGGCTATACGGTCGAGGAGCTGGAGGCGGCGGGCGTCGTGAAGGGCCCGAACCAGCCCGGCGACCTGGGCTACCATCGCTTCGGCGGGCGTCTCATGTTCACGATCCGCGACAGGCAGGGGCGCGTCGTCGGCTTCTCGGGCCGGCAGCTGGTCGCGTCGAAGCATTCCGGCAAGTACGTGAACTCGCCGGAGACCGCGGTGTTCAAGAAGTCGAAGGTGCTCTACGGCTTCGACAAGGCGGCTGCCGAGATCGCGCGGGCGACCAATCGCGAGGCGATAGTGTGCGAGGGGCAGATCGACTGCATCCGCCTTCAGACGAGCGGCTTTCCGAACTCGGTCGCTGGCCAGGGCACGGCCTTCACGCAAGAGCACGCGAAGATGCTTTCGAAGTACGCCGACCAGGTGGCGCTCGTCTACGACGACGACGCTGCTGGGCACAAGGCCGCCGCGAAGACCGCGGGGCTGTGCCTCGCGGCGGAGCTGCCGGTGCGCGTGGTGTCGCTGCCTGGAGGGGACGACCCCGACTCCTATCTCAGGTCGCATCCGGCGGCGGAGTTCTCGAAGCTCCTTGAAAACGCGGAGTCGATAGTCTCGTTTCTCGTCCGCACAGGCCGTGCGGCGGAGAGGCTTCCGGACTCCGTGGACGCGGTGAACCGCGTCACCAAGGCGGTTCTTCACGCCGTTGCGCAGTGTCCGGGCGCGGTGATGAGGGCGTCCATGATAGCCGAGGCGGCGAAGCTGCTGAAGCTGCCCGAGGTCGCGCTGAGGGAGGAGCTTGGGCGCGTTAAGGCGGCGGCGCCGGCGGCGCGGCGTGTCGAGCCGGAGCCGGAGGATGAGCTTCAGGACGGCGAAGCAGGGGAGTCCGCGCGGGCCGAACCGGGCGAGGAGGCGGCGGAGGTTCTGCCTCCGTCGTCGTGCGAGCTTGCGTTCTGCGAGTTCCTGCTCGCCAACGAATACGCCGAGGAGGCGAAGGAGATCGACTCGGTAGTGGACGAGATGCTGCCGGACGAGGTGCTCGACCACGACTTCACGCGGCAGTTTGTGAAGACCTGGCGCGCTGAGATCGCGAGCGGCGACGACTGCATTGCGCCCTGGAGCGACGCTCTCGGCGCGCGCGAGCGCGGCTGGTTCGACAGAATGCTTGCGGGGCAGGGCAAGCCTCTTGAGTGCGGCCTCAGCCAGATCGAGATACTGAGGGACTTCGTGAGGTCGCTGTGGGCGGCGCGGCTGAAGCGCATGCGGGGCGAGATTCCGGCGGCCGGAAGCGACGCGGACAACGTGCGGCGCCTGAAGCTCACGATGGACATGAAGCGCATCAACACGGTAAAGTGGAAGGACGTCGCCGGGGTCGTCCGCGGATGGAGGACCGTCGGGCAGGCGTCCTGAAGGCAGTGCTTTAAGACAACAGGAAAACAAACAGAAAGGCAGGATAGGGAAGAATGGATCTGAAGGAAGCGACCAACCGCATCGCCGCGCAGGGCGAGCTGGTTACCAGGATAAGGGAAGAGGTCTCCAAGGTCATCGTCGGCCAGGAGAAGCTTGTGGACAGGCTGATTCTCGCCATGGCGACCGGCGGGCACATTCTGCTCGAAGGCGTGCCCGGCCTTGCTAAGACGCTTTCGGTGAACACGCTTGCGAAGACGCTCGGCCTCGAATTCAGGCGCATATCCTTCACTCCGGACCTTCTGCCGGCGGACGTCGTGGGCACTCTCGTCTACTCTCCGAAGACGGGCGAGTTCACTCCGAGGAAGGGCCCGGTCTTCGCGAACCTGCTTCTCGCGGACGAGATCAACCGCGCGCCCGCGAAGGTTCAGTCGGCGCTTCTCGAGGCCATGCAGGAGCGCCAGGTGACGATCGGCGACGAGACGTACGCGCTGCCCGAGCCGTTCCTCGTGCTGGCGACGCAGAACCCGATCGAGCAGGAGGGCACGTATCCGCTGCCCGAGGCGCAAGTCGACCGCTTCATGTTCAAGTGCCTCGTCGAGACGCCGACCAAGGCGGACGAGCGGCGCATCATGCAGCGCTTCGCCGAGAGCGCGCGTCCGCCCGAGGCGAAGGCGGTCTGCAAGGCTTCCGACGTGGAGGCGCTCAGGGCCACGCTCAAGGAGGTTTACTGCGACGAGAAGGTCGGCGACTACATACTCGACATAGTCTTCAAGACGCGCGAGAGGAGCGAGATGATCCAGAACGGCGCATCGCCCCGCGCCACGCTTGCGCTGAACCTCGCCGCCCGCGGGAACGCCCTGCTGCACGGCCGCGCATACGCGACGCCGCAGGACGTGAAGGAGGTCGTGCACGACGTGCTGCGCCACCGCATCCTGCTCACGTACGAGGCGGAGGCCGAGAACGTGACGAGCGACGCCGTAATCGACAAGATACTGTCCGAAGTCCCGGTGCCCTGATTCCGTTGCGTCTCACCGAGAGGCGCGTTCCATGGAGGGAGACAATCCATAATGGCGACGGATGTTAAGGAGCTGATGGCGAAGGTGGGGAAGATAAGGATCCTCACCAACCGCCTCATAGACGACCAGCTCGCCGGCGACTACCACTCCACCTTCAAGGGCCAGGGCGTGGAGTTCGACGAGGTGCGGCCGTACATAGCGGGCGACGACGTGCGTTCGATCGACTGGAACGTCACGGCCCGCACCGGCACGCCCTACATAAAGAGGTTCGCCGAGGAGCGCGAGCTGACGATCATGTTCGCGGTGGACGTCTCGGGCTCGCAGAGCTACGGCTCGGTGCGCCGCTCGAAGATGGAGCTTGCGGCGGAGGCGACGGCGCTTCTCGCGCTCACGGCGATACGCAACCAGGACAAGATAGGGCTCATCCTCTTCTCCGACCGAATCGTGAAGTACATTCCGCCGCGGAAAGGGCGCGACTCCGTCATGCGGCTCGTGCGCGAGGTGCTTGCGGCGGAGGACGGCGCGGCAGGCGGAACCGACATAGAGGGCGCGCTGAGGTTTCTGAACGGCGTCCAGAAGCGCAGGGCCGTCGTGTTTCTCGTAAGCGACTTTCTCGGAGCGGGGCTCATGGACGGCGACTCGCGCCTCGGCAAGCTGCTTCGCGCGACTGCGCGGCACCATGACATGGTGTGCGTGCCCGTCACCGATCCGGCCGAGGCGGAGCTGCCTGACGTCGGGCTTGTGGAGCTCGAGGACCCTGAGACGGGCGCGCTAGAGCTTGTCGACACGTCCAGCCGCGCTGTGCGCCGCGCGTTCGCCGCCAAGGCCGCCGAAGAGCGCGAGAGCCTGGCCAGGTTCTTCCGCAAGACTGGCATCGACACGCTGCCGATCGACACCGCGAAGCCGTACGTCGACGGAGTGCGCGCGCTCTTCCGCCGCCGCGCCCGCAAGCGCAGAGGGGCCGTGTAGGCGATGTCAGAGCTTGTAATACGCGGAGGAAAGGCGGTCTCGGGCGTGCATCGCGTGCCCGGCAACAAGAACGCCGCGCTGCCGATGATCGCGGCCTCGCTTCTCACGGCCGAGCCGGTGACGCTCGAGAATGTCCCGGACATAGCGGACGTCGCGTCGATGGTCGAGGTCGCGAAGTCGTTCGGCGTCAAGGCGCAGCGCGACGCCGCGGCGGGAACCGTGACGCTTTCCGCGGCGGCGCTGAGGACCGCGCGCATCGACCCTGCGCTCGCGGCGAAGATCAGGACGTCGCTTCTCTTTGCGGGGCCGCTTCTCTCGAGGCTCGGACGCGCCTCGTTGCCTCCGCCGGGAGGCGACGCGATAGGGCACCGAAGGCTCGACACGCATTTCGAGGGCTTCAGGGCGCTCGGCGCGAAGGCCACGCTCGGCAGGAGCGCTCTCTCGTTCCGCGGGCGTCTTCGCGGCGCGCGCATTCTGCTGGACGAGGCGTCGGTGACGGCGACCGAGAACCTGCTGATGGCGAGCGTCCTTGCGGAGGGCGACACGGAGATCGTGAACGCCGCGTGCGAGCCGCACGTCGTGGACCTCGCGAACATGCTTGTCGCGATGGGCGCGAAGATCGAAGGCGCCGGCTCGAACATACTGCGCATTTCGGGCGTCGAGTCTCTGCACGGCTGCAAGGCGCGCGTCGGATGCGACTACATCGAGGCCGGCAGCTATCTCGCCGCAGCCGCCGCGACAGGCGGGCAGCTTACGCTGGAGGGCGTCGAGCCGGGTCCGTTCGAGGTGCTCGAGAAGGCGTTTGCGCGCTTCGGCGTCACGTGGACGATCGACGCGAAGGCCGGCACGCTGCGCTACACGCCGCGCAGACGGCTGAGGATGAAGTACGACCTCGGCGACGCGATACCTTCGGTAGCCGACGGCACGTGGCCCGCGTTTCCGTCGGACCTCATGTCCGTTCTCATCGTTCTGGCGACGCAGACGCGCGGCACGTGCCTCTTCTTCGAGAAGATGTTCGAGTCGCGGCTCTACTTCGTGGACCATCTGAGGCAGATGGGCGCGAAGATAGTGCAGTGCGACCCTCACCGCGTCGTCGTGACTGGGCCTTCGAGGCTTGTCGGCGGCACCGTCAGCTCGAACGATATCCGGGCCGGCATTTCGCTTGTCATAGCGGCGCTCGCCGCGAAGGGCGTGACGCGCATTCTCAACGCCGAGTCAGTCGACCGCGGCTACGTGTCGGTCGACGCGTCGCTCGCCGCGCTTGGCGCGGACATAGAAAGGAGACCATGACGTACGCTGTGCTGCTGCTGGCGGCCGTGCTCGCGACGTCCGGCAAGGACGGGGCAACGCTTGCCATCGAGTCCGAGACGAAGGCGGTCGATCCCGCGAAGAGCGTGTTCCTGCGAGTCTCGCTGAGCGTTCCTCGCGGCAGGACCGCCGAGCTGCCCGACCTCAGGGACCGGGCGCAGGGCTTTTCGCTCGCCGAGGAGTTCGCCGAGAAGCCCGTGACCGCGCCCGACGGAACGACCACCTATGTCGCCAACTGGCGCCTAGTGCCGGAGCCGTGCGCCGAGATGTACAGGCTGCGCCCGTTCGCCGTTCTGGTGGACGGCGGGCGCGACTCGTTCGTGGCGGGGCCCGTGCACTTCGACCCGCCGCCTCCTCGCGAGCCGGTGACGGGCGCGATGGAGTGCGACCCGAAGCGCGACCTTCCGCCTCTTTCGTGGAAGCTCGTCGGTTGGGCCGTCGCCGCGCTTGCCGCGGCAGCGGCGGTGCTCTTCGGCCTGTGGTTCGCGGCGAAGGCCGTCGCCCGCAAGGTGAAGGAGCACAGGATGAGCCCGATAGAGCGCGCGTGGGTCGAGCTTGAGAGGCTGCTGAGGAAGGGCCTGCCCGGACGCGGCAGGTACAAGGACTTCTATGTGGAGCTTACGATGGTCGTGAGGCGCTACATACAGCGCAGATACGGCATCGAGGCGCCGCATCTGACGACCGAGGAGTTCCTGCGCGAGGCGGAGAGGCTCGCCGCGTCAGGCGGCGTGAGCCCGGCTGCGCGGGAGCGTCTCGGGAAGTTTCTCGAGTCCGCCGATCTAGTCAAGTTCGCAGGCGTCGAGGCAACCCCGGAAATGGCCGACGGGGCGACGGCGTCTGCGCGCGAATACCTCAAGAGCGATTCCGCATCGGCCGCAGGACAGCAGCAATGACATTCGCAAACCCCTGGCTTCTGCTTTTCGCGCTTCCGCTTGGCTTCGCGGCGTGGCGGCTCCTTCGCCGCGGCCGCAGGTCGGGCGTGAGGTTCTCCGCAGTGTCGCGCATTCCCGCCAAGTCCGCGGGCTGGCGCGCCGAAGTCGCGGCGCTGACGCCGTTCGCGCTTCTTGCGGGCCTTCTTCTGCTGGTGGTCGCCGCGGCGCGCCCGCGCACTCCGCTCGCCCACGAGAAGAAGTCCGTCGACGCCATCGCCATATGCATGACAGTTGACGTGTCCGGCTCGATGGAGGCGCTGGACCTCACGCCGAAGGGCGAGCGGTTCTCGCGCGAGACGACGCGCCTTGCAGTGGTGAAGAAGCTCTTCGCGAACTTCGTGGAGAAGCGTCCCGACGACCTGATCGGCCTTGTGACGTTCGGCGGCTACGCCTCGACGCGCTCGCCTCTGACGGCGGACCACGAGGCCCTGCTGAACGTGCTGAGCGGCGTCGAGATACCGTCCGTCGCGGTTGACGCGCAGGGCCGGCCGATAGCCGGCGACGAGCAGATGACGGCCATCGGCGACGGCCTTGCGACCGCGCTTGCGAGGCTCAAGGACGCGAAGCCGAAGTCGAAGGTCGTGATACTGCTTTCGGACGGCGTCTCCAACACCGGCGCCGTCGAGCCCGACGAGGCGGCGGCGACTGCGGCGAAGATGGGCGTCAAGGTCTACGCGATAGGCGTCGGCACGCGCTCGATACGCACACCGATCTTCGCGCGCGACTTCTTCGGACGGCAGGTCGTGCAGTACGCCGACATGACCTTCGACGAGAAGCAGCTCAAGTCCATCGCGGCCAGGACGGGCGGAACGTACTTCCCCGTGAACGACAGGGGCTCTCTCGAGGACGCGCTGGAGGAGATCGACAAGCTTGAGACGACCAAGATCGAGGCCGACGCCTACGACCGCTGGTCGGAGCACTTCCCGATGTTCCTGCTGGCGGGTGCGGTGCTGGTCTTCGCGGCCGTGTCGCTGTCCATGTCCGCGGCGCGGCGCCTCGCGTGACGATACCGCAACGCCGCACTTTTTGGTATACTTCACCCAGAGCATGAGAATCGCATTCTACGTCAACACCGACAAACCCGAGGCCGCGGCAAAGCGCGACGCTCTCGCAGCCCGTCTCGGCGCGCTTGGCGTGGAGGCGGCCTCGCCCGGCGACGCGGTCGATGCGGTCGTGGCTCTGGGCGGGGACGGGACGATTCTCCGCGCGGCCCGCGAGTTCCGCGACGTGCCGGTTCTCGGGCTCAACCTCGGCGGCCTGGGCTATCTTTCGTCTGTCGGCGAGGCCGAAGCCGAGACGGCGCTGCGGATGCTGGCGGAGGGAAGGTACGCGATTTCCGAGAGGGCGATGGTCGAGGTCTCGTCCGGCGGATCGTCTTCTGCGTGCGCAACGGCGCTCAACGACGTGGTGATATCGCGCGAACGGACGGGCCACATGGCGCGCCTCGACCTTGCCGCCGACGGCAGGTTCGTCACGAGGTACATGGCGGACGGGCTCATCTTCGCGACGCCGACCGGCTCGACGGCCTACTCGCTGGCAGCGGGCGGCCCCGTGCTTCTGCCGGACTCCGGAAGCCTCGTCGTCACGCCCCTCAACCCGCACGCGCTCGGCGTTCGCCCGCTCGTCTTCCGCGACGGCGTCCGCTTCACCGTCCGCGTTCTGCCGCGCACAGGCGGCAATCCCGTCAGGGTCGGCGTGTACGCCGACGGCGAGCACGTCATGTCGTTCGGCGCGGGCGAGCATGTGGAGATATGCAAGTCTGCCAAGACCGCGAAGTTCGTGGAGCTGGAGGGCTACGACCCGTACGACGTCCTCGCCAGAAAGCTTGGCTGGAGCGGAAGCAGCCTCAGGTAGCGTGGCAGATCAGGAGACATGCGATGACAGTTGAGGAGCTTAACGAGAACATATCGCAGGGGACGGCGGACGAGCTGATACGCGTCGCCGAGGCGCGCCAGTGCAAGATGCTTTCGAAGATAGCGGACGTCATCTGCGGCAGGCCCGGCATAAGGCTGGTGCTGGTCTCGGGCGGCTCTGCCGCCGGCAAGACGACTACCGCCAAGCGCCTCTGCACGCAGATAAGGGTGAACGGTCGCGCCGCAATGCACCTTTCCACCGACGACTACTTCGTGGGCGACGCGCGCAACCCAAGGGACGAGAACGGCGAGCTTGACTACGAGCACGTGAATTGCGTCGACATTCCGCTTCTTGCCGAGGACATCAACGCGCTCTTCCGCGGCGAGCGCGTGCCTGTGCGCCGCTTCGACTTCGTGAAGCACGAGCCGTACGTGATAGACCGCTTCCTGTCGCTGCCGAAGGGCGGCTTCGTGGTTCTTGAGGGGATACACGCGCTCAATCCGCTTCTGACGGGCGCGATAGCGGACGAGTCGAAGTTCCGTGTGTTCGTCGAGCCCAGGCCGTCGCTTGACGTGTTCGCCGGCATCACGCCGTCTCCTGCGGACGCGAGGTTCCTGCGAAGGATGGTCCGCGACAACCAGTTCCGCAAGATGAGCCCCGCGACTACGGTCAAGATATGGCCGAAGGTGCTGGAGGGCGAGAAGCGCTGGATCGAGCCGTTCGTCGGCAATGCGGACGCCGTGTTCGACTCGTACCTCGTGTACGAGCTTGCGGTGCTGAAGCCCTATGTCGGCGGTCTGCTGGAGAAGGCCAGGCTGGAGCTCGGCCCGCTGTCGCAGATAATGAACATGATACGACTTCTTTCGGCGGTGGTGGCGACGTTTCCTGACGCCGTGCCCGGCGATTCGATAATCAGGGAGACGATAGGCGGAAGCCAGCTAGAATACTGACGCCCAGGAACAGAGGCGAGAAGGGGAGTGGATTTGGGAAACTTGGTTGAGGTTGTCGTTCTTGGCGTAGTTCAGGGCGTGGCGGAGTTCCTGCCGATTTCGAGCTCGGGGCATCTGGTGATCGGCAAGAGCCTTCTCGGGCTTGGCGAGGCGGGCATCCGGCTGGACATATTCCTTCACGTCGGAACCCTTGCCGCCGTCTTCGCGTACTACTGGCGCGTTGTCCGGCGGATGGTCGTCGGACGGGAATGGAGCTACCTGTTCAAGATCGCGCTTTCTGCGGTGCCTTGCGCCGTCGTCGGGCTTTGCTTCAAGGACAGCCTCGAGTCCGCCTTCTCGTCCGTCCGCGCCGTCGGCATGGCGCTTCTCTTCACGGGCGCCGTGCTGTCGGCGACTCGCTTTCTGCCAAGGGGCGACCGCCCGGTCTCCTGGGTCGGGGCCGTCATAATGGGCCTTGCTCAGGCCGTGGCCGTGCTTCCGGGCGTGTCGCGCTCGGGCATGACCCTTGCGGCTGCGCGCGGCGCAAGGATCGACGCCGGCAAGTCGGCCGAGTTCTCGTTTCTGATGAGCGCGCCGCCGATCGCAGGCGCCGCGCTTCTCGAGGCCCTGAAGTCGGCTTCCACATCGGGCGGAGCGGCCGCGGGAAGCGAGGTCTCGTGGGCGCTCTGCCTTCTGGGCGCGGCGATCGCGGCGGTCGTGGGCTATGTGTCGCTCAAGGTTCTTGTGAGCCTTCTCAAGAGCGACAGGTTCTGGCTCTTCGGACCGTACTGCCTGCTCGCCGGAATCCTCGCCGTGTGCCTGTGACGGCGCCGCAGCCTGCCGCGCTACCTGGACGACGGCTTCAGGTCCGAAAGCGCGACTGACGCGGCGAACTGCGAGAGCGGCGTCGTCACTATTCCGACGCCCTCCCTCTCCGCCGCGTCCTTCATGTCGTCCGGGACGGGCCGCGAATGGCAGATTACGACGGCTTCGATTCCCGCGAGCGTGCAGACCGCAATCGCGTTCAGGTGGTTCTGTATGGTTATCAGGACCGACTCGTCGCCGCAGTGGCCCATCACGTCCGAAAGCAGGTCGCTGGCGTACGCGAAGCCGATTTCCGCGTCCGGGTTGTCCACGACGACCGTCCCGCCGACTCTTGAGACAAGTTCCTGGAATGTCATTTGTGCTGCTCCTGTTGAATGTGCGGCTCACCGCACGAAAGACGTGATTCGCGGGGAGAGGCGCGTCGCCTTCGCGGCGAACGCGGCCTTGAGGCCCGCGACGGAAAACTCGCAGTCCGCCTCCGTCCAGACGAGCGCGACGTCGTCCAGGTTGTGCGCGTCCGAGCTGCGTGTGGCGGCGTAGCCTTCCGCGCGCGGCGCCCAGACCGACTCGTCGGCCGTCCGCGAGAGCTCCACCGCGTCGAAGTAGGGGGAGCCGTCCGGCGCGGACGGAATCGCGCCGAGGCTGCCGATCACGGAGAAGTTCGGGCGGTCGATGTGCGCGGCGATGTACAGCCCGCCCAGCTCCCTGACCTTGGCGGAGGTCTCCGGTATCGACCGCCTGCAGCCCATCGCGAGTATGCGCCACTCCATCTCGACGATGTCGTCGTCTGCGGTGACGACCGGCTGGTCGCCGAACGTCTCCGGGTCGTTGACGCGCCTTGGCATCGCCTCGTACACCCAGTCGGTCATGGCGAGCGCGCGCTCGACCGTGTCGAATATCGCAAGGGTGTGCACTTCCTCCGCGGTCTGCACCTCGAGCCCGAAGAGGCAGGCTATGCCGGCGCGCCTCGCGCATTCCGCGACTGCCGGCGCGTTGCGCGCGGACTGGTGGTCGGTTATGGCGATGCCGTCGACGCCGGCCTCGGCCGCCCGCCTCGCGATTTCGGAGGGAGACATCTCGAGGCTCGCGCACGGACTCAGGCAGCTGTGGATGTGGAGATCGAATCTCATGACGGTAATTATAGCAAACATGCGACGATTTTGGTATACTTTGAGGCACCATGAATATTTCAGACATTGTGAAGACTCTGGACGGAACGCTCGTCGCTGGCGGCGAGTCAGACAGGTCGGTCGGGACCGTCGTCGCGAACGACCTCATGAGCGACGTGCTTCTCAACGACGGCGAGGACATACTGCTTCTCACGTCCCTTGCGTCCGACCAGGCCATTCGCACGGCCAACATAGTCGGCGCCATGTGCGTTGTCGTGCACAACGCCAAGCCCCTGCCGCAGACCATGTGCCAGGTCGCCGACACGCTCGGCATACCTCTCGTCTCGTCTCCGCTGTCGAAGTACGAGAGCTGCGTGCGCGTGCACGATTTCCTGACCGAAGAGGCGAAGTGACGGCCTGAAGGCCATGGAATACAAGCCCACGATACTGAGCGGCGGGGAAAGCCGCAGCGACGACCAGATAATGGCCGCGCACGTGCGCAAGTCGGCTCGCCATGCAAAGGACACGGCCCTGCCGAGTCCGGAAGGCGGCGAGCCGCTCGTGATCATGGAGCTTCTCCAGAGGCTCAGGGTCAAGGACGTGATGCGCGACCACGACATAATCTCCGTCGTGCGCACCGACACGATGCACTTCGCCCAGAACCTGATGAAGCGCAACCACATCTCGGGCGTCCCCGTCCTCGAGGGCAAGAGGCTTTTCGGCATCGTCTCGATCAACGACATAATCATGGCCCTTGAAGGCGGCTGGATCGGCGAGCAGTGCCAGAAGCACATGGCCACCAACCTCGTCGTGCTTGAGGAGGACATGCCCCTGGCCTTCGCCCTGAAGTACTTCGAGAACTACATCTTCGGCCGCTTCCCCGTGCTGAACAAGGAGCGCGAGCTCGTCGGCATCGTCTCGCAGCGAGACGTGACGCGCGTGCTCATGCGCGAGCTCACGAACGAGCTCGCCAGGCTCGAGGGCCATTCGCCGACCGTGTCGCAGCAGGGCGAGGAGAAGTCCGAGGGCGCGCTTCCCTACTATTCCATGAGGCAGTTCGTCGTCGTGCGCAACGACCTCGCGAACGCGGGCAAGGCGGCGAACGAGATAAAGAAGATGCTGGGTGAGGCCGGCGTCGACAAGAAGGTGATTCGGCGCGTGGCGGTCGCCGCGTACGAGCTCGAGATCAACGTGTGCATCCACTCCGTCGGCGGCACGATAACGTTCATCCTCGACAGCCAGCACGCCACCGTCGTCGCGAACGACAGGGGCCCCGGCATAAAGGACGTAGAATGGGCCCTGCGCGACGGCACGTCCACTGCGAACGACTGGATACGCTCGATGGGCTTCGGCGCAGGCATGGGCCTGTCGAACTCGAAGCGAGTCGCCGACTCGTTCGACATAAAGTCGTCGGTGCCTACGGGAACGACCGTTGTCTGCGGCTTCGACCTGGCGAAAGGAAAGTGAAAAGTCATGATGGGTGTGCTTGCTGTGATTGTCTACATCGGCTGCTACACGGACGACGT
>JAEEZC010000033.1 GCA_016288465.1 Verrucomicrobiota bacterium | reverse complement strand
GTCGCGTATCGTCACCGCGCCCTTGCCCTCGATGTTGGCCGGCCGCGCCTCAAGCCTTATGACGTGCGGCTGCTGAAGCCTCAGCTCCGCCGCGTCCTCGACCGTCACAATGCGCTCGCGCCTAGGTATGTAGCCCGAAAGCAGGTTCAGCAGCGTCGTCTTGCCCGAGCCTGTGCCTCCCGCGACGATTATGTTCTTGCGCAGAAGCACGCACAGCCTCATGAACTCCGCCGCGTTGTGCGTCCACGTGCCGAAGCGGATGAAGTCCGCCGGCGTCAGAGCCCTCTTCGCGAACTTGCGGATCGTCACAGTCGGCCCCGAAAGCGACAGCGGCGCTATTATCGCGTTCACGCGGCTTCCGTCGGCAAGGCGCGCGTCCACGTACGGCTGAGACTCGTCGCACCGCCTGCCGAGCGGCGCTATGATGCGCTCTATGACGGCCAGGACGCTCGCGTCGTCGGTGAACTGGCAGTCCGACAGCTCCAGCCGCCCGCGACGCTCCACGTACACCTTCGACGGACCGTTCACCATGATCTCCGTCACCGTGTCGTCCGCCAGGAGGTCCTCAAGCGGCCCCAGCCTGAGCGCCTCGTTGAAGACGTCCTCCTCAAGGCGCACAGGGTCTATTCCCTGCGGCAGACGCCCGTTGGCTATCACCTCGTCTATTATGGCGTGTATGTTCTCGCGCGCGGTGTCCTCAAGACCCTCCTTGTCCACGCCCTGGACAGTGAGCTTCTTCATGTCCATGCGCTTGAGAAGCTCCCGCTGTATCTGCTCCTGGACGTTTCGCCTGAGGTCGCGGTACGGGTCCGGCGCCGCGCTTTCCTCCGGCGCGGACTCCTCCTCGTCCATAGCCGCCGCGTCATCCGCAGCATCCGGCTCCTCACTCGCCTCGTCGGCCGCCCGCTCGGCTCCGTCGCCCTCGGGAACCCCGTCGCTCACCCTGAGCATGCACTCGCCGATCTGCACGACCATCCCGCCGTCCAGCACGACCGCCTCGTCGATCCGCTCGCCGTTGACGAACGTCCCGTTCGCGCTGTGCAGGTCCTCCAGTATCGCGCGCCCGCCGCGGACCGTCAGAATCGCGTGCCGCTCCGACACGTCCGGATACGGGAAGCGCACGCGGCACGACTCGCCGCGGCCGATCATGTACGATCCCTCGGTGATTTCGCGCGTCTCTCTGCGCCCGTCAGCTACAGTTGTCAGGTACATGTCAGTGCGGGGATGAAAGTCTCTGCTGCTGGCGCTTGAGGTTCAGCTCCTCAATCTCGCCGCGGATAAGGTCGAAGTCGACTTTGGGCAGCTCCTTCTCGAAGGACGCGTCGTTGCGGTTGCGAAGCGTCAGCACGAGCCGGCCCTTGATCTGCTCGGCGAACGCGAGCATTTCAGCCTCCCTTGGCGTCACCTCTAGCGTAACCGTCGAGTACCCGGCGTTCATCCCGAGGCTCCTGCCCCTGCTCTTCGCGGTCTCGTTGCCCGTCGCAAGCACCAGCACGTTCTGGAGCATCGTGCACGTGACGAAGTTCCGCTTCCCGCCGTTGCCCTCGAAGTCGAACGTGCCGATCACGTCCACATGGTCGTTAGGGCGCACCATCGACGACACCGACGCCGCGCCGCTGCAGTTGATGGACACCGCGCGCATCTGACGCTTGATGTCCGCGGAAAGCCCCTTCGCCGCCTGGTCGCCGCCCTCGAGGTCCGACCAGAAGAGAACGTCCTTCATTTTGTGCGGCACAAGCGTCTTGCGACCGATGATGCTGGCGGCGTCAGCCCCCTCGACCGCCTGCCCTCTCATTCCTGCGTCGACTTTTTCCAGCGTTCCGACATCCGCTCGCGTAAGCACCGTGCCGGATGGCGTGTCGCGCTTGAACACCACGACCTCGATCTTCTGATACCCGCTCAGAATCTTGTTCTTCAGTTCGTCGACCTCGGCATCCTTGGCCATGAGATAGACGCGAGTCAGCACCGCCGCAATCAGGCCCGCAGCCAACGAGGCTATTAGGACAATCTTCCTTTTCATACCCGTATTATACCAAAAAACCGTTGCTGATAGTAACGGGAACAGGGCTCGCTTCGGGCGCGGTACCGCCCGAGCCGCACTTTCGCGGATACCACCCGACGTGATTTTGACGCTCGTGCATGGCACTCGCCTGTTACCGTGGGTCGTCAAAATCATGTCGGTTCCGCGAAGTGTCTCTCGTGCGATCCCCCGCCCTTCCGCTCGCCGTCACCTGAAAGAGCACCACCATCGCTCCCAAAGGCAAATTTGCGCCTAACCTGCGATCGCCGCGCTCATAACCCCGTCCCTTGCCCCTTTTCGCTGGCAAGCGCTATGCCCGGGGGTAGAAGCCCTCTACTCCTAGGGGTAGCGCCCCTTTACCCCCGGGACTAGGCTCGCTTCGGGCGCGGTACCGCCCGCCCTCCGCTCGATGTCTACTGAAAGCGCTCTGGCAATCGAAGGAAAGGCCAAGGGACTGCCGGATCAGCGATAGAATCATGCGCCCGATAGGCTGAGTCACGCGTCCCGCGCGACCGCCGCGTCATCTGAGACAAAGATGCCGCGTTTCCCCGACCGGCAAAGGTCACCTGACCATTAGGCGAACGGTAGCGCTACCTTTTGCCTATCGGTAGCGCTACCTTTGGTCGATTGGTAGCGCTACCTTTGCCCCAAAGGTCACGCTACCGTTCCCCGTCAGGACTGCAAACTGGTATCCGACGGAGGCAACGGGATGCTAAGCCTCAAACTCAGCCGCTCCCCTTCACTCTGCCGCGCCACCCCCATCGCCATAACTGCCAGTATCTTGCGAAAAGGAAGCGCAAACACGTCAAAAGCACAAGACGGGGACAGTCCCCTCAGCCTTTCTTAGCTGAATTCAACAGCCACGCGGCGGATTTGCCGCGAGGACACCAACGCGCAAACAGGCATTTTACAACGGTTCCGTGGGGTTTGTCCCCAGCTGATTCCGGTCGGAAAGCGACTCTCGCCAGTGCCATGTATGCTGAAACCGCGAATCGTCCCCTTCGTCGCCCGTCTTGTCGAAAAGTCGTCCATCCGGGCCATACACGAGAACCGCAGGGCCAGACGCAAGGAATCGACAGGGCTTCATCACAACAACGACATAATTCGTGCCGTTCAGCGAGCAATCACGGACAATCGTCACATCATTCGTCTCAGCCGCAATCAAGGCATCCTTATCTGGATATGAGCAGTAGCGACTGAACCGTTTTGCACCTGGGATGTCTGGCAAAATCACCGCAACTACCAATAGCAAAAGCGCGCCTACTGTCGCCAATGCATATTTGGCGATAATCCAAACGGTTCCC
>JAEEZC010000032.1 GCA_016288465.1 Verrucomicrobiota bacterium | reverse complement strand
GTCGGTCACGAGCTTGTAAGCGTCCTCTCGTATGCGCATTGCGCCACGGTACAACAGCGCGTTCGTCGCCATCGCAGTGCGCAGGGCCTGAAAGCCGGCGGCGTCCGCAAAGAGGCGCGGGTGCGGCCTCGCCGCCGCCGCGCGCACGGCCGCCACGATGTCGGAGTTCACGACGAGCGGCATCATGTTCGCCAGCGTGACGGTGTTGGAGGCCTTGAACTTCAGCGTTTGGACGCCCGAGCTCGTGTCGACCCAATGCGTACCCGCCACGCCGCCAAACGTCTGGATCGAGATCCGCCCCGAGTTCTTCAGCGTCGAAAGCGTTGTGCCGGGCGCCTGTATGAGAGCAAGCGTTTCGTCCTTCGGGACGGCCGAGCCGGAAAGTTTCACTATGAGGTTCTTCCCGTTCTCGACGCTGAGCGACTCAGTCACCGTCAGACGCCTTGCGTGAGGCTCGACGAAGCGCACGTCCATCAGCAGCGTTCCGCCCTTGCATTCGAGCTTCTTCAGCGAAGCGGGAGCGCTCCCGAAGCCAAGGTTCCCCTTTCTCAACTGCAGCGTTCCGTTGTAACTGGCGAGGTTGCCGGTCAGCTGGAGCGTTCCGTCGCCGTCCTTAACGATCGGCGCCGAACCGTAGAACGGATTCGCCAGCGTCGCCGTCTTCGATGAGTCAACGAGAAAGCGCATGCCGATCGTCTTGTCGATGTAAATCGCCCTGTTGTCCGGCATGTTCACCGTTATGCCACAGTTCGGAGAATCCAGCGTCAGATCGCTGGAGATGCGCCAGGTCGTACCCATGAACTTCATGTAGTCCGTGCGAAGAGTCGCGGGCGGAGTGCCGAGATTTGCCTGGCTCGTCACCCTGAACTCGCCGCTGCCGCTTATCTGATGGCGGCCGAGAAAGCCGCTGTTGTCGCCCGTGTACGACACGTACTTGTAGGCGCTGAGCGTGGCGTTGGTTATCTCGGCGTCCGTCCTTAGCCACGTGTCCGCGCCGCCCGAAATGCTTGATTCAACTACATAGGCGCGCGCGTTCGGCTCTCCGGCCTGCACTCGAAGCCAGCTGCCGGGCATGAGCGCAATGCGTCCCTTCAGGCACGCGATTGTATTGTCGAGTCCGTTGTTGAGCCATCCATAGCCGTCCACGACGAGATCGTTGACGGTCATCGACTGGCCTGTCGCCAGCTTCCACATCAAGTTGCCGCCGCTCGAATTCGCCCCGCGAAGCGTGAGCGTGGTGCCCGTGCCGGTGCCAAATGTAATGTTGTTCGCCGCAGTGTATTTCTCAGGCGTGCGCAGCTTATGTGAGGCAACGACATAGTTGTAGCCTTGACGCGGAGCCCTGTCCGCAGGCGTCGTGCCGTCGGACTCAAGCACCCAATGGCCTACCTGGTTGAACGAGGTCTCGCCTATCGCATCATCAGCACTCTGTATGTAGGTCTTGCCTATTTCAAGGCGAAGCTGTTTCTTATCCTGGTTGACAAAGATGTTCATCCGGCTAGGCGCAGAACCAAGCTTGAAGTTCGACGATGTCAAATCCCCGTTCTTCCACTCCATGAGCGTGTACTTTTCCCCGTCCTCAACATCGGCGCCGAAATCGAGCGGCAGGTCGACAGTGATGACTCCGTCGCAGGAAATCGAGTCCACCGAAAGCGGCTGACCCGGCGTCTGCGCGATGTGCGAACCAGCGGCAAAGAACAGCTGCGACACCTTTCCGCTACCGCCGATCGTCGCGCCACTCGACACCGTGCATGGCGCGTTGGTGAGCGTGCCGTCAACGTTCAGCCGTCCCGCAAGGACCGACACCACGTTAGTTGTCGCACTTTCTCCCGCAATAGTCCATGTGCCCGTCCCCTGCTTGTTGATGATGAGCCGATCAGGCAGGTTCGCCTCGATCCGCCCGTCGCCCGCGCCGTCAAGGAACAGCGCAGGCATGGAGTCGGGATAGTTCGCGTCGCAGTTGACGGTCAGAGGCCCGGCGTACGTCACGCAAGTCCCCGCAGTCTCGTTGACGAGCCGTCCGCCGCTCTGGTCTTTCACCGCCGTGCCGGACGTGCAGTTCGTGAAGGCATAGACCATTACCTCGCGGTTGCAGTGCGCGTCCGTCGCGCCATAGTAGCTTAGGGCGCCTACGCCCTTGTACCGTCCCTGGCCAAGCTTGACCGCGCCGCTCCTGCCGATGGAGGAGACCGTGTTGTCGTCCGCAAGCTTCTGCACGCGTACGGTTCCGGCGTACACCGTGAGTCCGCAAGTGAAGGAATTCGTCGGGCACATGAGGTCGAGCGTGCCCGAGTTTGTGCGAGCGCAGGAGGTCAGCGTTGTCGTCAGGCAGGACGCGACGTGCATCGTGCCGACGCCGCGCACGTAGAACTTCCCTGAAATCGGACCGGTCATCGTCAAGTCGGTCAGCGAGGAATTGACGTAGAATTCGCCGTTAACCATGTGCAACGGACGGTCCGACGTGAAGACGCCCTCGTTGTCGAGATAGAAAGAGCCGCTGCTGATGGTGATTTTGGCGTCGTCCTCGGTCATCGGGCATCCGAGCGCACACGGCTCGCCGATGTTTGCGATGGAAGTGGCGTGGAGGGCGTTCGCCTCAATCCTGACCGGTCCGGAGAAGGTGTTACAGTCGTTATCCAGATAGAGAGGGAATCTGCCGGTCTTGGTCAGACCGCCCGGGCCGGACACGACACCCTGGAAATGGACTTCGGGACTTCCGTCCTCTCTGTCAACGCGGACCGTGAGATCGCCCGGCAGCGCGATGTCGCAATTGAACTTGACGGTCCACCGGATGTACGCGGAGTCTCCGGCCTGAGGCGGCATTCCGCCGCTCCAGTTCGCAGTGTTCGACCATTGCAGGTCGTGTGCGTCGCCTGTCCATCTGCGCTCTGCTGCTGGCAGGGGGGAAATGGCCAGCAACACCGCGCAGATGGACAGGACGGCGCGATACGTCCCAAGATTCTTTTCCGTCTTCCGCCTCACATCAAGCCCTCCGTTAGCCGTCGCGAAGCCACCTTGCGCCTATTCCCTCGGATTATACCACGTATCTCTTCCGGGTAGCGTGCATTCTGCGGCAAAATTTTCGTGCATTCTACGCGGACTGCGGGAAGACCGAACCTGCCTCAGCGAATCATGAACACCAGGCCGGACGTGCTTGCAACGGGGCGTCCCTCGCTCGTGACCACGACCTTGCAGCCGCGCTTCTCGACTCCGTTGACCATGACTTTCCAGCCAGAGAGCGTCTTAGCGCTCACGTCGCCTTCGATCTTGACGGGCATAGTCATCGGGAAGCGCGGAGTCGAGGCCGTGCTTATCTCGAACGTGCCTGTCGACGCGAACGTTCCGCCGCGGATCGTGCCGTAGACTGCCGCGTCGCCGTCCATGACAAGGCGCGAAAGCGTCGTCTCGTTCGCGCATGTGAGGTCAAGCACGGCCCCAGGATCGACCGTCACCGGCACGGCTGAACCGAGCGCCGCCGCACCAGAACCCTCGGTCGCGGTTACAGCCCAAGGCGTACCGTTGTTGTACCACGTCGTGTTGTCGGACGGCGTTGCGACGTCAGTCCTGGAGTCGATCAGGACCCATTCGTCCTCTGTGTTCTCGCGGGCGTAGACCCTCCACGTCTTCGGTCTGCTGTTCGAAGGACCGTTCGAGCCGGACTTCAGATTGTAACTTGCAACAGCCGGCGCGGACGGCGACAGCGAAAAGCTGGTGTACTTCCACGTGCTCTCCTCTGCAATCGTTGGAACCGCATTGCCAAGGTAGCATGACGAATCCGATTCGTCGTACATTCGACCATTGTAGTCGCCGCCGAAGTTCTCTTCCGTCAATGCTCCCATGGTCTCCGAACCAGTAACGTTAAGGCGGTTCCCCTGCGCGTCAAACACCGCAAGCTCGGCCATTCCTATGCCTGTCGGATCGCCCTTGTTGGTGTCCAGGTCGCAGAACACGAACTTCCAGTGCTTCCAGTTGATGTACGAGCGAAGCGCAAACGTCCCTTCCTTCACGTGCACCTTCTCGGGCCCGTTAGCCGCAGAAACGCCAGTCAGCGTCAACGTACCCGACCCTGACTTCGCCAATGCGCCGTTAAAGGACGACGAGCCTGCGGCGATTTCCAGATCAGCCGCCGCGCCGTTCGCACCTGCCGGCGCAATATCCACCGAAGAGCCGGCCCTGAAGTCGAAGACCGCTCCGTTCGCAGGGGCGAACGCGCAGCTGGCGAACGCCGCGTTGGGAAGAACCGTCAGCTTCGCACCGCTGTTCATCGAAAGCTTGCCGCATGAGGCGGTCGAGACCGCATCAGCCGGGATCGTCGCCGTAAACATGTCTGACCAGGTCCATTGTGTGCCAGGAAGTTTCGCGTCCACGCGCTGGTCGAGAAGCTCCCATTCGCCGCCGGGATCACGTCCGAAAAGCCGCCAGGAAGTCGGGAAGTCGCTGTTTGTTTGCCGCGTCCTGAACTTGTATCCCGTCACGATGCGGCGATCAACGAAACGGATATCAAGATAGGCATTGTCGAACGACGGATTCGCGGTGCTTCCGCCATTGACGTCATAGCCATACCACCAGCCGGCTTCGGTCGTCCCGTCAAGCAGATTGGCGGCATATCCACCGTCATGGCCGTAACTGCCAAGCCCCGCTGACACGAACTCGGAAGTAATGTCGTCCTCTCCGGAATACAGGGCGACGGCATTGAAGCCCATCGCGCTCTTTTGAGCCGTGCCCACGCCATCGATCTTGAGGCGG
>JAEEZC010000303.1 GCA_016288465.1 Verrucomicrobiota bacterium | reverse complement strand
TCGTGCGAGTGAAAAGAAACTGCTAGTCGCTGCCGTCTTGATGATATGGGAAGCCGCCCTGTCTTAGCTTGCTTTTCTGTCGAGATTCCGTCGGTTTTGGGCAGATAGGTTGTATCCTGACTTTACCACCACATTCAGAGACTCGAAGGCCTTTTGGCGTACGCCGTTGCGCACAACGACTACTTCTTGGTAGTGGGTAGCTAGTAGGGCGCAGAGAGAGAACGAGAAGACCAGGGCCGTATGAATGCAAATGTTTCCGCCGAATAATGGGTGGAAAAACTCCAGGCATGTTTCGCTTGCGCGCGAAATATGGTATAATCGCAGTAATGAAAATACTAGTGTGCATCAAGCAGGTGCCGGGGACGACTCAGGTCGAGATCGACGAGAAGACCGGCACGCTCAAGCGCGACGGGGTTCCGGCGAAGATGAATCCGTTCGACCTGTACGCCATCGAGACGGCTCTGCGCATGAAGGCCGGCAATGGCGCGGAGGTGACGGTGCTTACGATGGGCCCTCCGCAGTGCGAAAGCGTAGTGCGCGAGGCGTTCATGATGGGCGCGGACAAGGGCGTCATAATGTCCGACCGCGCGTTCGGCGGCGCGGACGTGCTGATGACGTCGTTCACGCTCGCGCAGGGCGCGAAGAAGACGGGCCCTTACGACCTTGTCATATGCGGAAGGCAGACGACGGACGGCGACACGGCCCAGGTCGGCGCGGAGATGGCGGAGTGGCTTGGGGTGCCGCATGTCGCGAACGTGAAGTCGATTGACGCGTTCGACGAGCGTTCGGTCTCGGTGACAGTCGACCAGCCGGACTGCGAGATCGCCGAGAGGGTTCCGTATCCGTGCCTTGTGACGGTGGAGAAGGGGATATTCGAGCCGCGCCTGCCGTCCTACAGGCTGAAGTGCGCGACGGCGGGCCGCGAGATAGTCTGGCTGGCGCTGGGCGACCTTGCGGACGCGGACCCGAAGCACTACGGCCTCAACGGATCGCCGACGCAGGTGCGCAGGATATTCCCGCCCGAGTCGCACGTGGAGCGCGTCACTCTCGAGGGCACCGACGCCGAGAAGGCGGCCGCGCTGGCCGACCTGCTCGAGAAGAGAAAGTTCCTGCAGTAACCACGGGACCAACGCAATGTCATACATAAAGATACACCAGGACAGGATATCCGACAAGGCCGCGGCCGCGGCGCTCTGTCCGTTCGGCGCGATCGCCGAGAACGCTGCGGGAGAGCTGGAGATCGGCGCCGGCTGCCGCATGTGCAGGCTGTGCATCCGCAAGGGCGGGGACGCGTTCGAGTTCGTCGACGACTCCGCCCCTGGCGCCGACAAGTCGCAGTGGCGGGGCGTCGCCGTGGTTGCGGAGGTGTCTTCCGACGGCACGCTGCATCCAGTCGGCCTCGAGCTGCTCGGGAAGGCGAGGGAGCTTGCCGCGAAGATCGGGCATCGGGTGCTTGCGGCGGTAATCGGCGCGAACGTGGACGCGGCGGCGCGGACGCTTCTCGAGTACGGAGCCGACGAGGTCTACGCCTACGACGATCCGGAGCTCAGGTATTTCCGCATAGAGCCCTACGCCAACGCGCTGGAGGACTTCATCGAGACGGCGCGTCCGTCGTCGATACTCGTCGGCGGCACGGTCAACGGGCGTTCGCTCGCGCCGAGGGTCGCGGCGAGGTTCCGGACGGGGCTTACCGCCGACTGCACCGTGCTGGACATGTCGGAGAACACGGACCTCGACCAGATACGTCCGGCCTACGGCGGCAACATCATGGCGCACATCAACACGCCGCGCCACCGTCCGCAGTTCGCGACTGTGCGCTACAAGATATTCCAGTTCCCTCCGAAGAGCGAGCCGAGAGGCAAGATCGTCCGCCGCGCCCTGCCGCCTGAGAAGCTGGCCTCGAAGATCGAGATACTCGGGCGGACGCCCAAGAGCGCCGAAAAGTCGATAGAGGAGGCGGAGGTCCTCGTCGTGTGCGGGCGCGGTGTAAGGCGTCGCGAGGACGTCGCGATGCTCGAGGAGCTTGCGGGGGAGCTCGGCGGGATGGTCGCCGCGACGCGCGCGGTCGTCGAGGCGGGCTGGCTGGACGCGAAGCGCCAGATCGGGCTTTCGGGCCGAACCGTGAAGCCGAAGCTGATAATCACGTGCGGAGTCTCCGGCGCGATCCAGTTCGTCGCGGGCATGAGCGGCGCGGAGACGATAGTCGCCGTCAACTCGGATCCGAAGGCGTCCATCTTCAAGGTCGCGCACGTTGGCCTCGTCGGCGACCTCTACGCAATCGTGCCGGAGCTGACGGCCAGGATCAAGGCGAAGAGGGGGTTGCCAAGATGAGCTACAAGAAGTTCGACGATTCCGATCTTGCATTTCTCAGGGGCCTGCTCGGCGACGAGCGGGTCGAGGCGAGGGACGAGATAGGCGAAGACTACTGCCACGACGAGCTGGGCGGCACTTTCGCGCGCCCCGACGCCCGCGCAAGGGTCCTCACGACCGAAGAGGTCTCGGCAATCATGCGCTATGCGTGGGAGAGGCGCATTCCCGTGACGGTCCGCGGCAGCGGGACGGGGCTTGTCGGCGGCGCGGTGCCTCTTGAAGGGGGCGTTCTGCTGGACACGAGCCTGATGACGAACATAATCGAGCTGGACGAGCGCAACATGACGCTCACGCTCGAGCCGGGCGTCCTGCTCATGGACGTCGCGAAGTACGTGGAGGAGCGCGGGCTGTTCTATCCGCCGGACCCTGGCGAGAAGACCGCGACCATAGGCGGCAACATCTCCACGAACGCTGGCGGCATGCGCGCGGTGAAGTACGGCGTGACGCGGGACTACGTGCGCGGGCTCACTGTCGTGCTGCCCGACGGAAGCGTGGTCGAGCTTGGCGGGAAGGTGGTGAAGAACTCGTCCGGCTATTCGCTCAAGGACCTTGTGATCGGCTCCGAGGGAACGCTTGGCGTCGTGACGAAGGCGGTGCTGAGGCTGCTGCCTCTGCCGAAATTCAAGATTTCGCTGCTCGTGCCGTTCCCGGACCTCGAGGCCGCGATAAGGACGGTTCCCGAGGTGATCCGCTCCGCGAGCGTTCCCACGGCCGTCGAGTTCATGGAGCGCGAGGTGATACTCGCCGCCGAGAAGTTCCAGGCGCGCAAGTTCCCCGACAGCTCGGCAGACGCGTATCTGCTTCTCACGTTCGACGGCGCGAGCCAGCAGGAGATCGACCTCGCCTACGACAGCGCGGCGAAGACGTGCCTTGCGAACGGCGCGCTGGACGTGTTCATCTCCGACACGCAGGAGCGCAACGAGTCCATCTGGTCGGCCCGAGGCGCGTTCCTCGAGGCGATCAAGGCGTCCACGACCGAGATGGACGAGTGCGACGTGGTGGTGCCCCGTTCGCACGTGGCCGAGTTCGTGCTATACTCCCGCTCCCTCCAGACGAAGCATGGCGTCCGGATACGGTCCTTCGGCCACGCCGGCGACGGCAATCTGCACATTTACGTGCTGAGGGACGAGCTGGGCGAGGACGAGTGGAAGGCCCGTCTTTCCGCCGTGTTCGAGGACCTCTACGGCAAGGCGCGCGAGCTAGGAGGGCAGGTGAGCGGCGAGCACGGCATCGGCTTCGCGAAGAGACCGTACCTCGACGAGTCGCTTTCGCCGGCCGTCCGCGCGCTTATGGCGGGCGTGAAGCGCGCGTTCGATCCGAGGAACATACTGAATCCGCGGAAAGTCGTAGCCGACAATATGGTATAATATTCGGCCATGAAGAGAGCAGAACTGGAAGACGAGATAAGGGAGGTCGTGCTTTCGAGCGTGGAGGTGGACGGCCTGGGCCCAGAAGACTTGCCGTCGGACGCGCCGCTTTTCGGCGAAGGCGTGGGGCTGGACTCCATCGACGCGCTCGAGATCGGCGCCGCGCTGCGCAGGAAGTACCAGGTGAAGTTCAAGGCCAACGCGGCCGAGAACAGGGAGCACTTCCGCTCGATCGCGTCGCTTGCCGGCTTCATCGCGGCATGCAAGGGCATCCAACTTGAGGACTGAAAGAAATGCAAAAGCACACGAAAGAAGAGATTCTTGCCGGGATCTGCGAGCTGCTTGAGAAGGAATTCGACATCGACCGCGCGAAGCTCGTCCCGGAAGCGAAGCTTTTCGAGGACCTCGACCTCGACTCCATCGACGCGATTGACATGGTGGTCAGGCTGAAGCAGAAGACCGGTCTCGAGATCGGCGCCGACGACTTCAAGTCCATCAGGACTCTTGGCGACGTCGCCGGAGTGATCGAAAGGCTTTTCGCCGAGCAGGCGAAGTGACGGCGGCCCGCGCGCGATGTCAAGGCGCTCGCGTATCATTCTTCGCCTGACGGCAACGATAGGTGCCGTCTGGGCGGCGTATCTGCTCAGGGCGGGCGTCTGGTTCAGGCTCTATCCTGCGGCGATGGTCGCCGTCGCGCTCGCGGTCTTCGCGCTTTCGCTCAGGCGGACGCCGCTTGTCGAGACGTTCGCGAGGCGGATGGGCGAGGCGCTCGACGAGCGCGGCGTCGCGTACTGCAGGCGCGTAACGGTCGCGTGGACGGTGTTCCTGTCGGTCCACTTCGCGGTCACTCTTGCGACGGCGTTCGCGTCGCACGAGGTCTGGGCGATCTACAACGGCTTTCTCGCGTACGTGCTCATCGGCGCGATGTTTGCGGGCGAGTGGCTAGTAAGAAGGAGGGTCCGCCGTGGCTGACGTCGAGTTCCGCACTTCCGGCTCGACCGGCGAGCCGAAGAGGATACTTCGCACCGAGGAGTCGCTTGCGGCGGACGCGGCGTCGCTGGTCGAGGCGTTCCCCGAAGTCTGGAGCGGACGGCCGACGGTCGTGTCGACGGCCAGTACGGAGCACATGCTCGGGCATCTCTGGCGCGAGCGCGCGCCTGCGGCGGCAGGATGCGCCAGCGACCCTGCGACCGTGGTCTCTGTCGAAGGGCTTGCCGCCGCTGCCGAAAGGCACGGCAGAGTCGTCCTGGTCACGACGCCGTCCTTTCTGGAGAAGGCGCACACCCACCCCGACTTCGCGGCTCTGCGCGGTCGCGTCCAGGCCGTCGTCGTCTCCGGCGGCGCGCTTCGCGGTGAGACTGCGCTTGCGGTGCTCGAGGCGATCGGCGTGTGCCCGCTCGAGATATACGGCTCGACCGAGGCAGGCACGGTCGCGTGGCGCAGGCGCACCGAAGGAGAGCTGTGCAATCTGCATCTTGGCGTGAAGGCGTGGCTTGGCGATGACGGCGCGCTGGTGGTGGACTCTCCTTACGCGGCTTCGAGGCCGATCGTCATGTCTGACGCGGCGGCCTTCGATTCGCCGCGGCGCTTCCGGCTTCTTGGCAGGCTCGACCGCCGCGTGAAGATACTCGAGAGCTTCGTGTCGCTTCCTTCAGTGGAGGCGGCGCTGGAGGCGCATCCGTGCGTTGCCGCGGCTCGCGTCGAATCCTGCGGCG
>JAEEZC010000302.1 GCA_016288465.1 Verrucomicrobiota bacterium | reverse complement strand
TGCCGGATGATTGAATATCCTTGGCGCAAAGTCAAACTCCGCCTGCGCCATCTCGCCCGGCGGAATGGCACCGCTGCCAGTTGCCAGGCGACGAAGATAATACTGCATCGCCTCCGCATACCACCGATCTTCGCCAGACACGCAACCTATGCTACTCTCCAGCCCCGCATGGAACTTCACAACCGCATCATCGACAATCAAATCCTCTGGCGCAAGCCGACGATCTATCCCCAGGCCAGCCAATGCCCGGCATCGCGACAGAGCCGTGTAAAGCTGGCCATGATCGAAACATCCGCGCCCCAGCCGGAGAAATACGCTATCCAGGCTCATCCCCTGGGACTTGTGAATCGTTATTGCGTATGCTAGGCGGAGAGGAATCTGCTCAAACGACCCGACAACCTTTTGTTTCATCACAGGCGATTCAGTCTTCGGATCATTCTCGTAAGCATAGGCGCTTTTCTCCCATGTATGAGAAGTGAGCGACACCGTCTTCCCGCTGTCGAGGCGTACTTCAACCACATCATCGCCGGCTTCGCCAAAACCTGTAATTACTCCAATGTCGCCGTTTGCACATTCCAAGACACCCTCATTGCGCTGATTGCAGATTACCATCACTCGCGCTCCGACGGCGAGGTCGAGTTCGGGTTCGGCAGGGAATTCCGCTTCAGGGAACTGGCCGGATATCCTCGCGACGAAAGATCGAGACTCGCCCTTTACCGACTTACGAGACGCATCGTTTACGGCCTTTGCCTCCCTGTTGGTGGTGCAAAGGAAAATTGGCGGCACTGAGAAGGCCCTGTCGCCTAGGCAATGATTGTTCAGCACCTTTGCAGCCCCTTCGAAATTGCCGCGTCTGAGATTGTTCAGAACGCTCCTGAAAAGCACGTCTCCGCTTTGTCGATGCGCAGTCCGCAAGGAGACCGTTCTGAACATGGCTGCCGCCCCGAGGTCGGTCTGACACGCGAATGGTCCGCCAAGCCGCTCGTCAATGAACTTGCGTTCATCGGCATTGCCGACAACAGGTGGAAGTTGCATGAAGTCTCCGACGAAAATCATCTGGCGTCCGCCAAATGGAAGGCTTTTGCTCGCGCCATATGAAAGTTCCCGGAGCCGCGCGTCTATCGCGCAGAAAAGATCGCTTCTCACCATCGATATCTCGTCGACAATGACGGTCTTTGCCGCTCGGAGAACACGGCAGCGATTGCCGTCCGTCAACGGCTCAAGCGCCAAGGGGTTTAGAAGTCCAGGCTTTAGCATCAGCTGGCTGTGAATGGTCATGCCGCCTGCGTTGAGCGCCGCGATTCCCGTAGGAGCCAGAACGATGCACTCCCTGTCGCATCGGCGGATGAACTCGCGCAAAAGCGTAGATTTTCCTGTCCCGGCCTCGCCTGTAAGAAACACGTTCACGCCCGACATCATCAACTTGAGCGCCGCCTCCTGCTCGCCATTAAGCAAAATTGTATCATCGCAATTGTTCATATCCAAACCAGTTGCAATCTCCGTGCCAACGACGAAAAGGCCGTGAAACACATGATTTCCCAGCCTTCTGCCTTTCAGAATCCTATCAGATGGTCAGATTGTGAACGCTCACACCACAGGATCGGTGCAATCTATATGGACAAAATTCGTTTTGCCTGTGGACAAATGTTGAATTACTTGTGGACAAACATGACAAATGACGCCATTTGACCATAGAAATGGCGCCATTACTGGCATGAAATGACGCCATTACTCAGAGAAATGGCGTCATTTCTCATCCCTGGCCACTGACCAAACGGAATTTGGCCACTTAGCAGAGCAAATTTGGCCACTTAGAGAAGAGAAATTCCAAGCGGCTGGAAGCCGCTTCCCCACAGCCTCTCACGTAGCAGGAACTCTCACAATTCCAATACCCAAAAAGCCCCAAAACATCCCCTACAAATACTTCCGCACTGTATTACGGCTGATGTCGAGCGCGTCGGCGGCACGAGTGAGGTTCTCGCCGTACTTCTCGTACACGCGGCGGACATGAAGACGGATTGCATCGTCGAGCTTGTCTGGGATGCGCCCAGATTTCAGCTCCAGGTTTCCCGCAAGCCCTGCGTTAATATCCTTGTGTTCGCGCATGAGAAGACCGAAATCGTCTTCCTCCAGCGCCGACGCCCTGTTGAGAATGTTGATGAGTTCACGGACGTTGCCGGGATAATCGTAGTCCATCAGCGCGGCAATCTGTTCGTCCTTCAGCACATGGTTGTTGTGGAACTTGCGCCACCATGCGTTGGCTATGATCGGGATGTCTTCCTTGTGTTCGCGCAGGGATGGCGTCCGCAGCAGCACAACGTTCAGCCTATAATATAGGTCTTCGCGGAATTTCCCCTCTCGGACAAGCGCCGGAAGATCGCGGTTCGTGGCCGTGACAAGCCGCACGTTACACGGCAGCTCATCCCTGCCGCCAACTCGCATATAGCGTCCGCCCTCAAGAACGCGCAGAAGGAGCGCCTGCACTTCAAGAGACATCTCACCTATTTCGTCAAGAAAGAGAGTGCCGCCGTCCGCCATCTTGAACAGTCCGTCGGTCTGGTTGACGGCACCGGTGAAGGCTCCTTTCTCGTGTCCGAAAAAGCGGTCCTCCAGGAGATCTTTCGTGACGCTGGCGCAATTAAACGCCTTGAACTCCCCTGTTTTGGCGCGAGGGCTCTTGTTGTGTATCTGCAACGCAACCGTCTCCTTGCCGGTTCCGCTTTCGCCGAGAATCAGGACACGCGCATGGTCATGCGGCGCAATGCGATTGATCCTCTCCTGCAGCATCGTTATCTCGCGGCTCTTGCCCAAAAGCTCGCGTCCGCCGTATCTGTCGTAGTGCGCAACTGCAGCATTGACGTCCGGCCCCCACGCGCAAGGCTTCACACCACTGGCAAGATACCGGATCGCCTTCGCATAGAGTGATTCATCCTGGTAGTTGCGGTAGTAAAACTGCGACGCTGCAATCAGGTCAGAATAGGTCTTGGTCTCCGATGAGGCGCGCTTGGGCTCCTTGAGAAAAGGCATGTACTCGTCGACATCCACGCCGAAAGACCGCCCGACAGACTCAAGAAGCGAAGAGCCGAACACCTTTGCCTCCACAAGACCGGCCAGCTTTTCGGCAATGTCCTTCGGCATGTCAAGAGCGCTTATCCAGGTCACGGACACCTTTTTCGTCTTCAGCTTCGCCAATGCCTCGGCAAGCGCGCCGGGATCGCCGCTCACTGATACGCCAAGCATATAGATGCGAGACCAACTCGGCGCGCCGCGCTCGGATGCAAGCTCCGAAAGCAGTTCCGGCAGGCGCCTCCGGCTCACGCCGCAAACGTCTGCTCTGCCGCCAAGCGCCTTGAGCGCCGCCGCCGCCGAGGCCACGTATTCCGCAGGCCCCCAGCCTGTAAGAATCAATGTTCCGTTGCTGTTCATTGCCGGACAATCCTTTCGCTCACCTTTGACCTGCCCACATTCTATCAAATTTTGTCCACAGCGGTCAAATTGTAAGCGTACGGCGAGGCTTCTTGGCGACGCTCTCATGACCTGCCACTCAGTCTGTCTCAGCTGAATGGCAGAGCTTTCATTTCCCGATGAGATATTCTGGCTCGTTTCCATGCCAGCACAAGTGCAATCTCCGTGCCAGCACGAGACTTGTCTAACGACACGAACTTTCCTGTCAATCTCCTATCGCCCGTGAAAATAGCGGAGCACGCCACCCTCGCTCCACTCGGCGAACTAAAGGCGCAATGAAACCGGCTTAAAAGCCGGGAAAGGCGGAGCTGCGATGGAGGGCGCGCTACCTCACCTTCAGGAGCAGAAGCAGCATTATCGGCATGACGACAAGCTGCAGCAGCACGAAGCGCATAAGCACCTGGGCGTTTGACCAGCCAAGATTCTTCTTGCAGTGGTCGTGAAGCGGAAAGCGTATGCGGCGGATGACGTTGTCCTGGCCGATGTCCAGCCCGACCTTCTTCGCAAGACGCAGGAGCACGAGCTTGCCCAATCCGCCGCCGCCGTTCACCAGGACGATCGGAGAGAGCGCGAGGACGAACAGCACGTTGCCCGTCATGAGAGACGCCGTGGCCACAAGAATGCCGAGGAATCTGCTGCCTGCGTCGCCCATCAGGATCTTGGAGGGCTCGGCGTTGAACCAGAGATAGCCGCCGAATCCGCCGGCGACGGTCATCACCACTATGGCCCACTTCGCAGCGTCAGGAATCGCCGGAATGAGGAAGTAGTGCGCGACCGGACGATAGCCGACGACGGCGTAGAGGACCACCGCGAGCATGACGAGCGCAATGAGCGTAAGGGTTCCGGCAAGGCCGTCCACGCCGTCCGAGCAGTTCGTCGCGTTCATCGTGAACCACAGGACAAAGGCCGCAACAGGAGTGTAGATGTACCACGGCACGCACCAGATCGTCTTGACGAACGGCATCCACTGCACCATGTAGACGGAGCTGCCGCCCTCGACAGGCTGCGAATGGCCGAGGAAAACGAAAGCGGCGATTGCGACGGACACGACGGCGTCCAGAAGCCCCTTCTTGAGCTCTCCCCAGGGCACGAGCGCCCTGTCGTCGAGATATCCGAAGAGCATCGCGAAGTACATCGTGCCGAGAGCCGCGAGGTCCCATGCCTTGAGAGGGGCGAAGACGATGGTGACCGGCAGACACACCAGCGAGACCCAAAGGCCCGCGCCCGTCGGCTTGCCGGCGGACTTCATTCCTCCGATGTCGCCGCATAGCGCCTTGCCGCGGTCACGCGGCAGACGGTTCCAGAGACGCGGCAGAAGGAACCATGTCAGGACCGCCGCGGAAAATGCGCCGCCGGCAAGCAAAAGCACATGGGACTGGAGCAGGCGGAACGGTCCCCAGTAGCGCTGGAGAAATTCGGAAATATAGTATAGCATGGCGTAGTCTGTCCTTTGAATTGAAGAGTCAGTAGAAGACCTTCCACAGGAAGAGCCCTCTTGAAGGAGCGGTCTCGACCCTCGCAGTGCGAGGCGTGTGGGCCTCGAGAAGCTCGCGCACGGCGTCTGGGATCTCGTTGCCCTTTCCGACCGAAATCAGAAAGCCCACCATTGAACGCACCTGCTTGTAGAGGAAGCCGTCGCCGCGGACGATGAACGTGTATCGGTGGCCAACGTTCTTCACCTCGAACGAAAATACGGTGCGGACGGTGGTTTCAAGCTCGCGGTTCGGATTCGCCGCGAACGAGACGAAGTCGTGCCTGCCCACGAAGTGCGCGGCCGCCTGCCGCATCGCCTCGAGGTTCAGGGGCCTGTGGCAGAACGTCCAGTACGGCGCGAGATGAGGCGGGAGTATGTCGGCCTGATAGAGCTGATAGCGGTATTCCTTGCCCTTCGCCGAAAGCCGCGCGTCGAAGTCCTCCGCCGCGTACGCCGCCTTGAGGATGCGGACAGACTCGGGAAGGCGCGAGTTCGCCGCGCGAACGAGGTTCTTCGGCGGGATCGGCTTGGTAAGGCGGAAGTGCGCGGAGAAGCCCTTCGCATGGACGCCCGCGTCTGTGCGCGAAGAGCCGAACACCCTTACCGGCCCGCCTTCAAGATAGGCAAGGGCCTCCTCGACGACCTGCTGGACGCCAAGGGCGTTCTCCTGATACTGCCAGCCGGAATACGACGTGCCGTCGTAGGCGATGACAACTCTGTATTTGCGGCCCTCCATCCCCAGTCAGTGCGCCATGCGGGCTCAGCGCTTCTCGAAGAGCTTCTTCATGTCGGCGACGCGCGACTTGTCGACCACGAGAACGGACTGCGGCGTTGTCACGACGACGAGGTTCCTTACGCCGAGAAGCGAAATGCGCGCGGATCTCGCGACGCAGATGTTGCTGTCGGAGTCCACAATCGTGCAAGGCCCCTCGCGGACGTTGCCGTGCGAATCGTGAGGGAAATAGCGGTCGAACGCGCCGTAGCCGCCGACGTCGTCCCAGCCGCAGTCAACGGGAACGACTTCGACGCGAGGCAGCTTCTCCATCACGGCAAAGTCGAAGGAGATGCGCGGAATGCTGTTGTAGACGTCATCAAGCGAAATGCGCCTGCCCCTGACCGACGGCTCGGCGAGACGGGAAAGATCCGGCGCGTAGTCCGCAAACGCCTTGCGAAACACGGAAGCCCTCGCAAGGAACATTCCGGCGTTCCAGAGATATCCGCTCTTCAGGTACTGGCGGGCCTTCGCCTCCGACGGCTTTTCATGGAACTTGCCGGACTTGGGGTCGACATAGCCGTAGACAGTCGCAGGGTATTCGGGCTTGATGCCGAGAAGGACCACCGTGTCGTTCCTTGCGGCCATCTGGACGGCGGTGCGCAGCGCGCGGCGGAAGGACTTGATGTCCGTCACAAGCTGGTCCGCCGGAAAGAACCCGAGAACGCAGTCGTCTCTCGCGGCGATTCGGACGCCAAGGGCGACGGCGGCGCCGGTGTCGCGGCGCATCGGCTCGCCGAACATGTTGCGCCTTGGAATCTCGGGCAGCTCCCTGCGAGTCGCGGACAGCAGGTGCTTGCCCGTAACGACGAAGACGTCCTCGGGCTCGGCGAGCTCGCGCACGCGGGCGACGGCCTGCCGGACGAGGCTCTCGCCCCTGAACACCCTGAGGAACTGCTTGGGCAGCTCGGGAGTGGATAACGGCCAGAAGCGCTCGCCGCTACCGCCAGCGAGAATCACGGCCCTGAAGTCAATTCGTTTTCCTGCCATGTTCGCCCCTCCATGAATGCACCAGAAACGCGGAACCAAGAACCACCATGCCGATCGAAATCGTCTGGCTTATCGAAAACGGGCCGACGGCCGCCCTCGGATCGCCTCGCAGGAACTCCATCGCAAAGCGCACCAGGGCGTAGCCGACAAGGTAGCAGCCGGTGAGGAGCCCGTCGCGACGCCTTGCGCCTGCGGCAGAGACGCGGCGGTAGAGCGCCATGAGCGCCGCGAAAAGCGCGAGAAGCGCTGCCGCCTCGAAGAGCTGCGTCGGCAGCACGGGAAGCGACCTTGGCGAGGCCGCGGTGACGAGGCCTTCATGCAGCTGCTCGTACCACGCCGGCGAATGGCTAGGGAACGTCACTGCAAGCGGAGACGCCGAGATCTTACCGTAGCAGCAGCCGTAGAAGAAGCATCCGACGCGACCGAACGCATGGCCGAGCGGAATCGCGGTGCACAGAAGGTCGGCTATCGGCAGCGCGCGCTCCTTCTTCAACGCGCACCACGTGAAAAAGACCGCAATGGCAAGAATCAGCCCGCCGTAGAACATCAGCCCGCCCTGATCGACGCGGACAATCCGCTCCGGATTACGGGCGAACTCCGCCGACCAGTGCTCGATCACATACGCGGCGCGTGAGCCAACGATGCCGGACACCATCAGCGACAGAAGAAGGTTCGAAAGGTCCTTGCGCCCGCTGAGCCGCTCTATCAGATGCCAGCACAGGATGAACCCGACGGCCATGCAGGCGCCGTACGTCTTGAGATGAAGAAAGCCTATGTCTATCAGGTCGGGGAACATCAGGACGGAAAACCGCCTTTCCGGACGTCGTCCACGTACGCCGCGAACGCGCCTCTGACCGTCGATGCGAGGTCGGCGTACTTCTTCACGAACGAAGGCGTCCTCTCGTTCAGCCCGAGAAGGTCGTGCATCACGAGCCACTGCGCGTCGCACGACGGGCCAGCGCCGATGCCGATCGTCGGAATGCCGAGAGCGGCCGTTATCTCGGACGCGAGCTCGGAAGGAATGCACTCAAGCGTGACCGCGAACGCGCCCGCGGCTTCGACCGCCTTCGCGTCGTCCAGTATCTTGTTCGCGGATTCCTTCGTCTTTCCCTGGCGCTTGAAGCCGCCGTACTCGTTCACGCTCTGCGGCGTCATTCCGACATGGGCGAGGACGGGTATCCCGGCCGTCGTAAGACGCGAGATGAGACCGCATACAGACGCGCCGCCCTCGAGCTTCACCGCGTCAGCGCCCGCCTTGACCAAAGCGACGGCGTTTGCGACCGCGGCGTCCTCCCCGCACTGGTACGAGCCGAACGGCATGTCGCCGACGACCATCGCGCTCTTCACGGCCCTGGCGACGGCGGATGTCGCGGCCAGCATATCACGCATCTCCACCGGAAGCGTCGTCTCGTAGCCGAGCACGTTCATCCCTATCGAGTCGCCGACCAGAATCACCGGCACGCCAGCCTCGTCCGCGAGGCGCGCAAAGCACGCGTCGTACGCAGTGCAGCAACCAAGCTTCTCAACACC
>JAEEZC010000301.1 GCA_016288465.1 Verrucomicrobiota bacterium | reverse complement strand
TGCGTTAAACAAAACATACTTGCTCCCCTCGGTTTGCCCATTGGTATCGCAACCGTTCACTGGTTGGTAGCGTGACCTTCGCCCGCCGTGTCTGCTCCGGCGTGCGTGAAAGGATCTTGCTCTGCCTGTGTACGCGGCACTTCCTAACTGTGTACGCGGCATTCACTAGCCATGTACGCAGTATTCCCCGCCTGTGTACGCCTCTAATTTGCCGCCAGTTCACCCAGATTTGCCGCCATTTCTGCGGTATAATGGCGGCAAAACTTCCCCGTACCGGCCCTTCGTATTATGCCGAAGATCGGACTTGAAAGGTGACGCTCTTTCGCAAACAATCGTCCCAAAACCGTGCAGGAAGCCGCAACCCTCGCTGTCCGCAGTCCTCGAAATAATCGGCCCCCTTGTCACCCGAACGGGTATATGGTATAATACGCGCGACTTTTACGTCAATTTAGATGTTGTGTCGTATTGGTGTTTAGGTCAGTTCGGTGCTTTGGTCATAACGCGTTACAGTCCCAGCCGAAAGGTGAAGGACGAATAATTTATCAGGGAAATAGGCAAAATGAAGTATTTATGCACTAAAATCGGCCTGTTTGCAGTCCGTTGTGTAATGTTGCTGTCAGCCGTGTCATTCATTGGCGCGACGCTCTTGCAGTGCGAAGCTGGCGAGCCTGTCGCGATAGCGGACGGCGTACCATATGAGTCGGTAGCCGCCGCTATTTCGAATGTGCAGCCAGGTGGAACTGTGGCGCTACTCACTGATGTCGATGCGAGAGCGACGATGATGAATGGTTTATATAACATTTGGATTAGCAAGGATCTCACGGTTGACGGCGGAGGAAACACCATTACTGTCCAGTCGAATGGCATTGGCGTTAAGGGCGAACAAGGCAAAGTTAATGTCGTGTTCAAGAACTTGAATGTGGTGAGCCACGGCAATTGCATTAGTACCCGTGGCGGCCTTGGAAGTCTCTTGCTTGACAATGTGGTGCTAAACGCCGGAGGCAGTCAGCCGCTGACAATCGGCGGCAATCAAGCAGATTCTGCAATAGTCGCGATTTTGAACACCACCATATCCGGTTTGAATGGCGGCCCATCCACATGGGTTGTCACGACGTTTAATCCTGTGGGGATGGTAATTAGCAACAGTACGCTGATTGGTGAGGTGTGCCTTGAGTTGAGGGGTAAGGACAGTTCTGCAGGCACAGCTGGTTCTTCCATTTTAGCCTATGGCAGCACATTTAGTGCAAGTCGCACAGGAGTAGCGATTGATGATGATGATATATCTGTTTCGTTTGAGGATTGCTCAATCAATCAGAGAGGAGGAGCCGTTGCGGACTTCAACTCGCAAGGCCGGAATTTCATAGCACAGAATGCCTCGGTTTCTATTGGTGAGGGGTGTAATGTATCGTTGCAGGGAGGTTCCGGATTTCAGTCCCATGCGGGAGTGACCGCCTCACTGTCGATTTCGGGCGGTACTTTCAACGTCGCCGTGCCGGCAGAGCTTTGCGCCGAACACTATCACCCTGTCGGGCCTGACCCCGAGACAGGGCTTTACTCGGTTGAGTCCGACTTGTTTGACGTTACGTTCGTCGACGAAGACGGTGAGACCGTCCTTTTCGAGACGAATGTCTTGATGGGCACCACGGCGGAGTATATTGGCGCGACGCCGACGAAGGCTCCGGATGTACAGTATTCTTATGCGTTTGCAGGCTGGACGCCCGAGATCGTGGCGGTTGCCAATGCGGATCAGACATATACGGCGACCTACAGCGCTACGCTGAACCCGGTTGCCATGGTCGTCTCGGCCGACGGCGCCACTACGAACAAGTACGACACGCTGGTCAACGGCGCTCTCAAAGTCATCAAAGATGGCGAGACGCTTGTGCTTTTGCGCGATGACGCAACGCTTGAAAATCTCCAGTTCAGGAAATCCATCACGCTCGATCTCAACGGTTGCACGCTTTCGACGCGCAACTCCTATCTCTGGAGACAGATGAGCGGCACTCTTACCGTAATCGACAGCCGTTCGGCAGGTACGATGGACTCTCCGGTGTGCGCGATGAGCGCCGAGGGAACGTCTACTGTCAACATCCTGGGCGGCACGTATGTCGCAAGCGATACAGGCAAAGTTTCCTCGATGCTGAAAACTGTCGAGTCTGCGACCATGAGCATTTCGGGCAATGTCATTGTCAGGTCGACCGAGGCCGGAGACTATGCCATCAATGTTGGCTCGGGGTCTCGTTTCCTCGCGTACGATGGAGTTACGGTTCAGTCGGCGTATGGCTTTCTAAACAGCGGTACGATTGAGATCCATGGCGGCACGTTCAATGCCGCCACTGGGTTCTTGTGGGCAAACAATGCCGGAGCGACATTTGCAATCTACGGTGGTCGCATCGAGATTGGAAGCACTGGACGTACATTCGGGCAAAATCATGGAACTGTGGTTGTGGAGGGTGGCAGCATTTCCTCCAGAAACAATATACCCAATGGGAGCACGACGTTGCCGGTCGTCAGAGGAGGCTGGTGGTCGTCGAACGCGAACGGCTTTGGCAGTGGCGTGCCAATTGCCTATTGCGCCGACGGCTACATTCCCTCCGTCAATGTACGCGATGATTTCGGCGATGGACTGACCTATTACACGGTTGGATTCGCCATGGCGTCCGTTGTCGGACATGACGGCTCTTCAACTGCCAAATACGAGACTCTCGCCGAGGCAGTCGCGTCGGCGGAGGACGGCGACACGGTCACGTTGCTCGCGGACGTTGAACTGGATTCGGCGCTGGACATCGGCAAATCGATCACGCTCGATCTTGGCGGCTATGGAATCACGACAGGCGACGCAAACGAGGATGGCTACGCCATAGGCGTTTCTGGTGGCGAAGTGCTGATTGCCGGAGATGGCGCAGTGGACGCCGGACTCGATCTGGCCTTGTGGATCACCGGGGGAGAGGTCACTATCGCGAACGGGGCGTTTGGCGCAATCGGAATCGATGACGGCGATGTGACGATAACGTCCGGCCTGTTCAACGGCGGCATCATGACGGCTGGCGGCACAACAGCTGTCAACGGCGGCACGTTCAATGACGTAGTGGATGTTGGTGGTGGCGCTGTGACCATCAACGGCGGCGTGTTCGCCGCAATCGACAATGTCCTTATGGTGACAGATGCCGATGGCGAGCTTACGGTCAACGGCGGCACGTTCACCGCCGAGCAGTCCGGCGAAGGCGAGCCGATCGTTGTCTATGTCGAGGGCGGCTCGGCAAGGTTGACCACTGGCACGTTCTCGGGCGGCACGATCGCTACCGACCTTGCCGACACTGGGACGATCGCCGTTTCCGGTGGGGCGTTCTCGTGTGCGGTTCCCGAGCAGTATTGCGCAGAGGGCTATATTCCTGAAGAGCATGAATTTGCTGAGGAAGAAGCAACTCGGACGGTATATGGCGTCGTTGCTGGCTGGAAAGTGACGTTCGTAGACGAAGACGGCGAGACCGTCCTTTTCGAGACGAATGTTGCGGTTGGCGCAACGGCGGAGTATCTTGGCGCGACGCCCGCTAAGGCGCCGACCGTCCAGTACAGCTATGCGTTTGCCGGCTGGACGCCTGCGCTCGCGCCAGTGTCCGATGCGTCTCAGACATACACCTCGACATACTCGGCATCCCTCAATGCAGTGACGGTGACGGTCCCGCCAGTCGCAGGGACTGTGCCGGTGGTAACTACAAATGGCGTCGAGGTCGCATGCGAAAACGGCGGCTACTGCGTTTTCAGCGGAACCGAAGTGGTTGTCGCATGGGTTCCTGACGGCGCGTATGTCGTCTCCGGTGGCAGCACGACCTTTACGGCGAACGGTGATGTCGTTGTCGGCACTGACGCCGGAACTCTGCCGACGGCGACTGCGGCTGTGGCGCAGGCGTATGTCTCCGGCGCGCTCACCTACTTCACTGGTTTGCTGGACGCGGTGAACGCCGCTGACGCGGGCTCCACCGTGACGCTGCTTGCGGACGACACGTCGCTCTCTGGCGGTGCGGAGATGGAGATTGCCAAGTCCCTTACGATTACCGGCGCGGTCGATGCAAACGGTGAGCCGCTTTACACTATATGTGGCAAGGCAGGTGCGACTGGGACCAACGACATATTCATCAACGGGAGCGGAACGGTCACGTTGTCCAATGTCAGAATCGCCCAGTTCGGCTGCAATGCCGCATCGGACATTGGCCATGCGCCGATATATGTCTCTTCGCATTTCACCGGAACGTTCAACATGGACAATGTGTACGTCTGCGATTTTAACCGCGGCGGCATGTTCCTCTATGGCGGGACTTTCAATGTGACGGGCTGCTACATCGACTGCGCAAACAGCCGTAGCGGCGCGTTTACGAAAGGCATCGAGATAAAGGGTTCGGCTCACGGAACCATAAAGGATACCGTGATCGTCAACATGGAGCGACCGGCGACGACAACCGATTCCACGGCGGGCATTGAGATTTACGGGAGCGGCACGATTACGGTCGACGGTTGCTCGATCATCTCCGACGTTGACCCGCATCAGAGCGTCAAGGCGACTTACGGCATAGTGTCCCAGCGCGTAGGCGATCACGATCCCAGCGGCGGTTCGCTTCTTGTCACGAACTGCTGGATAGAAGTGTCGAACGCGGCGCTTTCTGTCGCGGACAATCCGGCGTACGGTCCCGTGAACGATTACTCGATTGTCGTTGGCGGCGAGGATACCTACTTTGGAAACTACATCGCGACGTGGTCCGCCAGCAGTAGCATCACAATCAACGACGGTGAGTTCAATGAGGACGTCTATGCTGACGCTGGAACGATAGCGATTACGGGTGGCGCGTTCAATAGCTTTGCGCCTTATACGGGGACCGGAACGATTGTAATAAGCGGTGGTACGTTCGACGCTCCGGTGCCGGCGGCATATTGCGCCGAGGGATTCATCCCCGTGGATGATGGCGAGGGTCAGTATGGCGTCAAGTTTGGTTCTTACGTCGCGCAGGTCGGCGAGACGAAGTACGAGGACTTCGCGGCGGCGTGGGCCGCGGTTCCCGCCGACGGCACAGCTTCGACGGTGACGCTGCTTGCGGACCTTACGCCTCCGACTGCGATCGTCTTCGCGTCGGGCATGAATGTGACGCTCGACCTGAACGGCCACAGGATAGAGTCCGCGACGCCGAACTACTACACGCTCGACGTCGTGAACGGCGCCACGGTCGTGATCGACGACACCAGCGATCCCTCAACTGGAACGGTCTTCGCGACGCTGTGGCCAGCAAAGGCGTCGACGGCGTCGCTCGTCAGGAACAAGGGCAGCCTGACCATCAACGGCGGCAATTTCTGCGCCGACCGCATCGTCATCAAGAACGACGAGGATCCCGGAGTGGGCAGTCTCACGAT
>JAEEZC010000300.1 GCA_016288465.1 Verrucomicrobiota bacterium | reverse complement strand
CGCACTCCACGAGCGCCTTGCGGGCGATTTCGGATCCGGCGTGGGTGATGTGCAGCTGCTTGTCGTCGTCGCCCGACTGGTCGCGCTTCGGGATCATCCCGAGGTAGGGGCCGACGTCGCGCGCGTGTCCGAACCGGTCGGACTTCTGACTTCGGACTGAAGAAAGTTCTGAAGTCTGATGTCCGAAGTCTGAAGTCCTATGCGAAAATGCCAATGGGGGTTTGTCCCTTGGCGATTAGGGACGGAATGAGAGCCGAGGGGGACAACTTCAGTCGGTTCCACTCGCGGCAGTTGCGCATGGCAAGTGACAAAATGCCTCCTGTTATGGTAGAATACGTCCTACGTCCTACAGTAAAGACGGAAATAAGGAGAAAAAGGGGGATGGACAAGACTACATTTGCTGTCGCGGTCGCGTTTGCCGCGGCTTGCGCGTCGGCGGGCGCGGCATGGGATCCGGGCGAGCCGGTGACGACATACTGGTTCGGGCCCGGCTGCCCGGGAACGAACAGCATCAGCCTCGCGATGACCGACGCCTCGGCGAAGCAGCTGAAGGACGGCGGCTTCAACACTGTGTGGGCACGTACGCCGGAGGAGCTGGACATCGCGGCGAAACACGGACTGCGCGTCATCTACAGCATCGACCCGGCGACCGAGTGGGCGAAGGTAGATCTGGACGACCCCGCTCAGAAGTCCGCCCTCGCCGAACGCGTCAACCGCGTGAAGAACCATCCCGCGCTGTACCTCTACGAGCACTTCGACGAGGCGTCGGCGGACCTCTTTCCGGAGCTGGCGCGCGTCAGGGAGTTCGTCCACGAGCTCGACCCGAATCATCCGTGCTGGCACAACCTCCTGCCGACATACGCCAACTACAAGCAGCTTGGCGTCGGCGGAAAGGGCGACGAACCGCGCCGGATGGGCTTCGGCGGCGACAAGATCGCCGCGTATTGGGAGCACGTGCGCCTCTTCTGCGACGTGTACCAGCCGGAGCTGCTGACCTACGACTACTACCAGTTCATGACGACCGGCGACAAGACCGAATACTTCCTGAACCTCGGAATCGTGCGGCAGAACGCCGCGGCAAGAGGCGTCCCGTTCTGGAACGGGCTCCAGGCCTGCACATGGGTTCCCGGAAGCCTCGCGTCGCCGAGGTCGCCGCGCATTCCGAACGTGGACGAAATGCGCTACCTCGCCCACACGACCGCGGCGTTCGGCGCGAGCGGACTCTACTGGTACGTGTACGGCAGGGCGGACCACACCGGCACGATTGCCGCGCTGGACGGGACGGTCGGCGAGAAGTACGAGGGCGTGAAGAGGATAAACCGCGAGTTCATCGCGTTTTCGCGCGCTCTTCGCGGACTTCGCTTCAAGGGCGCGTACATGCAGGGCTCGCATGCGCCTGGCACGACGCCCTTCGGAGCGCAGGCGCTCATAAGGATCTCTCCCGAGACGCCGTATTCCGAGATCGGCGCGAACGAGCGCCATGTGGACACGACGCTCGTCACCCGCTTCTCGGCGCCGGACGGTCGCGCATACCTGATGGTCGTGAACTGCGACTACAAGAAGGACCGCACAATCCGCGTCGATTCGCCTTTCGCGGCGGAGCTGTTGGACGCGGAGAAGGGGACCTGGGCGTCCGTCGGAACGTCGTTCGACCTCGGCCTCGTCCGCGGCGGCGGCGCAGTCATCCGCCAGGCGAAGTGATCACCTGGCGGACCGGAAGGGCGCCGGAGTAGGCTGGAAGGCCGCGCTGCGAGACGCTGGCAGCTGTCGTGCCTAGGCATGCGCGGCGCCTGCATCGTCTGCTCATGACGCCCGCGGGAACCGTCGGCAGCAAGGGCGGCGACAGGCTTAGGTCAAACGAGCATTATAGCTGACTGACGCCGCCGAAGGAATGGGGACAGTGGGGACATTGGCGACCGAGGTGGCAGGATGTCCCCAAAGTCGCCATAGTCCCCATGGTCCCCATCATTCCCCCGCAGACTCGATCTTGGCCTTGAAGAACCTTTCCGGGACATCGTCGGCGCTGAAGGTGGCGGTCACGGTCTGCGCAAGCGGGCCGGCGGCCTTGCCAGTGTCGAAGGTCGAATCGCCGTCGCCAAAGACGATGCACGTTTTTGCAATCGGCCCGAAGCCAACGGCAAGGTCATCCGTTCCGTAGAGATGGAGCTCGCCGTTGATAGCTCCCAACGGCGAATGCCGCATGAGCTGCACCGTGACGGAGACGACACCGTTGCTGACCGCAAAGCCGGTGATGCTGAGCGCACCGCCCGGATTCAGCGCCTTGACGGAGCTGTTGAGCAGGTAGCACTCGTACAGTTTGTCCGTGGCGTCGGAATCGTCGCCAAGGGCGTTGATGTCGCTTTGCGTGAAGCCGTTCGCCATAAGCCAGTCGACAACGGAGGGATACTCGATCGCAACGCCCTCAGGATCATTGTAGTTCCGCCACGGCCGCAGGGTCTTGCCGGCAATGGCGGAGACCTGGGTGCTGTCGAGCACGCCTTCGTAGACGGAGCTGCCATCCGCAAGCAGCTGCCCGAGCTTGACGCGAATGCCGTTTTCGGCAAGAACGGGGTTCTGCACTCCAGTTAACCGATAGACGATGTAGCTGCTGGCGGTGATTCTGTCGGCGGGATCCGTCCAGCCTAGGACGATCTCGCTAGTAAGGCCCTCGGCGTAGATTCCATGTCCCAACGGACCGCTGGTTGCCGTAACGTTGCCGCCGTGGATTAGGACATTGCCCGACACCGCGCTGATGCCGGCGATTGCGCCGGAAGCCGTGACGCTGCCGCCGGAGATCTTGAAATCACCGTTCCAGACGTAAATGCCACAGCCGGCGCCCTGCGCCGTGGCCGTAACGTTGCCGCCATGGATCTCGATGCCACCGCCGCCGGCGGAAATGCCTCTGCCGTCGCCCTTGGAAGTCGCCGTGACGGTTCCGCCCTTGATGATGATGCCGCCGTTGACACTCCCGTCATATATGCCGTAGCCGCCGGCAGCCGTGACGTTGCCGCCGTGGATGTTGATTCTGCCGTCAATGCCGTAATGTTCGGCATCGGCT
>JAEEZC010000031.1 GCA_016288465.1 Verrucomicrobiota bacterium | reverse complement strand
GTTTTTGAGCTTTAGGGCTACCGACACCTTCGCGCCTTCTCCCGGAGAAGACTCGATCTTCATCACGCCGTCGAACTGGGTCATGCGCTCGCGTATGCCCTGGAGTCCGAAGTGCCCCTGCAACACGCCCGGACGCTTGTCGGGGTCGAAGCCGCAGCCGTTGTCGCGCACGGAGAAGCTGAGCGTGTCGTCGTCCAGATTGCCGGCGATCTTCACGGACGATGCGCCTCCGTGTCGCACGGCGTTCGTCACAAGCTCGCGTACGATCCGCATGAGCACGTGCGCGGTGTCGTCGGTCAGGCGCCTGCGCTGGACGTTGAAGCGTATCGACAGGTCGACGTCTGAGACAAGAGGGGAGACTGTACGCCGGATCGCCTCGTTGAGGTCCTGCTCCTCAAGTGCGCGGCTCCTGAGGTCCCAGAGGCAGTTGCGCAGCTCGTTCCGGCATGACTGCAGCGTTCGCGAGGCCATGCCGAGGTGGTTCAGCATTCCGTCAAGGTCCTTTCTCGCGAGCTGCTCAGCGGAGTCGATCTCGAGCGAGACGCCCGTCAGGTTCTGCGCAATGGTGTCGTGCAGCTCCACCGCGATTCGCGTGCGCTCCTGCACCTTGAGCCGGGATTCCTCCTGCGAGAGCCTCGAGCGCAGAAGCTCGCGTCCGCGCTTGTCCGCAAGGCGGCGCAGCAGGAAGTTCCACAGCAGTATAGCCGCAAGCGCGGCGAAAAGCGCGGCGACTAGCACGAGAAGCCTGGCGGGCGTCCACCAGGGAGGAGGCGAGAGCACCTTCACGTCCGCCGGCGTTCGCACGACGAGGGACACGTTTAGGATGCGCGGCAGTGGCTCGTTAGGATGCCAGCGCTCGGTGTCCAGTATGCATGTGCCGGAAATCTCCGCCTCGCTGCCGAGCTCCACGCCTGAGATCGCGTCCGGCACCGCGCTCGCGTCGACCGTCATCGTGAAGTCCCCGCACTGAAGGCGGACGATTCCGTCGTTCAGCCCTGCGGACGGCACACCAGTCACGATGCCGCGCAGCGAGATCGCCCTGCCGTGGAAGCTGGGGTTGAGCTCGTAATGCCCCTTGCCGTCAGTGAAGAGCGCGGCGGCGTCTGCGGGTTCCGCCGTCTCGGGTGCGCGCCTTGCCGAGCCCGATGCCTTGCGCCATATCGCTCTGCGCAGGTTGATGCGGTAGAGGTCAGTGTCGGGAAGCCCTGCCACTTCCACGCTGTCGCCGCACTCAGGCAGCGGACCCTCCGCCAGCCTGACGTTTGCCACTGCGCCCGCGTCGGACCTGATCGCGAAGTTTAGATTCTGCCAAGCGGCGATGACGATGCCTTTGGCGGTGTGGCGCCCGAGGTGCATGACCTGCGCGGTCTCGTTGGCAGAGATGGACTCCAGCGGCGGCACGGCGAACGGGTCTTCGGGCGGCGGCCGGACGATCTCGATGTTGTCGGCGGAATGCAGCGCTATCTCGGTCAGTATAACGCGGCGGAATCCGCTGAAAAGGGACGAGTAGCATCCTGTTGCGCGGACCTTCGCTCCGATGAGCTTTGCGATGGCCCTGCCGTCGCATTCCGACGCCGGCAGCGCGAGCCCGATGGACTTTGTGCCGGAGGACATGACGATGTGGATGTATCGGTGGTCTATCTCGTCCTCGAACACGTCGCGTATCGTGCCCTCGACCCGAACCGGGCGGAACCTGTATCGCCCTGAGAGCGCGTCGTCTATGGTGGTGTCGACCGGCGGATCCGGGACTGTGTGCGAGACGACGTCGATTGCGCGGCAGCTGGCGATGGTGAAGGCCTTTCCCGTCTTGTTGACGAAGCTCTTTGACTTTCCCCTCGCAATGACGACGTCGCCGTCGTGGAGAAGGGAGTTCGGCCACGTCGCGTCGTCGATGAGCTGTATGTACCCGTCCGCAGCCTTGACGTAGAACGCCCTCGACGCATGCGAGGAGCTCCAGACGACCGTCGCCTCCAGGGCGAACGCAACGCCCTCCCTGCCGCCGAACCCGAGGTGCGTCAGAAGCTCCGTCGCGTTCGTCACGACGTTTCCGCACCACGCGGCCGCAGGCGCGAGCGCGGACAGCAGTGTCATTGGCAGTCTCACAGTCGCATTATACCAAAAATGAAGTTCCGGCAGCGCGTTTCGCCCCCGCCCCCGAAAGGGGGCGTGTCGGAAGATCGCGCCTCTTTGGTATAATGGCGCAGGGCTTCAGGACGCTGGACGGAGCATGAAATGCAGTGAGACGCGTCCTTTGTCCTTCTGAAGAAAACGAAATGGCGGCACTTGGACTTATGATGGCTGCGCTGGCGTTGATGCCGATGCCGCGCGAAGTTGAATGGCGCGACGGCACATGCACGTTTGCGGAGAGCGACGTGAGCTTTGCGCGCGACGCGGCGCTGCCGCCGGAAGGATATCGCATCGACATCTCCTCGAACGGCGTGGCCTTGTCGACCTGATGGCGGACTACAAGCTCAACGTCTTCCACTGGCACTTGACCGACGACCAGGGATGGCGGCTCGACCTGCGGCGCTTTCCCGAGCTGGTCAAGTATGGCTCGGTGCGCTCCGAATCTGCCGTGCACGGATGCACCGGCAAGCCCCGCGACTATCGCGGCAACGGGCAGCCGTACGGTCCGTACTTCTACACCGCGGCGGACGTGCGGGAGATACTTGACTACGCGAAGGCCCGCTTCGTCACTGTCGTTCCCGAGATCGAGATTCCCGGACACGTCCGAGCGCTGCTTGCCGCGCATCCCGAGTTCGCATGCCGTGAAGGGCTTTCGCGAGAGCCGCGCACGATGAACGGCGTCGAGGACGAAGTCCTCTGCGCCGGAAACGACGAGGCGATTCGCTTCATGGAGCAGGTCTACGACGAGGTCTGCGCAATCTTTCCCGGAACGTACGTCCATATCGGCGGCGACGAGTGCCCGAAGAGGCGGTGGAGGGAATGCCTCAAGTGCCAGGCCAGGATAAGGTCTCTAGGCCTCAGGGACGAGGACGCCCTTCAGGCCTGGGTGACGCGGCACTTCACCGAATACCTTTCGAAGAAGGGCAGAAGGGCGATAGGCTGGGACGAGGTGCTTGCCGGGGATCCTGGTCCGGAAACAGTCGTCCACAGCTGGAGAAAGCAGAAGTACGCCGTCGCGGCCGCCGAGAAGGGCCACGATGTCGTCGTCTCGGCGCTAATGTCCACGTATTTCTCGGTGCCGCAGGGCGTAAAGGACGACCCGTTCACCTACATGAGCCCGAAGAGGCGCTGCTCGCTTGCAATGGCTTATGCGTTCAATCCGTTCGAAGGCATGACGGATGTTGCAAAGGGCCGTGTGCTGGGTGCCGAATGCTGTCTCTGGAGCGAGTGCGTCTGGAATGAGTACGACCTGGCCTTCAAGCTGTGGCCGCGCGCCTTCGCATTTGCGGAGGCGGTGTGGTCCGCCCCGGCTTCGCCGCGCGACTTCGCGGACTTCGAGCGCCGCGCGGCGATTGAGCGCAGGCGGCTGATATCCAGAGTCGTCAACTGCGCGCCGTTGAGATGACATTCGAAAAGCGCCTGCCGCCAGCCCGCTTCAAGAAGCAGACTGTGCGGCAGTTCGTTGACGGTTCCAACTTTATGGTTCCCGGCCTCGCATTCCGCTTTGGATTGGAGTGTCTTGCGATAAACGCCTCATGGCGCATGCGGCGGAAATCGTCAGCCAACAACACTACATAGCGCAATCCCGTCTGGCGCTCAATGAGGCAAGAACGAGAACTTTATCCGTTTCGGAGGCCGGCGTGAACGATTTTCGGTTTAGCGCCGTGGGGAGTGCCCGCGACGCGCTTAAACACGCCCCACGAAAAAGTGGTAAAAACTGGTAAACGGCATGTTCCAAGTCCAAGGATTATTTAGTATAATGGTGGCACAAAGGGCGTGAGTGTATCATCCAAAGAGAATTGACTTGATGCAGAAATACGCAGACATAGCCATGCTGAATGGCATCGCCACAGAGGCCGCAGGACGGTCTTCTGGTGACTTCTGCGTTGCCCGTGCCACCCCCCCCCTATAATTGCCGAGAAAACGGCAGAACGCGAAATTCCGGCCTTGTAGCGCATTCCGCGCGGCGTGGTGAGGAATCGTTTTTGTCTCGCGCAGAGGATGACTTCGGACTTCAGACTTCGGACTTCCAGGGCCACTAGCGACTGACGACCAACCACTAACCACTATCAAGGAGACACAACAATGAAGACACCAACAAAACGGGCGACGAGTTGTCTTGCTGCGGTGCTTGCAATCCTCGCTGCGACGAGTTGTGTCTGGGCGGCTGACGTCGGTGCTTCTGCGGAAGTGCCCGCGCTCATCCCCGCGCCGCGCGAAATCGTCTTGACGGGCGGAACGTGTGCGCATGCGGCGAAGCCTAAGATCGAGCGCGTCGCGGGCATTCCGCCGGAGGGCTACGAGCTTTCCGTCAAGCCTGAGAGCGTGACGATTCGCGCTTCTGACGACGCGGGCGAGTTCTATGCGCGGCAGACGCTGGAGCAGCTCAAGGACGGCGCGAGCATCCCGTGCTGCGAGATCAAGGACTCGCCGCGCTTCAAGTGGCGCGGGGTGATGATCGACGATGTCCGGCATTTCCTCGGCAAAGAGACGGTCAAGCGCACCATTGACGAGATGGCGAGATACAAGCTGAATGTCTTCCACTGGCACCTGACGGACAACGAAGCGTGGCGCTTTCAGGTTCCGGGCTATCCGAAAATCACCGAAAAGGGCGATTGCTACACGAAGGACGACATCCGCGAGGTGGTCGAATACGCCGCCAAGCGCAATATCAGGATTGTGCCGGAGGTGGACTTCCCGGGGCATTTCCGAAAACTGTCCAGCACATATCCCGAGTTTACCTGCACGGCGGACAATCCGCGCGACAAGGGGCGCGCGCCAATGTGCGTCGGAAACCCTGATGCCGTGAAGTTCGTCGAAGCCGCGCTCGATACGGTGTGCGACCTTTTCCCCGAATCGAAAGTCATCCACATCGGTGGCGACGAGTGCTGGCGCTACGGCTGGAAAAAATGCGAGAAGTGCAAGGCGATGATGAAGCGCGAGGGCATTGCGGACGTCAAGGACCTTCAGGCGTGGATCACGCGCCACGCCGTCAACTATCTTGCCGCGAAGGGATGCCGCGCCATCGGCTGGGACGAAATGCTTGATGCGAAGGAAGGCTACCTGCCCGCCTCGGCGATGGGGATGCGCTGGCATAGCGAGGGTGCGGAGCGGACGGCGCGCGCGGCGGCAGCTGGACACGAGATCGTAAACAGCCACAAGCGGTTCTGCTACTTCGACTACAGCCAGAGCCTTGAGGGCGACAACCACCGCTATTTCGGCAACGGCAGGAATCCGGTGACGCTCGAAAAGGCGTACTCGTTCGATCCGCTCGCGGAACTGCCGCCGGAATCGCAGCAGAAAGTCGTCGGCGGCCAGTGCAACAACTGGACGGAGGTCACGTACAACGGCAAGGACTTCGAATGGAAACTTTGGCCGCGCGGCTTCGCGATGGCCGAAGTTCTCTGGACGTACCCGGACCCGAAGAAGCGCGACTTTGCGGACTTCAAGCGCCGTGTCGCGATCCACCGCGATGCGATGGTCGCGCGCGGCATCAACGCGGCACCGGTCAACTGAATTCTTACCCCATGAAACAACAACATCCAAACAGGAGGCGAAAAACATGAAAACCTCAGCAACAAAACGGGCGGCGCGCCGTCTTGCCGCGACACTTGCAATCGCCACTGCGCTCGCGACAGGCGGTGCATGGGCGCATACTGCTGTTGGCAGTGCCACTGGCCAAACAGATATTCGTAACGAAACTGGTCGTTCGGAAGGTGGCTACTACGTTATAGGATCCGCAAGCGGTGCGACAGGCATTGTGAACAATGTGTCTGGTGATTTGTCTGTCGGTACGTGGATGGCTGTCGGTTGGATAACGGGTTCGTATGGTGAATTGAACATCAATTCAGGAACCGTGACCGTAAACGGAAGCGGCAATAACGTGACATTCATTGGATACAATGAAGGATCGGAGGGTCTTGTTGTCGTGGACGGCGGGACATTGCTCTCGAAATGCGATTTGCAAGTTGGACGCAATGGCACTGGAACGCTTACGATAAACGGGGGAACTGTGGAGGTCGGTTCCAGCACCACCGAAAAATGGACGTATATCGGGAATAATAGCGGCTCTACCGGCACTATAAACCTAAACGGCGGACAATTGAAGACTGCGCATGTGCGTAAAAACAACGGCGCAGGATCTCTTGTCTTCAACGGCGGAACGCTCGTCGCAAACAAGGCGACCGGCAATCTTATTAGGAGTGGGCTTCCCGTCACCGTCAATGCTGGCGGCGGCACGATTGACAACGGCGGGCTTTCTATTACTATCGCAGCTACACTCAGCGGCACGGGTGGCTTGACCTTCACCGGCACCGGAACGACCACACTGAACGGCGCGGTAAGCTACTCCGGCAAGACTTGTGTCACGCCAGGCACGACGCTCGTGGTTGCCAACGAAACCGCCAAAAACAATATCCTGTCTCACGGGCTTGTCGTCGCTGGCGTCCCAGCCGCGGGGCAGACGGTAATGGCGTACACGTCCGACTTGACCGGCAGCGACCTTTCCAAGGTGACGTGTCCGCTCGCACCCGGAACCATGTTCACGATTGGGGGCGAAGACAACAAGTCGATTGTCGTCGAAAGTGTCGGCCCGGCTCTCGACAACTACTGGACGGGCGCGGCGAACGACGGCAACCTCAGCAATGCCGCCAACTGGGCGAACGGTCTGCCGACCGGCAACGCCAACATATTCTGCGCCACTCCTGCGAATCTCGCCGTCGGCGACACGTTTAGCCCCGACACCATTACCATTCTCGACGGTTCTGCCGTTGTGACGGTAGGTGCTGGCGATCTACAGGTAAACACTCTGACGAACGCGGCGAAACTCGCTATTGCGCAGGGCGCGTCGCTGACAGTCGCGAACGACCTCGTGACGACGGGCGGCGCGTTCCTGCACAATAACGAAGGGACTGTGACGGTCGGCGGCAAGGCTCGCGGTTATACCAGAGACGCCGCAATCGCCATATATCAGTATGAAACCGTTACTGCGAAGACACAGCCTATTCGTGCAAAAGGGCTTGCCTATGACGGTTCTGGCTCTGGCAAAATTTATATGATTTTGTCCTCCCAAAGCGAGGAGGATGGCATGTGGGTGCTGGGATCGGACGGAATGACGTTCCCATCTTCTCGTAATGCACAATACTCACGTTTCTATGCAGAAAAGGGTGCGCATGTCATGCTCTATTCTTCCGCAGATTGGACACTCGGCCAAAACAATGGCGGCGCGAATACGGATAGTTCTCTCTATGCGCAGGGAGCCACCTACGACACTTCCATTACGCTTGACACTTCAGACTACGACGACCCGACCATAAGCCGCACGATCACGTTGAACGGGCGACTCCACGCTTGGGGCGCAGGCGCGAGCTTCACCGTCAAGGGCCGCGGAACGGTTGTCGTTGATACGACCGGCGATCTCTCGGTTGATAAGAACAATACACGCTTCGACGAAAACACAACGCTGTATGTGGCTGACAAGGCGACATTGCAAATCAACGCGGGCAAGAAGATTCTTGGCAGCGGCACGGTTTCGCTTGCGGCGGGCACGACGCTTGCGCTCGCATCCACCGGGTACGAGTTCGCGACGCCCGACATCGTCCCCGTCACGCTTCCTTCCGAAGGCACAGCGACCATTCGCATCGACGGTACACGCCTTCGCACCGGCGACCATGTTCTGTGCACCCTCGCGTCCGTGCCGGAGAATCTCGCCGACCACGTGACCGTGACGGGCACGGCTCTCGACAGTCGCAAATACGAGGTGAAGACGGTTGAAGAGACGGAGGACGAAACGACCGTCACCAAACTCGTCCTAAACATCCTGCCCGGCGGCCTGATGGTGATCTTCAGGTAAGTCTGTAGAATGTTG
>JAEEZC010000299.1 GCA_016288465.1 Verrucomicrobiota bacterium | reverse complement strand
GAGAGAGCTGGCAAAATAAGTCCTCTGCAACTTTTAAGAGCCGCTCATGTGAAATCGCTTCCGCAAGTTCTTCGCCGGGGTCTATGGCGAGGTGTGAAGCGCGAAGCCGTCGGCGTAGGGATCGGTTCGGAAAGTTTCAGGAAGGCGAATCGCAAGGCCGTTTGACGTGACCTTGAACGGGACTTCAAGACTAGTCCCGAGATGGACGATGCGCGCTACCTTCTCCGGTGCGGCGGCAGGTATGGTCTGCGCAAGCAAATCACGCTCGCCGTCTTTCCACAGGCGGAATGCAAATGTGGTCTTGCAGTCCTTTGACCCGGTAAAGCGCCAGTCGCCCTCCGCGAACGGCGCGGCCGTGCGTGTCGCGTAGACGCCCTTCCCGTTGGCCCTGAGCCACGCGCCGAGAGCCTCCATTCGCTCTATCGCCGGCTCGGGGAGGCGTCCGTCCGGACCAGGCGCCACATTGAGCGCAAGGTTCCCGCCCTTCGCCACGACGTCGAGCAGAAGATGGACCAGCTCGCGAGGCGACTTGTACGTGTCGTCGTAGCGGTACGAGAAGCCCGTCCCCATCGTTATGCAGCTCTCCCACGGAACGGCGAGCGGCTTCGGCGGGACGGTCTGCTCCGGCGTTATCACGTTTTCGCAGGGACCGCCTGCCGTGCGGTCGGCGGAGATGAGCGCGGGGTTGAACTTCCTCGCCTCCGCGATAATGTCCTCGATGTCGATGTCGAGACCTGTCTTCTTCTGAACTTGTCCGCCGTCGAGCCAGATGACATCCACCGGGCCGTAGTCGCGAACCAGCTCGACTATCTGGTTCTTCGTGAACTCACGGAACCGCGCCCACTTCTCCGGCTTTGCCTTCACGTCGTACGTCGGCATGCGCGAGACCTTGCGCCCGACACCGTGGTCCTCCCAGAAATCCACGTTGTGCCAGTCTGGTTTCGAGAAATACGCCGCGATGCCAAGCCCCTCAGCACGGAACGCGTCAAAGACGCTCTTCACGATGTCTGCGCGGGGGTTCTTCGAGAACGGACACTCCGGGTTCGTCACCTTGAAATCGGTGTACTTCGTGTCGAAAAGGCAGAAGCCGTCGTGGTGCTTCGTCGTGAATACGAGGTACCTGAAGCCGCCGTCCTTCGCAAGCCGCGCCCACTTCTCGGGCTGGAAGCGGACGGGGTTGAACGACCGCCAGAGGCCCCAGTACTGGCGCTTGAACGCCTCCGCGTCGTCCGTCCAGTCGATCTGGACGCGCGACCAGTGCGCGTCCGCGTCGCTCAGCGCCCACGACTCAAAAATTCCCATCTGCGAGTACATGCCGAAGTGCATCATGAGCGCGAGCTTCTGGTCTTTCAGCCACTCAAGCTTCTCGCGCACCTCCGGCTCCTTCGGCACGACGTAGTTGTCAGGCATGTATCCATGTACCCCGTTCACTATCGCGTCCGCCGTCATGTCGCCTGATCCAGACTTGTCGGCTGTAGTGAAATAACCGAGGGCAATGCGGCCGATGAGCTGCTTGCCGAGTTCGCCGGAGTGGACGTAGTCGCGGCTGTAGAACTCAGAGGGGAGACCAGTCCTGAAAAGCCAGTCGTATGCGGGCGTGAACATGTCCCAGAGGGGCCAGCCGTTCTTCGCGCAGATCGCCTTCAGTTCCTCTGCCGCAGCAACATCGTACTTCCACGCCCTGTCGCCGAGCGCAGCGTGGTCGAACTTAGACGGCGCAACGGCGGTGCCCTGCTCCGTTCCCTTCGGCACGCGAAGATCTATCGCGAGAGTCGGCGTCATCACTACTACTTCCGCGCCAAGCTCCTCGTTGACGCGCCTCGCGACAGACTCTATCGCAGGGCCTCCGTTAAGCGGCTTGTCGGGATGTATCCAGCCGGAGATTCCGCCGATGAATACGCAGTCGGGCTTGTAGTCGGCGACATACTTCTTGAAGTTCTCCGGGTCGCAGTAGTACCAGCATCCCGTCGAACCGCGCACAGAGACGAGCCAAGTGACATCGCTCTTCGGATACGCCCGCTTCACCAGCGCATGGAACTGCGAATGGAACGTGTCCTGCATTATCGAGTCGCCCAACATGAGGATTCGCCACGGCTTCCCTGTCTTAAGCGCATCCAACGTCTTAGGCGGCAATTTCGCATGCACAGGCGCGAAATCGAGTGGCGGCAGCTTCGCATACACGCCGTCGCACCACTTGGCCGCATCTTCGACCGTCGCCGACTCGAACCTGACGTCCGAGACCGTGCAGCCCTTCGGCGACTGGAAAAAGACCTCCGCCGCCTTCACGCCCTCCTGCGCAAAGACAACCCGCTCGTAATGAGTTGGAGTATTGAGTTGGAGCTGGAGAGTGGAATTATTATCTTCCTTTCTCGAACTCGAACTATTCTCTCCAACTTCCCCTCCACAAATCACGTCATAGTTGTCCGCGATCATATTCCCCGCCGCATCGTAGAACGCGACCGTCTCGTATGACCGCACAGGAGCAGAGCCCGTAAACGAAAGCTTGTAGTACGCGCCCGCCTTGGGAATTGCGATGCGCGGCGAGACGAGCTTTCCGCCCTTGTCGGGATACCATCCCTCAAGCGGATTGAACGCCGCGCCACCGTTCGCACCAGACGCCTCGAACCGCCATCCCGGAGTCTTTTCGGTGACAAGGCCATCGCACCGAAGCAGTTCTCCATTCAAAAAACGCCGCGCCTTGTCAACCTCGGCGTCCATGCCGGGAGCGGGGTCGATGGAGTTGTGATCCTGCGAAATATGGTACTCGGCAAAGTGTCCGTCGAACAGCGTCGCACACTGCGGATCGGCGGCAAGGGCGCGATAGTCGCGCCAAGCCTCGTCGTAGCGCTTGACAGCTGCGGCGATTTCCCTTTCGTCAGCATCCCCGGTCTGCTCGCGCTGACGCATAAGGAGCATCGCCGTCCATCCCGCCTCGTAGATGCGGTAGAGGTGAAGACCGTATCGCGACGATACGCGCACGTACGACTCGGCAGCCTTGTCCACAATCTTGACCGAATCGGCGAGCCGCACGATTTCGCGCCACCTCTCTACTGCGGCGCGGCGGTTGGCGAGGGAGGCGGCGACCTTGCTCTCCTTCACAAGCCTGTTCGCGTCCGCGTCAAGTTCCGGGTCGCCGAAGCCTCCGATGAAGTGGTCGCGCGTCCAGCAGGCCGTCAGCTTCTCGTCCGGCATGTACCCCATTCCCCGTACGACCGCCTCGGCGGAAAGAACTGCAAGCTTGTGGAACGCATCGCGCGATTCCGCCGCGACACCGATGCGGTCCATGAACTTTCCGAACGCCACCTCTTCCCCGGCCTCCGGATGATTCGCCCACTCGGTCATAACAAAGGCGTTCATCGCGCACCAGAGTTCGTTCTTGAGGTACGGACCTTCCCAGCCGCCGCCACGGCTCCATGTCCAGACACCCGCGAAGCGGCTGTCCTTCAGAAACTCCCCAAGTCCCTGAATCCCAGGACACGCGGCGTTTTCCTCGAATCCCTCGACTACTCCCTTGACGACGTAGTTAGGGTACGCGCCCTTGCCCTCGTACTCGCGCTGGCACTGCACTTCCACGATCTGCTTGTGCTTTCCTATCCCGAGCGTCGGATTGAACGGCACATACCGCAAGTAGTCGCCAGCCGTATGCTTGATTGAAATGAATAGCTTTTCGTGCGGTTCCACCTGGTCTGTGATTGCGAGATAGAGGTCGGGGCGTATGTGGAAGCGGCGGAAGTCCCAAGTGCGGTAGAACACCTTCTTTCCGCCCTTGACGCATATCTCCTCGCGGAGAAGGTTCATGAGCTTCGCGTGCGTATCGACGAATCCGTCTAGAGGCTTGCGGAAATCAAGAGGCGTGTTGCCGCCGTGGTACGGCACGTTGTGCGAATACATCTCGCCCGTGCGGATTACGTAGCCGTCGACGGACGG
>JAEEZC010000030.1 GCA_016288465.1 Verrucomicrobiota bacterium | reverse complement strand
GTTCGCGCCCTTCTTCGCCGGAGCCTTCTTCGCAGTTGCCTTCTTCATCTTGACGTCCTTTCCCTGAAGTGAATGCCTCATACGTTCTCCTGCCTGCCGTAGTAGGCGTTGAGGTACATCTGCCTTATCTCGCCGATCAGCGGATAGCGCGGATTCGCGCCAGTGCACTGGTCGTCGAACGCCTGCTCGGACATCTCGTCGAGACGCGCGAGGAAGTCCTTCTCGTCCGGGACGTAGTGGCGGATGGTCGGCTTGATGCCGACGCGCTTCTGGAGGTCGCGGATCGCCTTGAGGAGGTTCGCGAACCTCTCGTCGGCGTCCTTCCCCCCGACGCCGAGCGCGTCCGCGATCTCGAGGTAGCGCTCGAGGGTGTGCGGGTGGTCGTACTGCGGGAACGTGCCCATCTTGCGCGGCACGGAGGCGGCGTTGAAGCGGAGGACCTGCTCCATCATGAGCGCGTTGGCGATTCCGTGCGGGATGTGGTGGAACGCGCCGAGCTTGTGCGCCATCGAGTGCATCACGCCGAGGAAGGCGTTGGCGAACGCCATGCCCGCCATCGTCGCTGCGTTGGCCATCTTCTCGCGCGCCTTCGGCGCGGCGTACTTGCCGACCGCGGCGTCGTAGCACGCCGGAAGGTACGCGAAGATGTCCTTCAGCGCCTGTATCGCAAGGCCGTCGGTGTAGGAGGTCGCGAGCATCGAGGCATAGGCCTCGAGTGCGTGCGACAAGGCGTCGATGCCGGAGGCTGAGGTGAGGCCGGGAGGCGCCATCATCTGCACGTCGGCGTCGACGATCGCCATCTTGGGCATGAGCTCGTAGTCGGCGAGCGGATACTTGACGCCCGTCTTCTCGTCGGTGATGACGGCGAACGGCGTCACCTCGCTGCCTGTGCCGGCGGATGTCGGGATCGCGACGAAGTAGGCCTTCTCGCCCATCTTCGGAAACGTGTAGACGCGCTTGCGGATGTCCATGAAGCGCATCGCCATGTCCATGAAGTCGCACTCGGGGTGCTCGTAGAGCACCCACATGATCTTCGCCGCGTCCATCGCCGAGCCGCCGCCGATGGCGACGATGACGTCAGGCTTGAACGAGGCCATCAGCTTCGCGCCCTCCTTGGCGCAGGCGAGCGTCGGGTCCGGCGCGACGTCGGAGAACGTCGCGAACATGATGCCCTGGGCCTCAAGCGACTTCTCGATCGGCCGCGTGTAGCCGTTCGCGTAGAGGAAGCTGTCAGTGACGATGAACGCCTTCTTCTTCCCCATTACCTCGCCAAGCTCGCGAAGCGCCACCGCGAGGCACCCCTTCTTCTGGTAGACCTTTTCGGGCGCGCGGAACCAGAGCATGTTCTCCCTGCGAATTGCCATTGTCTTGATGTTGATGAGATGTTTGACGCCGACGTTCTCCGAGACGGAGTTGCCGCCCCAGCTTCCGCACCCGAGAGTGAGGGACGGAGGCATGGCGAAATTGTAGATGTCGCCGATACCGCCGAGCGACGACGGGCTGTTGACGATAAGCCTGCACGCCTTCATGCGGTCCGCGAATCTGTCGAGCTTCGCCTTCTCGTTGAGCTCGTCGATCCACAGCACCGACGTGTGCCCGAGGCCGCCGTTGTTCACAAGGAGCGCCTCGGCGATGTCGAGCGCATTGTCGAAGTCGGCCGACTTGTACATGCCGAGAATCGTCGTCAGCTTCTCATGCCCGAACGCCTCGCTCGTGTCGGTGGAAGTCACCTCGCCGATGAGCACCTTCGTGTCCTCGGGAACTTCGAAGCCGGCCATCTTCGCGATTGCCGCGGGACGCTGGCCAACGATCTTCGCGTTGAGCGCGCCGTTGATGAGCATGGTTCTGCGGACGAGGTCCTTCTCCCTGTCGTTGAGGAAGTGGCAGCCGCGCCGCGCGAACTCGTCCTTCACGAGGTCATATATCTTCTGGTCGGCGATGACCGTCTGCTCGGTCGCGCATATCATGCCGTTGTCGAACGTCTTGGAGTGGATGATCGAATTGACGGCATTGACGATGTCGCAGCTCGGATCGAGAATCGCGGACGCATTGCCCGCGCCGACGCCGAGCGCCGGAGTGCCGGAGCTGTAGGCGGCCTTGACCATGCCCGGGCCTCCTGTCGCGAGGATGATGTCCGCCTCCTTCATGAGGAGGTTCGTCTTCGGCAGCGAGGGATTGTCTATCCACGCGATGATGTCCTTTGGAGCGCCCGCCTCGACCGCCGCCTCCAGCACGATCTTCGCCGCCGCGATAGTGCAGCTCTTCGCCCTAGGATGCGGGCTTATCACGATTCCGTTGCGCGTTTTCAGGGCGAGGAGAGTCTTGAATATCGCCGTCGAAGTGGGATTGGTCGTCGGAATGACCGCGCCTATCACGCCGATCGGCTCGGCAATCTTCTCGATGCCCGCCGCCTCGTCGCGCTCGATCACTCCGCATGTCTTCACGCCTTTGTAGGCGTTGTAGATGTACTCGGCAGCGTAGTGGTTCTTGATCACCTTGTCCTCGACGATGCCCATGCCCGTCTCGGCCACGGCCATCTTCGCCAGCGGGATTCGCGCGCGGTTCGCCGCAAGCGCCGCCGTCTTGAAGATGGAGTCCACCTTCTCCTGCGAGAACGTCGAGTACGCCTTCTGCGCCGCTCTGACGCGGTCGAGCATCCGCTCGAACGCCTCCATTCCGTCGTCGGCCGCCTGATCAGCGGCCGTGACTGCCGTTGTTTCTGCCATTTCGCACCTTCCTTGCGTTTGCGCCCGAAAACCCTTTCCCGGGCGAACGGGCGCGTATTATACCACTTTCGGTATCGATATGCAAGTAGCGATACTAAGTCCGCGAACTTTACCAACGCAGCTTCCGCATGGCAGGGCCGGGGAGATGTTCAGCGGGCGGACATGACCATGAAATAGTCGCAGACGCGCGTGACGCTTTCGGGAACCGGCTCGGTCGAAAGCCAGCAGGCCTGCGAGTCCTTGTCGTCGGGGGCGAATCCGTGCATTCCGTTCAGCGGCTTCACTCCCATGTCGCTCGGCACGAACTGCACGCCGACGTCCGCAAGAAAGATCGCGTCGCCGAACTTGTGGTCTTCGCGCCAGATTCCGTGACGCCGCATCTCGTCTTCGGACAGCCAGCGCCCGGGAAGCGCCGCAAGCGCCGCCCGGACCTTCCCCTCCGCGCCGTCCTTGAGCCACCAGAACCGCGCCATCGTCGAATCGATCGCGCTAGCATAGTCTGAGCCCCAGACAAGGCCCGTCTTCGCGAGCGCCGCCGGCGCGTCCGCGGTTCCTCTGAGCGGCGTCATGCCATGGTCGGAGAAGACCGTAAGCTCGAACGGGCGTCCGCCGGCGACGAGCGCGGCGTGAAGCCCGCGAATGGTCTCTGCGTACTTCTCGACCTTCGGGCGCAGCACCTCGTCGCGTCCGACGTTGTCGTGCTGCAGCGCGTCGAAGGCGGCGGAGTAGACGAAGGCGCGGTCGACTGCGCCCCTTCGGAATAGCTCCGCGGCGACGCGAAAGTTCTCCGCCTCCGGAAGATGCCAGTTCGAGACGTGGTACCTAAGGCCCTGGTCCCTCCAGACGTCGGCGATGTTCTTGAATGGAGCCATGCCGCCAGGCACGAAGAGATCGGTCTTCTCGCAGTAGTCGAGCATCGGAAGCCTCTCCACCGGCACTCCGTAGAGCTGGAAGTATCCGGTGAAGCCGTAGAGCCTCTTCACCAGCCTCGACAGCACGTTCCGGACCCTTCCGCGACGCCAGAAGGAGCGCGGACGCAGGAACGGCGCGAGAAAGCGCATGGCGCCGAACGGACTCTTTGCCGGCGCGTAGTCGTAGAACGCAAGATGTCCGTGGGCCGCGGGCCGCTCGCCCGTCAGGATCGTCGGAATCGCCGTGCAGCTGTAGCCGAACTGCATTTCGATCTTCCGGCGGTTTGGCAGAAGGTCACGCAGAAAGCCGTATCTCTCGACCTGCTCCCATCCAAGCGCGTCCACAAAGACGAACACCCTGACCTTATCGCTCATGGAACCTCCCCGTCCAGCGCCCTCGCAAGCGCGGCGACGTCTCCTGCCGGAACGAGAGTGGCCTTGCCCTGGCACGCCTCGGGAAGTCCGCCGATCGCGAAGGCGACGACTTTGCGGCCGAGCGCGACGGCCTCTGCCGCGACTAGTCCGTACGGCTCCTGCCAGAAGCTCGGCACGACAACGCATGCCGCGCGGCACATCCATTCCCGGGAATCGTCCTGGAACCCGAGAAACCTCACGCGATCCGAGATGCCGAGCCTCGCAGCAAGCGCCTTCAGCTCCCCTTCCATGTTGCCGACTCCGACGACGTCGAGAGTGCGTTTCGTCTTCATGAGCGACATCGCCTCCAGAAGAAGCTGAACGCCTTTGCCGCGGATGAGCTGCCCGACATACAGAAGGTCGACGGGGGGCGAAAAGGAAGCATGGGAGAACTGGGAGGCGACGGATTCCGAGAGCGACTTCGGAGGCTCCACGGATATCTTCGACGCATCCAGTCCGTTGGCGACAAGACGGGACTTCATAAACTCAGATATGACCACAAGCCTCCTGAAACGCGACATCGCGGCGATGCGCCGCTTCTGCGAGAAGACGCGTCCAAGCGCGGCGCGCCAGTTGCGGCACGCCGGCGCGCACATGATGCACGGCCAGAGCCCGCCAGGACGCGAACAGTTGCGCTTCAGCGGCGTGTACGCATAGCCGCGCGGACATATCGGCTCGTGGTCGTGGACGTAGTACGTCGTCTTCTCGGGCGGGAACTTCTCGAGCGTCGCGACGTCGGAGCACTTGTGGACGATTATCTCGTCGTAGGCGGAGAACGCAGAGCCGGGATCGGAAAACGGAGTCGAGCGGACCTCAACCTCATGGCCTTCGGCGCGAAGCCGCTCGACGTGGTGCTCTGCGAACACTTCGATTCCGCCATGCACCGCGGATTTCTCAAGATAGATCAGCATCTTCATGCGCTACATCCTCGACTGCTCCAGCGCCCGTGCCAGCTGGTCGGGGCATGAAGTCCCGTTGCGGCACTGTATGCCCTTCAGAAGCGCGACGACTTGCTCAACCTTGCGGCCGACGACGAGCTTTGCGACGCCCTGCGTGTTTCCGGGGCACCCGCCGACGAACTCGCACTTCGTAACGACGCCGTCCGTGACTTCGTAGTTTATCGCCTGAGAGCATGTTCCAGTAGTCTTGAATGTAGTGTGGAGTAGAGCCTTCCGCCTCGGTCCTTCCGGTGCGGAGGCCCCCTCTTCAAACCGTGCGTGCGGACTTCCCGCACACGGCTTCCCGTGTGAAACTGGTGTCATCGGTAATACCTCCTTCCCGTGAGGGCTAGAAGCCCGAGTTTCTGTAGTTCTCCGTAGTAGGTCTCGGCGTATTTCAGCCGATACCGCCGCTGGCTCTTCCTGTTGAGGAACTTGTACAGGCGATACCGCGCATAGGCGTTCACTTTC
>JAEEZC010000298.1 GCA_016288465.1 Verrucomicrobiota bacterium | reverse complement strand
GTTCTTCAAGATTCGCAACAATTCCGGCGACGGCAGCGGCCGTTTTGAGCTTTTGCCAAGCAAATCATGGCAGGGCAAGTACCTCACTGCCATCTGGCATGCAGGAAAGTATCAGCTGTTCCAGAGCGTGGCGCCCGTCGAAAATCAATGGTATGGCTCATGGCGCAAGTGGTGGGACCAGTTCAAGAACCAGCCGTTCTACATTGGCGGCGTGTACAATGAAGGGGATGATACATACGTTGACGAACGCCGCCTCACCGGCAAGATACAGGCTCTTCGCGTGTACACCCGCTCGCTTAGCGACGAGGAGCTGGAGCACAACCGCATGGTCGACGAGGCGCGCTTCAAGGGCAACCCGCCTGCGTCGAATGTGACGATCGCGGAGGGCGAGTTCAGCACGATCGAAGAAGAGACTGGCAACTACCGCGTGGACGGAGTCTATACGTTTACAGCGTCCGACACGGTGGACGGCGACGGCAAGAAGCGCAAGGTGAGGGGCGCGTTGATCGAGGAGTGGAACGGCTCGGAGTGGGTCAAAGTCGGCGTGCACGGCGGCAAGTCCTACGAGTTCAACGCGGCGTCCGGGAAGAAGATCCGTCTCACCTGGCGCTGGGGCAACTTCGGCACCTGCGTGCTAGTGAGGTAAGCCGGCGGCCCTGCTCGGCGAAGGCAGGCCGACGCTCACGAACCAGCCCGCGCAACTGGGAAGACCCATTTGCGCTGGGCTTGGTACGACAGGAAGAAGAGAGCCGTCTCCACCACGACCTTAAGCACGGTGATGGCGATTCCGTTGACATCAAGGATGCGGGCCAGGCCTGCCGTGCAGCCGTATCCGGCGGACATCACCGCAAGCACAAGGAGCCAGTACCTTGGCATGGACATCCGCTTTGCGGCCGCGGAACGGAACACAAAGCGCCTGTTGTAGAAATAGTTCACGCTCGCGGACACCGCTCGCGCGACGCAAATTGCAATAAGCGTGTTGGTGGCGCGCTTCCAGTCCGTCAGGCGCATCGCGGCGAAGAGGACGGCCGTGAATATCGCGTTGTCAAGAAGGAAGCACCCCACGCTTGACGCGCAGAAATGGAGCAGTGCGCCGTAGATGCGGAAGGAGTCCAGCAGAGGGCTGAAATGCGAGGAGGCGTTACCCTGCGAATAGACGGTCTCGATGGGAATCTGCACGGGAGGCGCGGCGTGATGGCGGGCGTCCGCAAGCATGGCCATCTCGTATTCGTAGCGGTCGCCCGGTATCTCCAGCATGCGCGGAATCAGCGAGACGGGAATGCCCCTGAGCCCAGTCTGAGTGTCGGCGACGCGCATGTGCGTGAACAGAAAGAAGAACTGCCGCGTCCACCAGTTTCCGAAGCGAGACCTCAGAGGCACCTTGCCCGTGAAGGCGCGGACGCCAAGCACAAGCGACTCGGGATTCACGAGAGCCGCCTCTGCGACGCGCACTATGTCGTCCGGACGATGCTGGCCGTCGGCGTCCGCAGTGACTACTGCGGCGCATTTCGGCAGATGCTCCGCAATCCACCTAAAGCCTGTCTTGAGCGCGGCACCCTTCCCTCTGTTCACTTCGTGGACGACGACCGGAACGCCCTTCTCGGCGACGCGCCTGAACACGTCGCCGCCTACGCTCGACCCGTCGTTCACGACGAGGATGTCGCCGAACGCGCCCTTCAGCCTCTCCACCAGATACAGAAGCTTCTCGTCCGGATTGTAGGCCGGAATGAGGACAACGACTCCGTCAGCACCGCCGCTCACTTACTTCGATTCCTTCTTGAATTTCCACAAACGGCCGACATCAGGCTGGAAAAGCATGCTAGGCCAGCCGTATCCGCCAAACTCGTAATTGGCGAAGAGCAGCAGAGGCTTGTTGAGGGCGCCCATGATGCCGTGCCTGATCTGCTTTCTCTGCTGCATCTCCTTGACAAGACGGTCCGCCTCCGCCTTGTTCGTGTCGGGGACCATCGTCCTGAACCAGGTGAACGAGTCGGTGTAATGCACCACGACGGCGTCCTTCGACGGCTTGCTGACGGGAGTCATCCCCGCCGCCAGCAATCTGCGGGTCGCAGCGGTTCCGAACGCCCAATGAGGCGTCGTCTTGATCTGCGCCTTGGACGCCTCGCCCGAAAGCTTCGCGTACTGGTCCTGACGCAGCTTCTCCATCGACGTTGTGAGGTCGTACCACTGAATAAGGTTCCATACCGTGAGGAACGCGACAGCCGACAGCAAGACCTGCCAGGAGACGACCACCGGTCTGTGCGCCCTTCTCCAGCTCCATCTGGGACAGTATATCGCGCCCATGAACGTCACGAAGGGTATTGCGTACATCTCGGGGAAATACCTGCAGAAGCCCAGGTACTTCGCGGGCGTCAGATTGTCCAGAAGGAACACAAGGCCGAAGAACGCCGCGACCTTTCTGTTCCGCACGCACGGCAGCAGCAACAGACTCAGGCACATGAGAGTCGAGAAGTTGTCGCCGTATCCGTTGGCAGTCGGCCAGCTGAAGGTCGGCTTGTAGTCGCTTCTGCCAAGACACCAGCCCGAGCATTTCGTGGCCAGTTTCGGCGAGAACCACGCATACACGACGCGACCGAGATAGCCCATGTCGAGTGCATCGTCGTTTCTGCTGGAGATGAAGTCGCCCGTAAGGTCCTTTGTGGCGCACCCCTGCACGAAGGTGTGCGCCGGATAGAACGGGCTTCCCCCGTGAATCCACTGCGTGACATACGGTGACGCCCCGACCAGCAGGAAGAAGACGACTGAGCAGAGGGCAAGCCTGCGGAAGAGCTGCCGCCTGAAGCCGACTGCGCTTGCGATTCCGCCAAGGATCAGCCAGATGCCGAATCCCGCGGTCTTGCTCACGGAGCACGTCGACAGGCACATCCAGAACATGACGGCGTCCTTCGCGCTGCGACTCCGCCACCATATCAGCATTGCGAACACCGAAGACAGCGTCGAGGCGAACTTGACCGAATCGACAGTGCCGTACATCAGGTAGTTCATCAGCTGGACCGGAAGGAACACGCAAGTCGCGAACACGGCCGCGCAGTACTTCGAGCATCCGAACTCCTCGACCGCAAAGCGATACGCCAGGGAAAAGAGCGCGATGAAAAGGCAGCAGGGCAGAAACATCGTCGCAGTGAAGAGATTCGTCCCCTTCGAGACGATTGCGGACGACAGCGCGGTGATCTTGGGCGCGCAGAGGATATGGTCGAAGTTGCATGGGGTCTTGAGGGCGGCCTTCAGTCCTTCGTTCGTCGCCTCCAGCACAGGATTCCACCCTTCGACCAACGCCTGAGCCATGGGGAAGTGGCAGACCGAAGCATCCCAGTGAACGTATGTGAACGTGTACGCCGTCACCAGCCATATGGCCAGCATGACAAGCAGGTAGCTCAGCGCCCGCGCAATGGAATGCATCAGCGCCAGGCAGAAAGAGACGATAAGCCCGAGCCAGAACGCCTTGAAGGAGACGGATTTGCCGAAGAAAAAGCCGACGGACGTCACAAAGACGCAGAACATCATGCAGAAGAGAGGCAAGCGGTCAAGGCCGCTGACAGTCTCTGCGCCCCTGGCGATGGCCGCATATACGGGCTTTATGTCTTCCGACAGCCGCTTCAACCGCAGAGCCAGCGCCGCACGAACCGCGGCAAACCAGTCGCAGGCACGAGCTTGCGCGCACTTCAATATCGCCTGAATTTTTCCAGTCACCATATCCTAATGGCAAATTAGTCCCGAAGAGTCAGTATTATAGCATATTTCGGGGGCTCCGAAGTAGACATGCTTGTCTCTCGGATCTTTGCGAAGGCTTTCGAAGGGCTGCGCGGCGGAGGCCCGGAATCTCACGGAGCCGTCTTGCCGCCCATGCTGCACGCCTCGGCAACATCCAGAAGAGCGGCGGCGGAAGACGCCATGCAGTTAAGCCAGTCGTAGCGCGGGTCGTACATCCACTGGTCCTTGGCAGTCCAGAACGTCGGCACGCGGCCGGACGGCTCCTGGATTCGCGTTATGGAGTCGGCGAGGGCCCTGGCCTTCTCAAGATGCGTCGGATTGCGCTCTGCGCGGTACATTGCGAGATATGCGGCTATCATCTTCGACGCCGAGGCGTCTATCGCGATGTAGCAGCTGTACTGCTCGAAAACGGACGGATAGTGCCACCTGCCGGGAGAGAACGGATTGCCGCTTCCGGAGCACGGCAGCTTCGCGTCAGGCGCGCAGGGCGCCTCCCAGAACACGAACTGGTCCTCGCTCCACCTAAGCAGTTCGCCCGCAAGCTTCAGCGCCGCCGGATCGCCTTCGCGCCTCTTCAGAAGATGGAACATCGCCTCTATCGCGTTGTGCTTCGTGAGGTCCATGTAAGGCGGACGCGGCTCGATGTCTTCGAACTGCCCGTCCCAGTTCCAGTCCGTAAGCGGCCCTTTTTCAAGCCATGCAAAGCACTCGTCCGCCGCCTTGCGCCACTTCGCGTCGCCCGTTGCGTCCGCAAGGCGCTCGAAGAAGACCATCGGCCTGGTCGGCACAAGCGGATTCGGGCACTGCACCTCGCCCGTCGCCAGCCAGTACTTGAGCGCCCACGTTCCGTCCGCGCGGCGAATCCTGAGATACGTCTCGCCGATGCCCCTGGCCGCGTCAAGGAACTTCCTCTCGCCAGTCGCCCTGTAGAGCGCGACGAACTGCGTGCCGACGTCAGCAGGGTAAAGCGACATAACCTGGCCGCGGTACTTGGCCGCGCCCACAGGGTCGTTGCCGACCATTGAATTGCGGTTCCTGCCGCCGTTCGCCTTTGGATCGAACTCCAGAGGCCTGCGTCCGTAAGTCGGCGGCCAGAAGGCGAGCGGCGCGCTCGCGGGCTCAAGCTGGGAGAGCAGATACTCGCCTGACGCGCGGGCGAAGCGCATCGCCTTCTCGCGGTTCTTCGGATCGAACTCCGTCCACTTCAGCATTGCCGCGATGTGCGCCGCGTGCGTCTTGGAGGGATATGCGTTGTGCTGGTAGTTCTGGTCGGGGACGCCGGTCTCGACAAGCGTCTTCATCGCGGGAAGCGACGTCATGTACTCGTAGACCATCTGCGCCGCCTCGCGATACGGGCGCGCGGCCGGAGCGTAGCCACCTGAGAACGGAGCGGTCTTGACGAACGTGCGCTCGCCCGCCTTGCCAAGGGCCTTGCCTTCGGCGTCGACTCCCTCGCAGACAACAGTCCACTGCGCATTCCCCAGTCCGTTCCAGACAGGTGAAAGCGGCGCCTCGGGCGAAGACGCAATGAACGACGGCTGTCCCCCTCCGGCCTCGGAATCTCCAGCCTTGCTCAGCGTGAACCGGTAGCGCAAAGCGCCGGGCACGGCGTTGAAGCCAAACGAGGGCGCGAAGCGGAAGAACGTCGCATGTCCGTTCCAGAACGGCCTCCCGACCTGAGCGGACCCGGGCCGAACCGGCACAGACGCGTCCTCCGGCTTTCCGGCGGATCCTGACGCCAGGCAAGCCAGCGCAAGCGACAACACAACGATTTTACTGCTCATGCATGCACCCTCTGAAGTTTCTGCTACTGCGGCTTCGGCAATCGGAACGACGCCCCGTCTGAGGCAATTATAACATAATGCGCCATCGCGTTGGGCAAATGACATAGCAACTTGTTCCGGAGCCCGAATGCGGCTCCAGGCGCACGGCCGGACTGGTCAGATGCGCGGCCTTACGCGGCGCGTCGCAACGGCCGTAAGCGGATCTTCGGGCCAGTAGTGCTTCGGATAGCGCCCTCGCATGTCCTTGCGGACGAGCTGGTACGCTCCGCGCCAGAAGCCGGCGAGGTCCTTGGTCACCTGCACAGGTCTCTGGGCGGGCGAGAGAAGCGTCATCACAACGGGAACTCTGCCGCCGGCGACCTTGGGCGTCTCCATCAGCCCGAAGCACTCCTGCAGCCGCACTTCGCAAGTCGGCTCGTCGCCCTCGTACCTGATGAGCATGTGACTGCCGCTCGGCACCTCCATGCGAGTCGGTGCAAGGCGGTCCAGCTCTCGCCTGTCGTGGCCTGACTCCGCGAGGATGAAGTCGAAAAGGCCGGAAATGTCGAGCCGCTCGAGATCGCGCCATTTGGTCATGCCGCCGACGAAGCCCGGAAGCGCCGCAAGAACCGCCGCGTCGTCCACAGACGGCCAGGACTCCCCTTCCAGCACTCGGGAGAGGAACGCGATTCTGGCCCTGAGCTGGAGGGCCTCCTTAGTCCAGCACGGCATGTTCGCGACGCCCTTCTGCCGGACGCCTTCCGTCATGCACGCGGCGACGCCGTCGGAGTCCGACGCGGGCGCGTTCTTCTCGCCGAGCGTCATCCCGCCGAGTCTGCGGCGGACGACGCATTTGACGCGCTCCTCGCGGCGGTCCCATTCGCAGAGAGGCTCTTCGACGACGCGGTCGCCGAAAAGCTCCTCTACATCGTCCTCGTCGATCGGGCAGCCAAGAAACAGCTTGGCGTCGCCAGACCGGTCGTCCAGTTCGCAGCAGACGAGAAACGGGGACTTAGAGAGGGGGTCGCCGTCCTCCACAAACGCGCCGCGTCCCGAGACCATGCGGAAGGTGCCGTTGCCGCGGTTCTTCGCGACTCGGTCGGGATACGCAAGAGCGAGCATGGCGCCCTCGCGGCCGACAGAAGCGGCGTTGCGCTTCAGGCCGTCGGAACCGGCCGAACCCGCCGAGAAGCGCCTCGCTAGCTGAAGCACGCGGCGGGAGAACGGTCGGTTCGGAGTCTCCTGCACTTCGTCGAGGATCTTCCGAATGTCGGTCTCGCGCGATCTCGCGCCTTCCTCTATTATGGCGGCCAGAAGCGGGTCGCCGCCGCCAAGGATCATGTTCGCGAGCCTTGGGTGCATCGGCAGCCTCGCCATCGACTCGCCCTTCTTCGTGAGCCGTCCGTCTCCGTCGAGCGCGCCAAGCAGGGCGAGAAGCTTCGCCGCCTGCTCCCAGCCCGCCGCCGGCGGAAGCGTCATCCACGGAAGATCCTCTCTTCGAAGCGCTCCCCATGCCGCGCTGGCGAGAACGAGCGAGCAGAGGTCCGCATCGAGAATCTCGGGCATCGCCTTGCGAGGGCGCGACAGCTGGTCGCTCTCGGACCAGAGCCGATAGCAAACGCCTGCCCTCACGCGTCCCGCCCGGCCTCTGCGCTGCTCGGCGCGGTCCTGCGAAAGAGGCAGAGTGACAAGC
>JAEEZC010000297.1 GCA_016288465.1 Verrucomicrobiota bacterium | reverse complement strand
GCATGCGATGTGTTGGCGAGCTACTAGTCGACGTGGGGAAGTTTGGCATGCGGACTTCAAACGGGTATGGGACGCGCCGCAGCCAATCGCGCATTGCGCGATTCGCCGCAAGGCCAAGGTTCGTGGTCGCGCGTAAGCGCAAAGGGTCAAAAGGGTCGGAGCTTATTGACATACTTCCGTAATGGACAGTGCTCCCCAACCTCATCCCAAGCCTTGGAGGCGGCGTGATCTCTGCCACTAAGGTCCGGTGACCTTCCTCATAAGGGTCACGTGACCTTATATGCAAGGGTCAGGTGACCTTTGCCCTAAGGGTCAGGTGACCTTTGCACCCAAGGTCAGGTGACCTTTGCACCTAAGGTCAGGTGACCCTTGCCATAAAGGTCACGTGCCTTTGGTCAGTTCAGACAGAGTATTCCGCGCAAAGTGCCCTTGAAGTAGCTCCAGGCGACGTCGGACCGCTTGTTCCGCAGCGCGACAAGCACGTAGTACGCAGCCGACAAAGGCGCGAAAACGAGCGTCACGGAGAGAATCTGCAGCAAATTGAAGTGCCGCCGCGCAAAGCGAAGCCTGTTGCGGGCAAAGCAGTATGCCCGGAAAGGCCTTTCAATGCCTAGCTGCCGAAGCTCCGGCACACAGCCAGGCTCAAGGAATCCGCAATGCTGGGTTCGGGCAGTCGTAAGGACGATTTCCTCGTATCCAGCTTCGCCGATCTTCCATCCGAAATCAGATTCCTCATATATCTGAATGTAAGTTTCATCGAAACCGCCGACTTCGTCGAAGACCTTGCGCGGGACCATGAAAGCGTTCGGATGGTAGGATGTGGGATAGGATTTCGGGTTCTCGGGAAGGTCGGCTATAGGAAGGTTGGGGCAGTTGTCCTTCGGCTGCGAGGTCCATCTGTTGAAGTCGCTTCCTAGAGACCAGATGACATTGCTCTTACCCGGGCGCATGTGAATGGCCATTGGCGCGACAAGGCCAAGCTTCGGGTTTTCCTCAAAGGCCTTCACCATCTCGCTAATGATGTCCTTGTCCACGATATTGTCGTCGTCAAGGAAGAAGAGATAGTCACCTGTCGCAATCTTCGCTCCATTGTTGCGGGAAACCGTCGTAAAGGAGTTCTTGGCGTTTCTTGTGTATTTGACGGTCGTTCCGAACTTTTCCTTTATCTTTGTGGCCGTATCGTCAGGCGAACAGTCGTCGACGACTATGATCTCCAGCTTAGGCCATCCTGTGTCCAGTATGCTCTGCACGCAACGGCAAACCATGTCCGCGCGGTTGAAGGTCGGTATTATGACGGATATGTTTGGCATATTTGCTTAAGATTAAGGATTGAAGTCTGTCTTTGCGTAGTTCCAAATCTTGAAGTCGTCCATCAAGAACGGCGACTTTGTGGCGAGTTCCGGACCAAGAGCGGGGTCGTGAGTAAAGGAGAGCAGCATCGGCGAAGAAATCACGGACATGACTTCTTCGGGGCTTCGCGTGGAACGCTGAATGTCGGGTATGAGCTTGCCATCGACCAAAAGCGCCTTCCTTGGATTGCCTGGAAGTCCGGCAATCCCATCCAAGTCCCAGACAACAGCGTAATGATGCCAGTCGCGGCAGTTTGTGCCCGGGAACAGATCTTCATAGCTCAGCGCCTGACATCCGCGTAAGCTGGCCATGTTCCCGAGAATGGTCCATGTCGAGAAACCCGCGTTCCCGCATCCATTGTTCGAGACAATGTCTATGGTGCAGATTGTATTGTGCCTTCTCTTTTGGGTTATTGTGAAGAGTCTGGGGTCACCGCCGCTTCCAATCATCTGCGAGGTGCTGAGAATCTTCGCACTAAACTCAATGCATCCTGACGTTCCGAAGAAATTTGGAGGGAGTTCAAATGTCGCATTCTCCGCATACACCGTTGTCTGTAGCGCCTTGCCAGACTTGCCTTCCACAAAACGACCGCACAAGAATTCGCCTTTGGGTCCAACGACTGGTGATGCAACCGAAGCTTCATTGTCAAATGTGCAGTGGAATATCAGCCCGGATTCTGCGCCGTTTTGCGAGCCCTTCCGCGCCGAGAGCGCGAGCGAACGGAAATTCGCGCGAGGAATGTTGAGTTCTCCGAGCATCGAATTGATCTTGAAGTCCTTGTTTGCAATCTTCATCGTGAACCTGTCGCCGTTCACAAGTTCGACCTTCGATTCGCCATTTGTGCTGACAAAGGAGACTGTCTTGACCAGCGCTGGAGCAAGTTCGAGCTTTTCCTTGAAGATAGTCGACCCTTTTATGCTCTTTGTCTCAAGCTCGCCCTTGACAGTCGACCCGTCCTTGAGCGCGGCGTTCGCAGTGATGATGGTGTCGACGTCTTCGGCGGCGACCGTGAAGGCGACGATGGTTACAATAGTTGCCAAGAGATGTTTCATAGCCCGCTTCCTTGTTAGTTAGGAGTAGTATACCATATCTTTTAGACTTTTGCCGCTTCGATTCTTGCCGAATCTCTCACAAAGCCCTTGCGCAAATGCTGGGAATTTGGGATAATATACACGTTGTCACGCGGGTGTCATGAGGCATGACGCCCTGAGTGTTGTTGTAATCACAGAGAAATTGAGGTTGTCATGAAAAGTTTTCTTAGCGCTTTTGGGTGCGCGGCAGTTGCCGTGACTTGCTTTGCTCAGGAGTCCGAGCCGCAAAAGCAGACGCCCAAGCTGGAACCTGTGCCCCACCTCATATACCGCAGCACGCTGGATTCCGTCGAGTCCATCGAAAATCCGACTGTAGGCGAGCCGGGCACATGTTCACGCGCGACGTTCGTTGACGGCGTGGACGGAAAGGCGCTTTACGTTCCGGCGCACACGATTGTCGCTACGATTCCATTCACCAACGGACTGCCGATTGAATGCGGTTGCGTGGAGTTCTGGGCGAAGATCGACGGAACGAAAGAAAGTTACGGCGACATGGGCGATCCTTCGTTCATCCGCATTATGACTGAGCCGACGACCTATCCGGCGCTTGCAATCGAGTTCAACGCGAACAACGGCAGTGCAGGAGGCGGACTCGTAGGCATTTGGGGCGGCTCTACACTCGCGCCTCAGCATAACGGCACCTCGTATCCATATTCCGGTTATCTTGGAAGTGCGGTCAAAGCATGGCATCACTACGCAATTGTCTGGAACACCAACGGAATTGCATCGGTCGAGGGCAATCCGCACGCCGCGCTCCTTCTTGACGGCAACGTCGTGGTCAAGACGTCCAAGCCGAGCGGATGGGATGTCGAGAAATACATAGAGAAGCTTTCGCAGTCAATGTTCCTTTATCTGTCCGATTCACGCTCGAGTTATGACTGGGAGCCCTATGCAATCGACGAATTGAGGGTGTGGGACTCGGACATTATTAACGGCAATCAGATTGTGTTGCGCAACATCTCCTTCTCCGACGTGACTGCGACGTATGACGGCGCGGCGCATACGATTGGGGAGATCGAAGGCGAGACGAACGGCGTGGCGGTGACGTTCTCCGATGCGCGGGACGGCGTGTATTCGTCCGAAAAGCCCACGATTTCGGACGTCGGCACGATGACGGTGTGGTATCGCGGCGAAATGGGCAGCAACGTCGTCGCGGTCGGTTCCGCGGTCGTCAAGATTCTGCCGCGCAAGATAACGCTCACGAGCGCTGACCTGTCGAAGGACTACGACGGAACTCCGCTCGTCTGCGAGGCCGCGCCTGCGGTCACCGGCGACGGATTCGCGGACGGCGAGGGCTTCGCCTACGAGTTCGCCGGCTCCCAGACCGTCCTCGGCAGCTCCGAGAACGCGTTCACGTGGTCCGCGGCAGACGGCACGAAGGCCGGCAACTACGACGTCACGACGGTTTTCGGCACGCTGACGGTGAACGCGCCGGCGGACGGCACCGCGTTTGAGGTCGCCACCAACGCGACGACGGGCGCGCAGTCCGTAGTCGTGACGCACGTCAATGCGCCGGCCGGCGGAGCCGTCGCCCTTCCGACGGAAGTCTGCGGGCTGCCGGTCGAGAGAATCGCCGCGGGCGCGCTTGACGGGGTCGAGGTGACGAGCCTCTACGTTCCTGGCGGAGTCAGCGTCGAGGGCGGGGTGCAGGGCCTTGCGTCCGTCACGAACATCACGTTCGCGGCCGACGCCCGGCTCATGTCGGTGCGCGGATGCCCGGAGCTGCGCGAGGTCGTGATGCCGGGCGGAGTCTGGCGCCTCGAGCCGTGGAGCTTCCTCGGATGCTGGAACCTCGAGCGCGTGGTGTTCCGCGGCGATCCGCCGTTCGGAGAGGACGACGCGGGCGCGGCGGACCTTGTGAAGGAGTCGGTGCGCCCTGCGACGCTGCTGATGATGGCGGACGCGATATTCTATCCGGAGGCGAACGCGAAGAAGTGGCAGAAGGCGCTCTCCAACCTCGGCTACGGCGGAAGGTCCGGGGGCTATGCGGGCGAATGGGCAGGCGTGGAGCCTGCGCCAGAGCCGCTGCCTGAGCCTGAACCCGAGCCTGCGCCGGTCGCGCCGTCGGCCGTGACGACGATCGTGGAGAAGGTCGCCGCGCCGTATGCGCTGACGGACAGCGTGGAGGATCGCGCGATAGCGTCCGTGCAGGTGGACTGCGACTGCGCGATAGACGAGTTCGTGCTGAAGGACGGAGTGGTCTTCGACGCGGTCATCTACATAGAGAACGTGGCGGACGACGAAGTGACGCTGACGCTGCCGACGGGCTACGAATACAGGGCGTTCAAGGGCGCGAAGCCGCTGACGATACCTGCGAAGTCGCAGCACATCCTGACGATAACGCGCGTTGCCGACAGGACGTTCCTCGTCTCGCGCGAAGAGCTTGAGGCGGTTGAGTGACGCAAGGAGCCTGACATGAAGCGGTTTTGCCTTATGATGCTGTGCGCGGCGTGTGCCTTCGGGCACTACGCCCACGCCATGCCGATAGGGCTGCGCATCGCCATGATGGGCGGCCGGAAGACGGCGGAGCAGCCGCCAGTCGTCCAGGCGACCTACAAGCTGACGTTTGACGCGAACGGGGGGACTGTCCCCTTCTCTTCGAAGGACGTCGTCTTAGGGGCGCAGATAGGCGAGCTTCCCGAGCCTGAACGCGACGGCCATTCGTTTGGCGGATGGTACGTAAACGGCGAAAAGATATCCGAAACGACCATTTATGCGCTGGAAGCCGACTCAACGGCAACGGCGCAGTGGACGAAGCAGACGGAGCCGCAGCCTGAGCCTGAGCCTGAGCCGCAGCCTCAGCCCGAGCCTGAGCCTCAGCCTCAGCCCGAGCCTCCGCCAGAACCGGGACCTGGACCGCAACCACAGCCTCAACCGCAACCTCAGCCAGAGCCAAGACCAGGGCCTCAGCCTGAGCCGCAGCCTGAGCCGCAGCCGCAGCCTGAGCCTCAGCCGCAGCCCGAACCCGAGCCGGAGCCTGGACTTTACGACGACGTTGAAGGCAATGTGCCGACAATTGCCGCGTGCGAGTACAGCGGCTACCTAAAGGACGTTTTCGGACACATCAGGGGCACGATTCTGGTGAAGGTCGGAAAGCCCGACAAGAAGAGTCTTTCGTCCGTGAAGGCGACAGTTCAGCTTGTCGGCTCCAGCAGAACGGTGAACCTCAAGCCGCTCAAGAACGCCAAGGTCGCGATTTCGGCGAACGGTCCGACGACCGTCATGCTCTTTGGCGGCCTCGCATGCAAGGTGACGCTTGGCGCGGACGGCCTTTCGGGCTATTACGGCGTCTACGCGATCGGCGGCGCGCGCAACTTCTTCACCTCGAAGAGCAAGGCGGAGTCGAACGCGGCAAATGCGCTTTTGGCGAAGCTGCCGGGCGCCGTGAACGTCGTCTGGGACGGCGGCAGCGCAAGCGCGTCGCTCATGAAGAGGGGCAAGGTGAGGGTTTCCGGTGCGCTTTCCGACGGCAAGACGAAGATATCGGCGAATGCCGCCCTTCTCATCGGCGAGGAATGGTTCTGCATTCCGGTCTTTGCGCCAAGAGCCGGGCTTTCGTTCAAGATCTGGCTTTCGCGTGACGGAAAGAAGACGGCTGTCGAAGGGCTTGGCGACGGCGCGGTTGTCGGCGCGGCGGGGACAGTCCCCAAAGGCGCGACGTTCCGCATTGACGGCAAGGAGTTTGCGGCGATGTGGGGTCTGTCCCCGCTGCCTTATCTGCCCGATGGCCTGTCCGTCGCGCGGAATGGGACCAAGTGGACGGTTGCCGGTGGCGCAAAGGCGGGCAGAATCGGGGTGAAGAACGGCGTTTTGGACGATTCCAAGGCCGGGGCGAATCCGTCCGGGCTGAAGCTCACCTACAAGGCCAAGGGCGGCGGTTTCTCCGGCTCGTTCAAGGCTTATGCGGTCGTCGACGGGAAGCTGAAGACGGTTACGGTCAGCGTTACCGGCGCAATGGTCGGCAACGTCGGCTATGGCACGGCAGTGATAAAGAAGGTCGGCGCAGTTCCGGTGCGAATCGAGTAGCAAGCCTTCGGGCACCCCAAACCTTTAGCTGAAGGACTTTGGACTTAAGACTTAGGACTGAAGAAAACTCCGACGTCTGAAGTCTGAAGTCCGAAGTCTTTGATATTTTTGAAACTCCGAGCCGTGGATGCTCATTCCCGTTTCGCAGAACTTTCAGGCTTCGCGCCATAAGTTCGCCTTTGACGGACTGAGGGAATGTCTGAGAGCGCTTCGCGCGACCACGAAAGCGCGCCTTCGCGGGACACGAACACGCTCGCGTCGCGAGCTTCACGAAAAGAAGATGGCATCAATGAGTTGAATTTGCCAACTTAAGGGCTCTTCGTAACTCTTAGTGGAGATCTCAACCACCGAATGCACCGAAGCGCCTTCGGTGTCACGGAAGTGGCTTGCGAAAAGAGCGCTTCGCGTGGAACATCCGCAGGAATGCCGCGAAAAAGGTTTGGGAGCGCTACGCGCGACCACGAACCACGGCGGCTTGCCTCGCGGCGTTCCGCCGCTGGAATGTCGCGTCGTCGTTTTGACTTGAAGGTCGAATTGTCGATCATGTGGCTTTCATTGGCTTTCCAATCCACCTCGACCTTCGTCAAACGCCGCCGCGTCATTCCAGCCTTTGGCTCTCGGCAAGCCCCGTGACACGAAAACCTGCCTGCGCAGGACACGAATTTGGGCGAACCTTTGGTATAATTATCGACCCAGACCTCATTATAATTATTCATTATGATTATTCGTGTGCCGCGTAGGCGGCATTCGTGTCGCGGGCATCTGACGCAGGCCGAAGGTCGAGGCGACGCGGAGACGACGTGCGAAGGTCGTCAAATCAGGGCAATTTCCGTGAAGTTAACCGAACTGCGACCTTCAAGCCGCGGCGTCGACGCGTCGCCTCAAGCGGCGTTAGCCGCGCGTCAGATGCGCCGCGCTTTCGTGGTTCGCGCCGGTAGGCGCAAACAGCCCCAGCAAGTCTAGTGGTTTAATTGTGCGAAGCGGTGGAATGGTAATGAAAACCAACCGTCGGAGTTTCAGACATACAAGATCAGAAGAGCCACTTTCCACTAGAAGTTACGAAGAGCCAACTTAAGGTGCGTAGCGGTTCACGTTGTTTTCGTGAAACGAAGGCGTTTTTGTCCTGCGAAATAACCGCCCCTTGCGGGGTTCGCGACCCATGGGGAAGCGAAAACGCCGAGCGAAGCGAGTGCCGAGCAGGTTTTCGTGTATTTTCTGCAGCACTCTAATTGCTACTTTTCTTCTATGTCGCCCACTCCGCTGAGCAAGGTCTCCAAATCATTGGAGGTGGAGACGGAGGCAAGGCGGGATACTATGTCGTCGGAAATGAGGCATTTGCACAATCGCGCCAGGAACTGACGATATCCCACATGGTCTGGACTGGAACAGACTATCACGAAGACGATGTGCGTGCTGGAGCCGTCTATGGCGTTGAAATCAATCGAACTGCCAGGTCTGAAAACGCCGATGCCCACAAGCAGCTTCTCCAATCCTGAGACGTATCCGTGCGGAATTGCAAAGCCGTGCATTGCGGTGAAGCCGATGTCGCTCTGAGAGTGCGCGATGACGGTCGAGACCATAGCGTCTAGCTTGTCCATGGGCAGGCCGTTCTTCTCGAAAACGGCCGCGAGAACCTGTCGGACGACGCCTTCGGCGGTCGTCTCGGTGAGGTCGCAGACGACAGGAATGGATTTGACTATCTTCTGCCACTCTGCATCGTCCATTGAGAAGACTTTGTTCGTATCGTTCATTTGGCTTTTCTCTATGTTGTAGTTGCGTGTTAAATCAGGGCATGACGTCCGTATAGCCGCACAGCGCACCAAACGCCCAGTCGAGGGCGAAGAAGGAAACGCCCTTCAGGGCGTCCGCCGCCTCGAGCTGCGCACGCACGGAGTCACGGTCGGGGCTCGCCTCGTCCGCGCAGGCGGCAATTCCCGGGACGAGGGCGGACGCTGGCACCGCCGTCTTACACAGCGCAAGGTCGCGGTTGAAGGCTATTGGGGACGCGGTGTAGATCATGGGCGAGACGAAATCCACCCACTCCTCCTTCACCCACCGAGGCCAGTCCTGGCCAAGCTTCGCCGCCGCTT
>JAEEZC010000296.1 GCA_016288465.1 Verrucomicrobiota bacterium | reverse complement strand
GGCACCTCGCTTGTCTGGGTCAGGGTTCCGTCGGTCACGAGCGAGACGACGTTCACGATGCACTACTGCGGCTCGTCCGCCGCTGCCAACGACTCCGCCGCGACCTGGACTGGCGCCAGCTACGTCGGCGTCTGGCACATGGACGAGGCGAACGGCGTTGTCGCCGACGCGACCGGACACGGCCTTTCGGCCACTCCGACTGGCGCGGCGAACGTGGACGTAGTGAGCGTCCTCTACGCCGGCAACGACGCTCCGATCGGCGGCGCTCGCGCGACTGGAAGCTCCTCCATAAAGGGATATCTCTCGATTCCGAGCTACGATTCGTTCAGCGTCGGCGACACCTTCACCGTGTCCGGCTGGGTGCGCCTCACCGAGAACGTCGCCAATAATCCGCGCCTGTTCTCGCGCAAGGACTCCTACAGCTCGAACAACGGCTGGGAGGTCGAGATGGCGACGGCAAGCCCCGCCGGCTTCAACGTGCGCGGCGCGGCCCGCGACAAGGATCAGTGCAAGGGGCAGTTCAGCCCCAACCTCCAGAACAGGTGGACGCATGTGGCGTTCGTCTACGACGGTACGACTTGCTCGGTCTACAGCAACGGCTGCCTGCTCGTGAGCGGCTCGGTCACCGCCGCTACGGACAACGGCCTCCCGCTCGCCATCGGCTGCGACTCCGACGGCTCCGAGGCGAACATCAGGGGCGCGTTTGACGAATGCCGTCTCCTGGATGCGGTCGCCTCCGCCGACTGGGTGCTGGCAGAGTTCGAGCAGGCGGGAACGTCCTTCCTGGCCAATGGAGGCGTGCAGGTCGCCGATGCGCCGACTCGCTCCGAGACTTCGACGACGCCTGTCGCGGTTCCGTACGCCTGGCTTGTCGGAAACGGCCTCGCGACCGCCTCCACTACCGAGGCCGACTACGAGAGCGCGGCGCTTGGCACTGCCGCGAACGGACTCTCCGTCTGGGAATGCTATGAGGCGTCGCTTGACCCGAACGACCCAGACGCGAAGCTCAGGCTGAACATCGTGATGGGCGAGAACGGCCCGGTCGTCTCCTGGGAGCCGAACGACCCCGAGCGCGTCTACACGGTTGAAGGCAAGTCGGAACTTCCCGACGCCGAATGGGGCCCGACAAACACCGCGTCCCGCTTCTTCAGGGTCAAGGTGTCCGTCAAGTAGGAACTGCAGGGACGACGATGAAGGCGATTGTCGCGATAGCAATTGCAGCAGCATGCCGCGCGGCGCTGGCCGTCAGCCTGATGGTGCCAGGAGAGGGGTCGACAGTCCCTCTCCTGAGCGAAGGACAGAAGGCGTTCTTCGGCTCGCCGGACGCGGAGCGCCTTGCGAAGGCCGGCGACCCCGTCTACCGCGCCGAGCTGCTTGCCCTCGGATGGCATCCCCAGCCTGTCGTCTTCGTCTGGTCCGGCATAAACTCCCGCAAGGAGAAGCTTCGCTTCCGCATCTGGCGCGAGGAAGACGACGTGTGCGTCTGCGACACGAACTTCGTCTACCTCACGACAGGGCGGTTCGAATGGGACAACTTCAGGGTCGGCTGCCGCTATCGCTGGAGCGTGGACGTCGCAGGGAAGGGCTCTGCAACCAGCACCTTCACGACCGAGGACCGTCCACCTCGTCTCATCCGCGTTCCCGGCGTGCCTAACGTGCGCGATCTGGGCGGCTGGCGCACGGCCGACGGAAGGCGCGTCAGGCAGGGCCTTCTGTACCGTTCGGCGAACCTCTGCGAAAACGCGACCGAGTGCCCGGGCGAGCCGCCGCGGATGCGTCTCGACGAGGTGGGCGTACATTTCATGACAAACGCGCTCGGCATCCGCACCGAGCTCGACCTGCGTGAGCCGAAGGCCTGCGCCGGCCTCGCCGGTTCTCCTCTCGGGCCTTCGGTGCTGCGCGTGGAGATTTCGTCCGGCTGCTATACGCAGATGGACGAGCCGTGGGCGAAGAAGGCTTGCTGCAAGGCTCTGAAGTGCATCGCGGACGGGAAGAGCCTGCCGCTTCTCTTCCACTGCAGCAGCGGCCAGGACAGGACCGGGACGCTTGCGTTTCTGGTCAACGGGCTTCTTGGCGTTTCGCCCGAGGACCTTGTTCGCGACTGGGAGGCTTCGGCGCTCTGGAAGGACGAGCGCAGCTGGTTCAACCGCAACAACACCTACGCCGCGCTTCTCTGCGTCATGGACAGGTACCCGGGCGAGACGCTCAACGCGCGCATCGAGGCGTATGTGAAGTCCACTGGCTTCTCAGACTCCGACATCTCGCGTCTCCGCGCTCTCCTGCTCGCGCCCTGACGCCATCTCCCTATTCCGCCTCTTTCATTCCGTCAGGCAGCTTCGGCGTCGCGAGCTCGAGGATTCTGTCCAGCTTGCCGTCGAGCTTGTCCAGCTTCGACTCGATCCTCTCGAGCCGCGCTTCTATCGCGTCGCTGCGGCTGTCGACTTCTGCGCGTATCGAGGCAGACTCGTGCAGAACGCACTCCTTCACTTTGCTGTTCGGCACGTGCCCGCCCGCGAGAACCTGAAGAAGCAGGAATACAAGAACTGCCACTGCCACGGCGAAAGCCGCAAGCCTTAATGTCTGGTTTAGTTTCATTGCCGCATGTCCACGCTGTTCCGTTTGCGACAATTATACCATAGCTCCGGCTTTTTTGCGCGTGGCCGCTACAGCGCCTCGATCGTCGCATCGCAGATAAGCGGAGTGGAAATGGGCCTGGTCCGCAACCTCGTCTCGACGATCCTGAGGCGTCCGGTAACGGTGATGGCGCTGTCGACGGGCGGAAAGTTCGTCGGCCATTGGCTGGCGCCGACAGGCTCGAACTCGAGAATTCCGGCGGGACCGCAGCAGCTGCATCCGCCTGGATTGCCCACTAGACAGCCGAAGTATCGTTTTCCGTCCGTTTCGTCGACTTGCGTGAGAAACGTGCCCGATATGCGGATGGTCGACCCCTCGAACTCCTTTGGCGACGCGGCCAGGCGGTAGAAGTACGTCGTGCTCACGGTCTGGTTCATCTGCGTGAAGTCGAGGTCGACCTTTGCCGAAGCGTCGTCCTTTCGCTCCTCGGCGCCGGCAGCGGGTTCTGCGTCGCGCCTTGGCACGGAATACGCACCGACCAGCGACATGACGGCAAGCGCTGAGAAGACGTAAAGCGCCTTCATGTGCATTGGCATTTTCATCTGACGAACCTCCCAGCTGCGGACATGACGAGAAACGCGGCGATGTCGGTCGCGACGATGGTCGCTCCGACCGGCGTTCCCGCGACCACGGCGACAAGTATCCCTGAAGCTGAGCATGTCACGGTGAACGCCGCCGCGACGACGCAGACCGCCCTGAACGACTTCGCGACGCGCATCGCCGCGACGGCGGGCACCACGAGAAGCGAAGACACGAGAAGGGTGCCGACAAGTCGCATCGAGATGACCATCACCACGGCGACGACTACGGCCGAGACAGTGTTGAAGAGCGCGACTCCTGCGCCGGATGCGCGTGCGTACGCTTCGTCGAACGTCATGTCGAAGATGTGGTGGTAGGCGAAAAGCCAGAGTGCGCACACTGACGCCGCGAGCCCTACGGAAAGCCACATGTCGAACGTCGTGAGCGTGAGAATCGAAACCGAGCCGAAGAGAGTCGTGCAGACGTCGCCCGAGACGTTTGACGATGACGGCTTCAGGTTCATCACCAGATAGCCCGCAGCCATGGCGCCCACGGAAAGCATCGCCAGCATCGCATCTCCGCCCGCCTTCGCCCCGCGCCCTGAGCGCATCAGCACGAGCGCCGCGCCTACTGTCACCGGCAGGCTGAGCGCCATGGTGTCGGCGAAGTTCATCGCGCCCGCGACGGCCATCGCGCCGAACGCCACGTGCGAAAGCCCGTCGCCGATGAACGAAAGCCGCCGAAGGACGAGCGGGACGCCCAGAAGCGCGGCGCACAGGGAGATAAGCGTCCCGGCGACGAGCGCGTTCCGTACGAACGGGTATGAAAGATATTCCGCAAACGTCTCAGACATGGCTCGTTCTCCTCTCGAACGACGCGTCTGGTCCGAGCGTAAGGACGCAGCTTGCCGCCGCGAGCGAGCCTGAACGGTCGTGCGTCACCATTGCGATCGCCTGCCCTGATGCGTTTACCCTGCGGAGAAGTCCGTAGAATTCCGCTGTCGCCTCCGGGTCGAGGCCTGTCGTCGGCTCGTCGAGCAGCAGAAGCCGGCATTCGCCGCACAGCGCCCTGGCCAGCAGCACGCGCTGGCGCTGTCCGCCCGAGAGTTCGCGGTAGCACCGCTTCGCGAGCGGGGCGATGTCCAGACGCTCCATCGCCTCTGCGGCGCGGCGCCTCTCAAGGCCGGTGTAGAACGGCCTCCAGCCTCGCCGCGCCTGGCAGCCGGACTGCACGACTTCGCGGACGGATGCGGGAAAGTCGCGCTGTAGCGGACCTTGCTGCGGCACGTAGCCGATGCCTCCGTCCGCGAGGCCTGGCGCCAGGACAAGCGTTCCGGAAAGCGGCCTTAGAAGGCCCGCCATGCACTTGAGAAGGGTGGTCTTGCCAGCGCCGTTCGGTCCCACGATGCAGACGTAGTCCCCCGCCCCGACCGTGAAGTCGGGGCAGGGCGGCATGGCGCTGGCGCCGTATCCAAGCCGCAGGTCGCGGCATTCGACGAGATTCTCCGTTTCGTGTCCTTTCAGCGGTGCGCAGCCTTGATCACTTCGAGGGCATGCGCCTGCGTCCGCGTGGCATGTAGCGGCGCTGGCGGCCGTTGGCAACGATGTCTTTTTCATTGAAGGTTCGTTCTTGTGAGTGAGGGTGAGGAATGCCGCCATCCAAGCGCGGAAGGCCGCACCTGCGACTTTCCGCTAACCGCTAAGGGCGGCGCGCCGCCCCGCCCTGAATGGCGCGGACCGCCGAAAGCGCGGCCCGCGGCCCTCTCATTCGTTGAACTGAACCTTCTGGGAGACCAGAGTCAGGCTCGGCGACACGACCACGGCCGGAATCGCCTGGTCTGTCGCGGTCACCGGCAACGGTGTATCCGCCGCGTCAGCCGCAAGCCCGGAGCCCGCCAGCTGGAAGTTCGCGACGCACTGCTGCAGCTGAAGGCAGACCGGGCACCCGTCGCCGCAGCACTGGTGGTCGGATTCGTGTACAAGATAGGCGGTCGAAAAGGCCTGCAGTCCAAGCAGCAGTGCGACGCCGACAGCGGCCAGAAAGCGTCGCGTCGCCTGGCGCATATGCCCGAACCTACCGAATCCAAACATTATGGGTCGGTATTATATCACTCTTCGCCCCCGATTTCAATGCGCGCTCTTCCGTCGCAGAAGCGGCGTCAGCGCGAGTTTCGGCGCGCCTGCGACGAGGGACGCAATGCGGCCGACGATGATGAGCATCGTGAATATCTCGAGCCTGCCCGCGATCATGGCGAACGAGTACCACCATTTCAGGGCGTCGGGGATGGCGCCGTAGTTCGCAGTCGGCCCGAACGCCCCGAATGCCGGACCGATGTTGCCGACCATGCTGAGCGCGCACGAAACCGACTCTATGAGGCCGAGCCCGGCAAGGGCCCCGGCAAGCGCAGTGGCGAAGACCAGAACGGCGTACATCGAGACGAACGCCGCGACAAGAGGCACAATGTCGTCCCTTCCCGAACAGCCGTTTATCCTTATGGTCGTGACCTCAAGAGGATGCGTGATGCGGCGCAGCTCGTTGCGGAGCTGCTTGCCGAGCACGGCCCAGCGTATGACCTTTATGCCGCCGGCCGTCGAGCCCGAGCAGCCGCCGATGAAGAAGAGCATGAAAAGAAGCATCTGCGCGGCGGGCCTCCAGCTCGCGTAGTCGGCGGTCATGAACCCCGTTGTCGACACAATCGACGCGACCTGGAACGCCGAATGGCGGAGCGCGGCGGAGAATGCGGAGAAGTCGGGCCGCTCCGCCAAGGCCACGGCAAGCCCGAAGAACGCCACTATGAAGACGAAGGTCTTGAATTCCGTGTCCTTGACGATCTCAACGGCCCTGCCGGTGAAGAGGCGGTAGTAGAGCGCGAAGTTCACCGACGCCAGAATCATGAAGACGGTGCATATCCATTCCGCCGCCGGATTCCCGAACGCGCCCACGCTTGCGTTCCGCGTCGAGAAGCCGCCCGTGCCCATCGTCGAGAACGCATGGCAGACCGAGTCGAACCAGCCTATGCCGGAAAGCCTGAGCAGCGCCGCCTGCAGGACCGTCAGCGCGAGGTATATTGCCCACAGAGCCTTTGCCGTGCTAGCGATCCGCGGCGTTATGCGGCCTTTCTCAGGTCCGCTCGTCTCCGCCTTTATCAGCCTGAAGCCGCCGATGCCCAGAAGCGGCACGAGGGCCACCGCCAGGGCGATCACGCCCATGCCGCCGAGCCAGTGCGTCTCGCATCGCCACAGGTTTATGCTGCGCGGCAGGTCCTCGACGCTTGCCAGGACGCTCGCTCCGGTCGTCGTGAATCCGCTTATGCTCTCGAACACGGCGTTGGTCGCTCCGCCGAAATGTCCGCTTGCCCAGAACGGGATCGCCCCGAGCAGACATACCCCGATCCACACTCCGCCCACTATGCAGAACGCCCATGACGTCTTGATCGGCGTGGTCCCCGCGTTGCGCTTCGACCCGAACAGAGCCGCAAGCGCAAGGCACGAAAGCGCCGGAACCGCGAACGCGCACGTCGCCCTGGTTCCCTCGGCGTGCCAGAGCGACGAGACGGCCGGCGGCAGCAGGGCGAGGCCTGCTATCGCAAGCACGTGGGCTATGATTCTGAATATCGGAAACTGCATCGCCCTCGCTTCACCCCATGCCACTGAGCATCATCGGCAGCTTCTTGTTGCCGGCCCTCGCGATGAACACGACCTTGTCGCCGCTGCGTATCTCGTATTCCCCGTGCGGAATCTCGAACGGGCTCGCGCCTTCGTGCCGCACTAGCAGGAGCAGGCACTCCCCCTGCATCGGAACGTCCTGGAGCCTCTTGCCCGCGAGGACGCTCTGGCCTGACACGTCGCACGAGACTATCTCGAACTGTCCGTCGCAGACTGTGTGCACCGACGACGTCCCCGAGCCCCTGAGATGGCTTATCATCGCGTCGACGGTGGTCGAGCGCATGGGCACCGCCACGTCTATGCCGAGCTTGCGCGCGACGTCGTCGAACTCGGAGCTCTCGGTGAGCGCAATCGTCTTGGCCACTCCCAGCGACTTGAGGTACGCCGCCGCCACCAGGTTGCGGTCGTAGCTTGAGGACACCGCGATCATCAGGTCGCAGGCGTCAAGCCCCTCGTCGCGGATGAAGTCCTTGTCCGATATGTCGCCGCAGAGCACCCGTATCCCCTTGAAGCGCTCCTTCGCCTCGCGGCATCTTCTCTCGTCCGCGTCGACAAGGTATATCTCGCTGTCTATCGAGAACTTCCTCATGAGCGACAGCAGCATGTTCGCCGCGGGACGCGCGGTCAGCAGCCTCTCGACGATCAGCGTGCCTATCCGCCCGGCGCCGAAGATGACTATCCTGCGCGGGACGCTCGTGTCTTCGCCGGACTTCAGGCGCGACAGCTCGCCCGCGTCCGCCGCGGACGAGACGATGCCGATCTTGTCGTCGGCCTTGAGCTGCGTCTCGCCGTTCGGCAGCACCGACCCGTCGGCGTTCGAGACGTAGGCCACGAGGCTGTGCCAGTCGGTCGTCGCGCCAAGCTCCTTCATCTTCTTCCCGACGAGCGCGCTTTCGGGCGTCACCCTGAACTCCGTTATGTAGAAGCCGCCGCCAAGGTCCGCGATGTTGCCTATGACGCCGTGCGCGACCGCGCGCTGCACGGCGTCCGCCGCCTCCACGTCCGGATTGAGCATCGTGCTTATTCCGAGCGGATGCGCCTTTTCGCCGTCCTCGCCGTCCTTCGCCGGCTGGCACGCCGCGTAGTACGCCTCGTTGCGGACGCGCGCGATCTTCAGCAGCTTCGGGTGCCCTATGTCGACGAGCGAACAGGTGACCATGTTCGTCTCGTCGTCCTCCGTGAGCATCACCAAGGCGTCGGCGGAGTCTATCGCGGCGTCTCGTTCCAGCACCTGAAGGTCGTTGCCGTCCGCCTGGATCACCGTGCAGTCGATCTTGTTGCGGGCGAGCCTGACCTTGCCTGGCGAATTGTCGATGAGCACGACGTCAGACTTCTCGTCCGCAAGCGACTTCGCAAGCTGTATGCCTGTGTAGCTTGCACCGACTATGACTACTTTCATCGTCTTACCTGCTGGTGCGTGGATGTTGTCCTCGCCAATCGCAATCGGACGCGGCAACTGCGTCTTCTGCGACGAAGAGGAACTTGGACGGCAGGGTGAGGGGAACAGTCCCCCGGCGTCTGCCGCTTACTTGTCGAGAACGTCGGCGGCGTCTTTCGCCTCTTTCTCGATGGACTGCGCCGCGCTCTTCGCCGCGTCGATGGCGGCCTTGCCCGCCTTGCCGATGGACGCGCCGACGGTCTTGCCCGTCTGCTCGACCTTTTCGCCCAGCGTAGGCTCCTTCTTCTCGCAGCCGGCAATAGCAGCCGCCGAAACAAGTGCCGCAGCAACCGCGGCAATGCGCAGAGTCTTCATTTTCCGATTCCCTTTCGTTTGTGTAAGTAGCGACATTATAGCATAATTAGCCCCAAAGTGGCCATTCCCGCCATTCCCCGTTCCCCATTTCCCATTCCCCGTTCCCCATCACCGCGACAATCGAAATCGTCCGCGGCAGTTGTGTTTGTCTCACGCGGAGCCGCGGAGACCGCGGAGTCTTCCCTGTTCCCTATTCCCTCTTCCCTATTCCCTATTTTAACCTTTTAACCCTTTAACCTCTTAACTCTTCTCTGTTCTCTAATTTCCAAATTTTAACGCGAAGAACGCAAAGGGTTTTGACGCGAAGGCCGCAAAGACGCTTCGCGGCAAAGAGGCATATGCCAAGATAATGGACAATCTGTCTGGATACGGATTTGAGCTAAAGCCAGGGGATTCGCCTGCGCAAAGGCTTCTCTGCCCACGCTCGAAAGGTAAAAACTGACGGAAAATTCAGGTTTTCAAGGGGAGCCGGAAAAATTGAATTTTCCGGCCTGAGAATTGGTCTCATATGCTGACGAAAAGGCAAGGTTCTCTGATTTTTCTTCCGATTTGCCGATTTTTCAGGCGGGTGGGAAAATTGGAATTATCGGCAAAGGAGCCGTTGTATATGTTGCAGAAACAGTGCGGTTATCTATATTTTTTAAATTTTTCAATTTCCAGGAAAAATCAATTTTTCCAAACGGCTGGAAAAATTGGGTTTTTTCAGACTGGGAAGCTGTCGTATATTTTGACAAAAAAGCAAGACTAATCGGCTTTTCTTCCGATTTGTCGATTTTTCAGAGGCACTTGGAAAAATTGATTTTTCCGTTTTTCAATTTTTCCAAGCGCATATATAATATGCGCAGGAATGGAAAAATTGGGAAAATTGGATGCGGGGAATAACGGCAATGGGGGCCATTACCTCGGAATGCTTAAGTAGGCGGGGACAGTCCCCCTAACATTACAATTAGGTGTTAAGGTGCTTTGTATTGGGTGTTACGATGTTTTGACCTAATTGTCTTAGCCTTGTGATCTAATAAGTATGCGGGGACAGTCCCCCTTAAGTATGCGGGGACAGTCCCCCTAACATTAAAGTATGCGGGGACAGTCCCCCTAACATAAAGTATGCGGGGACAGTCCCCCTAACATTACCCCGTTCCCCATTACTAGCGCTTACGCGCGACCACGAACCTTGGCCTTGCGGCGAATCGCGCAATGCGCGATTGGCTGCGGCGCGTCCCATACCCGTTTGAAGTCCGCATGCCAAACTTCCCCACGTCGACTAGTAGCTC
>JAEEZC010000295.1 GCA_016288465.1 Verrucomicrobiota bacterium | reverse complement strand
TGTGTACGGAGGAGTTTTGACGTCACTTCAGTGGTGAAGTGACGTCAATATACCATTGAAGTGACGTCACTTCTATGGTGTAATGACGTCAAAACTCCCCCGTACACGCCTAGCAAACGCCGCGTACACCGTTAGCAAACGACGCATACACAGGCTGAAAGCGCTCAAAACACAACTGGAAAGGGAGAAAACTCCTCAATACCCAGCGTGAGGACTGTCCGTTTGAGCTTACGATTCGCGCATGCGCTTTCCGTGCCGCAAAAGGCGTTTCTGGCTATTTCAACTTGCGAAACGAGCTTAAGGACACACAAATATGCTATAATACGGGCAACGGGGCGGCCATGTACAATCAGGCTACATGAGAGTTTCCAGAACATTCTTGCAAAGAGGAGAATAGATGAAAAGATGGTTGGCGGCAGCTGCTGCGATTCTGTGCTTTACCGAAGCGCATCCCGAACTTGTGCCGCAACTGACTCCGGGCCTAGAGGCGAAACAGTTGGAACAATGCCGGAAAGCCGCCGAATGTGAAGACTATGACGCAATGTACGACCTGGCGTACTATAACGAGCACGGCATCGGCATGCCGGTCAATATCGAGGAGGCGCTGAAGTGGTATCGGAGACTCTGCAAGAATCCGTGCATATGCGGCAGCATCTGCGCGTTTCAGTATGAGGCGGCCAAGGCCATAGACAGGCTTGTCGGACTGCAGATCCCCTTTGATCCGCAAATCGCCGACGGAAACACGCTGATGACCTTCATCGCCTCGCGGACCAACGACGTAGACACCGTGGCCGTTGCGCGCGTCCTGCGGCAGAAGTCAGTTGAACGAACGCTCGTTTTCACCAATCTTGTCGTAAACATCGTTCAGCGGTTCCGCGACGGCGGCGTCTTGGTGACGCTGAGCCAGAAGACTTCCAACGGTGTTCCGGTCTGGCGGCGGTGGCATCCCTGCATGACGGTACAAGCCATGTTCGATGGTGCGTCCGCGCAGACGGCGAGATGCCTTGATCGCGAGGACGCCGTGACTCGCCTTGAGGGGATTGCCGTCACTAACAATCCATGGTACGGCGGCATTGTCCTCAAGGGTCTGTCCGTTGCGCTAAAGGACCCTCTCGTATGCCAGCCACTGCCGGACTTTGACGCCGCGACCATCACCGGCGACGGACTGCTCGAATTTCTCAAAAGCCAAAACCGCCCGATACACAAGTGGCAGTATTCCGAAATCCAGTCTCGTCTTGTCGGCCGCCGTCTGACGTTCAGCAGGCTGCGTCTTGCCGGCAGATCGGGGGATCGCCGGAGAATGGACGACAGCTTCTGGATTGGCGCAGTTCCGAATTGGGAACGTGTCGGCGAAGGAGATCAGCCCGGGAGCGCCGAATTCAGGCTTTCCTTCGGCGACGACAAGGCACGTCGATTCGCCATGAGGCTTTCAAGGGGAGCACACTTTTCGCTGCTGAACAAAGTGACAGGCACTTTCGCCAAGGTCGACGACCCGGACGATGGCTGGGCGTTCCAGCTTGAAGATGTCGACTTAGAGCTTTTTGGAGACGTCAAAGATCTGGCCAAGACAGGCGACGGAGCCATTTCCGGCGCCGATCTCGTCCGTCGTTTTGGCGCGCATTTCACGCCGCTCAGCAGCCTCCTGGTTTCACATCGCCTTGCAGGACGTGAAGTGTCCTTCTCGGCAGGCGTCGTCGAATCCTGCCGTCACTGCTGGGAGAACGACACGTATTCGGTAGTCTGCCGGATGACGCCGTGGATGTCGGACGCAAATGGAGGCCAGCCGCTTCGCGTCGCGTTCGAGATTCCGCCTGAACGCGGCGCAACGTTTCGCAGGACGCCCATTCCCGGCGACCTTGTCGTCGGTCTGGAGGGCATGATCATAGACGATGAAAACGTCAACCATTGGCGTGAGGACCCTGTTTTGAGGCTCGGCCATCCGAAATTCGACATCACATGGAAGTCGGACGTCGCCAAGCTAACCGGGCTCGACACTCGCACTGGCGACCGAATCGTCCGTCGACTCTCGCTATGCTGGAGGGAAGTCAGGCAAGATCAGTTCATTCGGCTGGCGCGTAGAGTGAACGGCCAGACGGTCAAGTTCTCGAGGGGAAGGTTCTCGCACGTCTACGGAGCTACGGGCAAGCCGCAGACCGTCATTGTGCAACTTGAAGACTCGTTCTACGGGAATTGCATCAGCCTTGAGGTCTTGATTCCAGAAGGCGAGCTGGCAACAAGGGCAAAGAGCCTGAAATGCGGCACGTTCCTTCGCAACATCCGCGGCGTTCTCGTGGCCGAGGCGGACAAGCTGGCGAATGAAGGAATGTGCGTGCGGCTGAAGGACGCTACGTTTGAATTTGACGAGGAGCAGAAGCGCCCGAACTCAAGCTCGTCTAGCGAGGGAGATGGGAGGCGGGGGTGTATTTCGGTTCGGGGAGCTGTTCCCAGAATGGACGGTACACCGTGAGGTTCGAGTATTCCGCCATGCTCTCGTAGATGCCGAAGCCGAAATGGCCCGCGCGGCCCTTCGGATAGTCCTTGTCGGCGAAGTAGGTGACGACCTTGCCGTCCACGGCGATGAAATGGGAGCCGCCGACGGAGCCGGAGACGATGCGGTACTTGCGGCCGGGCTCGGTGCGGAACGACGGGGAAATGGCCGAGACCAAGTAGTCGGGAAGCTTCTCGATGCCGGCGCAGTCGGACCACCATCCGCCCAGGCAGCCAAGGTAGCCCGCGCCCCACGGCTTGCCGTCGAAGTCGGTGTTCCAGAACCAGACGAGATCGTGGTATGACGGAGGCACGATGCGGGCGTCGAACTCGAGGACGACGTCGCCTTTGACGGGCTTCCTGAAGAAGATCTGCCCGTGAGTGGGCTCGTCGGGACTGCCGCCCACGATTTTGCGGGCGCCGACCTTCCACTTCGGCGTGCCGACGACGCGGGTCCAGTCCTTCGGGTCGAACCTGTCGAACTTGTAGAGCACCTCGCTCTTCGCGAGGTCGAGGCGCTTGCACAGCAGGGTGAACTTCTTGGCGTGCTTCATGTCATTGGGCCTTTCGTCAGTTAGAGGGGCATGTCGAAGCCGGACTCTCCGAGCAGGTAGTTGCGCCCGACGCCGGCGGCCTTGCCGGCCTCCACGTCGCGCGGCTTGTCCCCGACAGAGACGGACGCGGCCATGTCTATGCCGTACCGCCGGCACGCCCTGAGGAAGAGCCCCGGCGCCGGCTTTCTGTCCGGCCCGTCGAGCCGCGGGCAGTGGTAGACGGCTGTTATCGGACAGCCCTCCGCCGCGAAGCGCCGCTTCATCCAGCGCGTGAGCGAGGCGTACTCGCGTTCGCCGAACATCCCGCGCGCGATGCCGGACTGGTTGGTGATCACGAATATCGAGTAGCCGAGGCCGACGGCCCTGCGGCAGAAGTCGAATATGCCGGGCAGGAACTCGAACCGCTCCTTCTCGTGCACGTAGCCGTAGTCGACGTTGATCGTGCCGTCGCGGTCGAGGAAGAGGGCCTTTCTCCTCCGCCGCGCCGTCACCGGTACGGATCCTCCCTGTCGAGGTAGCCCTGCACGTACTGGGCGACGCCGTCCTCAAGCCTCGTCATCGGCCTGTCGTAGCCGACGGAGCGCAGCTTCGAGAGGTCGGCCTTCGTGTAGTACTGGTACTTGCCGCGGAGCTCCGCGGGCATGTCCTTGTAGCCGATCTTCGGCTCCTTGCCGAGCGCGGACCAGGTCGCGGCGGCGAGGTCGTAGAAGCTTCTCGCCTCGCCCGAGCCGATGTTGAAGAGGCCCGAGACGCCGGGATGGTCGAGGAACCACATGATCACCGACACGATGTCGCCGACCCAGACGAAGTCGCGCAGCTGGCCGCCGTCGGGATAGTCCGGATTGTACGACTTGAAGAGCTTGACCTCCTCGCCGCGCTTCGCCACCGGAAAGATGTGCGCGATGACGCTCTTCTGGCCGCCCTTGTGGTACTCGTTGGGACCGTACACGTTGAAGAACTTGAAGCCCGCGTGCTGCGCGGGCGCGCCGCGTCCCTCGCCCAGCTCCCTCGCGACCTTGCGGTCGAAGAGCGCCTTCGACCATCCGTAGGCGTTGAGCGGCCTCAGGGCGTTCAGGAAGGACTGGCTGTCGTCGTCGGAGAAGCCCTGCGAGCCGTCGCCGTACGTCGCGGCGCTCGACGCGTAGAGAAGCCGCCTGCCGGCGTCGCGGCACCAGCACCAGAGGCGCCAGGTGAGAGTGAAGTTCGTGCGGGCGATGAGGTCGGCGTCCGTCTCGGTCGTCGTGGATATCGCGCCCATGTGGACGATCGCGTCGATCTCCGAAGCGTGGGCGTCGAGGAAGGCGAAGAGGTCCGGCGGCTCGACGATCGCGGCAAGCTCGCGCTTGGCGATGTTGCGCCATTTGTCGTCCGTGCCGAGCCAGTCGCAGACGACGACGTCCCTGACGCCCTTCTCCTCAAGCGCCGCGACGATGTTGGAGCCTATGAACCCGGCTCCGCCAGTGACAACGATCATTGCTTCCCTCCTGCATTCATGCGCTTGACGAGCTCCGTGGTGGAATGCCCTTCGAGCCTCTTCAGCCTAACGGCCTCTCCGCCGAGCCGCTTCACGAGGCGTCCCTCGGGCCACTTCGAGAGCGGATAGCCCTCCTTGGCTATCACGTCCGGCCGGACTGTCTTCACAAGTTCGACTGGCACGTCGTCGTCGAACACGACGACGTAGTCCACGCACTCAAGCGACGCGAGCAGCGTGGCGCGGGTCGTCTCGTCCTGGATCGGGCGCGTCGGGCCCTTGTGCCTGCGCACGGAATCGTCGGAGTTCACGCCGACGACGAGCACGTCGCAGAGCTTCTTCGCCTCGAACAGCGAATATAGGTGGCCGAGGTGGCAGCAGTCGAAGCAGCCGTTCGTGAAGCCGATGCGGCGGCCGTCCGCGCGTAGCTTCGCGACGATGCCGCCTATCTCGTCCGCGCGGACGATCTTCGCGGAAGGCTCGGCGACGCCTGCGGATGCGCAGGGGCGAGAAGACGCGCCGCGCTGGCTCGTCGCCTTTTCCAGCTCGCCGTAGCTCACGGTCGCAGTGCCGAGCTTGGAGACGACTATGCCGCTCGCCGCGTTGGCGATGTGCAGAGCCTCCTCTGGCGACCTGCCCGCGCCCACCGCCGCGCCGAAAGCCGCAAGCGCCGTGTCTCCGGCGCCGGAGACGTCGAACACCTCCCTCGCCTCAGTCGGAACATGGAGA
>JAEEZC010000294.1 GCA_016288465.1 Verrucomicrobiota bacterium | reverse complement strand
GCCTAGCAAACGCCGCGTACACCATTAGCAAACACTACGTGCACAGGCTGAAAACGCTCGAAACACGGAAGGAAAGGGAGAAAACGCGTTAATACGTACGTCGGTGAGGATGTTTGCTTTAGCCTAAGCGTCGCAGTTGAAAGGCCGCAATTGTGATTACGGCCTTTGTTTTCAGTGGGATGATGCGTCTGCGGCTTTCACCATGTGGGTGAAAAGAAAAGTCGTTCGTGCTATACTTTCAGCGACCAAGAAGAAAGGAAGAACGAACGACATGGGAAAGTATGGCAAAAAACAGGCCGCATGTGCGCAGACGATCTCGACCCTCGGTGGCGACTACGCCTTGAAGTGGGACGACGAGACGCAGATGAGCGTGAACGCGCACGCCGCGCTGCTGAGCCAGTTCGCGAAGGCCGGAGGCTTCTTCGACCGGCTTGTCGAGACATGCCCGATGAGGCTGACGAGCAACAACGCGCCCGAGGTCCGAGACCTGATCGCCACGGTGATGGTGTCGATGGTCAACGGGGCGACGCGGTTCCGGCACTTCGACCGCCTTCACGGAGACGCGGCCACCGCGGAGCTGTTCGGGGTGGAGAGGTTCATGTCGTGCGACTCCGTGCGGCGGAACTTCGCGTCCATCCCGGGCGGCCAGGCGCTGCCTTGGGCCTGGCGCGAGAACCTGCATCTCCTGCAGGACGTTTTGGCGGAGGACTACGTCGCGGACCTCGATCCGACGGTGAAGCCCCTCTACGGGCACCAGGAGGGGGCGGAGTTCGGCTACACATGTCAAAGGGATGGCGTCATTATACCATCGAAACGCTACCATCTCTATGGCGCAAACACTGCGTATACGAGCGGAAAACGCTCGAAACACTACGGGAAAGAGAAAAAACGCGAGAATACACAGCGTGGGGACTGCTTTGCCTAAGCCACAAGGGCGAAGTCGTAAAATGGCTCTTCAACCCGGCATCGCCCCGCATGAGCCAAATTTCCATGGCGTGCGTCGCTTTGGCGAGTTTTTTGATATAATATCCCCTCAATGTCGGAGAAGAGGAAGAAGCTTGTCATACTGGGCGCGACCGGGTCGATCGGCACGAATGCGATTGACGTCGTTCGGGCCCATCCCGACGCATTCTGCGTGACGGCTCTCGCGGCGCTTCGGTCCAGGGAAAGGTGCGAGGCGCTTGCCAAGGAGCTTGGCGCGCGCGCCTATGTGGGCGAGGGCGCGGCGCTTCGCGCGGTGGAGGAGAGCGACGCCGACATATGCCTTGTCGCGACTGTCGGGGCGAGCGGGCTTCGCCCGACGCTTGCGGCGATAGAGAAGGGCATGGACATAGCGCTTGCCAACAAGGAGGTGCTTGTGATGGCGGGCGGGCTTGTGACGAGTCGCGCGAAGGCCCGCGGAGTGAGGCTTCTGCCGGTTGACTCCGAGCACAGCGCGATATTCCAGTGCCTTCAGGTCGGCGGCGGCGACGTCGAACGGCTGGTGCTGACTGCGTCCGGCGGGCCGTTCCTCGACGAGCCGGCGGACCTTTCGCGCGTCACCGTCGCGGACGCGCTTGCGCATCCGCGCTGGAAGATGGGGCGGAAGGTCACGGTGGACTCCGCGACCATGGTGAACAAGGGCTTCGAGGTGATCGAGGCCAGATGGCTTTTCGGCGTCGACTGCGACAGAATCGACGTGGTGGTGCATCCCGAGAGCGTGGTGCACAGCCTTGTGACGTTTTCCGACGGCGCGACGCTCGCGCAGCTCTCGCCGCCCGACATGCGCGTGGCGATACAGTATGCGCTCACGTGGCCGGGCCGCCTCCCGTCGAAGAGGGCCGAGCTTGACCTTGCGGCGCTCGGGGCGCTCACGTTCCGCAGGCCAGATCCGTCGCGGTTTCCGTGCCTTGGCCTTGCGAGGGAGGCGCTGCGCATAGGCGGCTTCGCGCCTGCCGCGCTTTCGGTCGCCGACGAATACGCGGTCGGGGAGTTTCTCGCAGGGCGCATGCGGTTCGCGGACATACCCGGTGTCCTCGAGCGCGCGGTGGAGAGGCCGGGTGAATGGATAAAGGACTTTGACGAGACGACAGGCGAGTTCAAGACCGCCGTCGCGTCGTCTGCGAACGGGGTTTCCTGATGATCGAGACTGCAGCAACCGTCCTATACATCGTCGCGTGCGTGCTACTCTTCGCGCTTGCGATACTCGTGCACGAGTTCGGGCACTTCATCGTCGCGCTCAGGCTTGGCCTGCGCGTCGAGGCTTTTTCGATTGGGTTCGGCCCGGTTATATGGAAGAAGAGGTTCAAAGGCGTCGAGTACCGCCTGAGCTGGATACCTCTTGGCGGATACGTGTCGATCCCCGACGTTGACCCGGAGGGGACGAAGGTCGTCGAGGGCGCGTCCGAGGGCGGCGTGTCAGGCAGCCGGATCGCGCCGTGGAAGGAGATACTCGTCGCGGTCGCGGGGCCGATGATGAACGTCGTCCTCGCCGTTGCGCTGGCGTTCGTGCTCGCGGTCGTGCCGGGCGTCAAGTTCGGCGAGGTTCCCGCGGAGATCGGCGGGGTTATGAAGGACGGCCCGGCGGAGAAGGCGGGGCTTGCGGAGGGCGACAAGGTCGTTTCCGTCGGCGGCCGTCCGATAGCCACCTGGACCGAGATGCAGACCGAGGTGCAGATAGCGGGCGGCCGCGAGGTGGAGTTCGAGGTGATCCGCGCCGGCGAGCCGACGAAGCTCGTCGTGACGCCGAAGCGTGACGACGTGACGGGCGCGTGGTACATAATGGCGTTCTCGACGACCAACCACGCGGGCGCGGCGGCGTGGATGCCGAACAGGAGCCCGTGGCGTCAGCTGGCGTGGGACGCCGGGTCGATCTTCCGCGTCCTGAAGGGCCTTGTGACGCCGAAGGAGGCGAAGGCGACGGCGAGCGCGCTTGGCGGGCCGGTGATGATCGCGGAGGGCATCTACCGCTCTCTGCGGCGCAGTCCGTGGGACGGCATAGGCTTTCTTCGCTTCCTCAACGTGAACCTCGCGGTGCTCAATCTGCTGCCGATACCCGTTTTGGACGGAGGGCTCGTGCTCTTCGCGCTGCTTGCGATCGTCATGCGCCGGCGCGTGCCCGAGGCTGTGGTCAAGTACGCATCGCTCTTCTTCATGGTTGTACTGATGGCTCTCATGGGCGTGCTGCTTCTTCGGGATTCGATGAGGAGCTACAGAATCCACACCCGCGGACCTGCGCCTGTCTCGACAAATGCGACGGAAAACGCGAGAGATTAGGGTCGGAGGGCTCGTGGTCGGGGGCGGCTCCCCGGTAAGCGTGCAGACGATGGCGAACGCCAGTCCGCACGACGCCGCGGCGCTTCTTGAGCAGGTGCGGCGCTGCGCCGAGCGCGGCTGCGACATCATGAGGCTGACCGTTCCCGACGAAGCCGCCGCGAAGGCGCTCGGAGAGGTCAGGGCGGCCTCGCCAATACCGATCGTCGCCGACATCCACTTCGACTACAGGTGCGCGCTCGCCGCGATTGAGGCGGGGGCCGACGCGCTCAGGCTGAACCCCGGGAACATCGGAGGGCGCGAGCGGGTAGGGGCCGTGGCGCGCGCGGCGAAGGAGAAGGGCGTGCCGATACGCATAGGCGTCAACGTCGGGAGCCTTGAGAGGGACATAGCCGCCGAGACGGGCCTCACCCGTCCGCAGAAGCTTGTGAAGTCCGCGCTTCGCCACCTGAAGATGCTTGAGGACGAGGGATTCCGCGACGTCGTGATATCCGCGAAGGCGTCCAACGTGCCGGACACGATTGAGACGTACAGGCTTCTCGCCGATACGACGGACTGCCCGCTGCATCTCGGCGTCACGGAGGCGGGGACGCTCATACCCGGGACCGTGCGCAGCTCGGTGGCGCTGGGCGTTCTGCTTTCGGAGGGGATAGGCGACACCGTTCGCGTGTCGCTGACGGCGAAGCCAGAGAAGGAGGTCAAGGTCGCGCTCGAGATACTCCGGTCTCTGGGGCTGCGGGCGCCCGGGCCGGCCGTGACGAGCTGTCCGACGTGCGGTCGCACGAAGGTCGACCTGGTGCGCGTGGCGAGCCAGGTGGAGGACGCGCTCGAGACCGTCGCCCTGGACTTCGTCCAGCGCGCGGGGAGCGAGGGCGCGAGGCTGCCGAAGGTGGCGGTGATGGGATGCGCGGTGAACGGGCCCGGAGAGGCGAAGGACGCGGACATCGCCCTTTGCGGCGGCGACGGCGGCTTTGTACTTTACGTTAAAGGTGAACCAGTAGGGAAAGTGACCGAGGAAGAGGCGGTCGGAAAGGTTGTCGAGCATGCGCTTCGTCTACGATAATCTGGCGGTGATGTACCTTGCCATTGTGGCGTCGCTCCTTGCATGGATGTTCGGGGGCACGCACAGCGAGCCGCTTGTGAAGGTGCTGCCGTGGCTGTTCCTCTGCACGGCGGAGGTGGTGTTCATATTCCCGCAGAAGAGGCAGGACGAGTCAACCTACGACGCGCGTGAGCGGGTGTGGTTCGCGCTGAAGAAGGATCCTCTCTTCTGGGTCTCGGCGGCGCTTATCGGGCTTCTCGCGATACCGTTCGCGAACAGCGGGCTGTGCGTCTCGTGCGACCGTGAGCTCATAGCGCTGGGGCACAGCCCGGAGCCGCCCGTGAAGTTCCTGCCGTTCTGCGTCAACAGGATGAACCACCTGAACGTGTTCCTGTGGTTCGCGACGGCGCTGCCGTGCATGCTGGCGGTGAAGCACTGCCTGCGCCGCAGCGGCAAGCGGATGCTGCTCGAGATGATCGTGTGGAACGGCTTCGCCCTCGCGATACTCGGCTTCGTGCAGGCCGTCGCCGGCGCGGAGGGCCCGCTCTGGCAGCCCTTCGCCAACGTGAAGCACGCGACCACGTTCTTCTCGACGTTCGGCTATCCCAACATGGCCGGAGACTACTTCACCACGCTTTTCGGCATAGCGGTCGCCTTGTGGCGCAGGTCCAACGACGAGGTCTCCGTGGAGCTGCGCAAGGGCCACGACTCCACGAGCCTGAACCCATACCAGACGTTCTGGCGCAGGCACTACCGTCTCATACCGGCGGTTGTGTTCTTCTTCGCCGCGCTGAACACGCTCTCCCGTGCCGCGATGATGCTGGTGTCTCTGCTCACGGTTGTCTACTTTGTTCACACGTTCATTTCGTTCACGCACCGCATGAGCCGCGCCAACCGCCTCAAGAAGGGCACCCTGGCGCTGGCGCTCACCGGGCTCGTCGTGTTCGTCGCCTCGCTTTCCATACCGGAGGACATGCAGCGCGAAGTCGACACGCTCAACACGACGGAGGTGCTCGAGCGCGTGACGGGCAAGGGGCAGTACCACGTGCGCGTCGCGACCGAGATATGGAAGGACCACATTCTCTTCGGCTGCGGCGGCTGGGGCTACAAGCACTTCTGCATACCCAAGATGACGCCCGAGGAGCTGAAGTCCATACAGATGGTCGGCGGCATGAACGTGCACAACGACTATCTGCAGTTCCTCGCCGAGCACGGCCTCGTCGGCTTCGGCCTCATGGTCATGGTGGTCCTGCTGCTGCTCTCGCCGGTCGCCGCGGCATGGAAGAAGCTCGTCCGCGCGGCGCGCTTCGCGAAGGCGTCCGACCTTCCGCCCAAGCCGGTGCAGCTCTTCGCGATGCCTGCGCCCGCCTTCTTCATTCTGCTTACGGCCGTTGCGACGTTCGTGCACGGGTTCGGCGACTGCCCGCTTCGGTCGCCGGCGGTGCTGACGCTGTTCCTGATGTCGCTGGCGGCCGTTCCGGGATTTCTGCCCAAGACAGCAAAACAAGAAGACGAGGAGGATCACCATGCTGCATGTTAACGAGAACTATTCGAAGATCAAGCCCACATACCTCTTTGCCGAGATCGCGCATCGCGTCGCGGCGCACCAGGCGAAGAACCCCGGCGCGAAGATCATCCGCCTCGGCATAGGCGACGTGACGGAGCCGCTCGCCCCGTCGATCGTCGCCGCGATGCACAGGGCCGTCGACGACGAGGCCGGCAGGGAGAACTTCCACGGCTACGGGCCCGAGCAGGGCTACGCCTTTCTGCGCGACAAGATCGCGAAGTGCGACTTCCAGGACCGCGGCATGGACATCCGCTCCGACGAGATTCTGGTCTCGGACGGCGCGAAGTGCGACTGCGGCAACATACAGGAGCTCTTCGGGACAGACGTGAAGATCGCAGTCGGCGACCCGGTGTATCCCGTCTACGTCGACACGAACGTGATGGCGGGCCGCGGCGACATCAGGCTTCTTCCGTGCACGGCGGAGAACGGCTTCGTGCCGCCTCCCGAGACGGCGGGCGACGCCGACATCGTCTACCTCTGCTATCCGAACAACCCGACCGGCGCCGTCGCCACGAAGGCGCAGCTGCAGGCGTGGGTGGACTGGGCGAACGCCGGAAAGAGGCTGCTCCTGTTCGACGCCGCGTACGAGGCTTTTGTCCGCACGCCCGGCATCCCGCGCTCGATCTACGAGTGCCAGGGCGCGAGGACGTGCGCGATAGAGTTCCGCAGCTATTCGAAGACGGCGGGCTTCACAGGGGTGCGCTGCGGCTACACGGTCGTGCCCGACGAGCTTGTCGCGTACGCCTCGGACGGCTCGGGCGTTCCGCTCAAGCCCATGTGGACTCGCCGCCAGACCACCAAGTTCAACGGAGCGTCGTACATCACCCAGCGCGGCGCCGAGGCGATATACTCGCCGGAGGGACAGCGCGAGACCAGGGCTACGGTCGACTTCTACCTCGGGAACGCGAAGCTGATCCGCGAGGCCATGTGCGCGAAGGGCTACACGGCGACGGGCGGCGTCGACTCGCCGTACATCTGGGTCGGCGTCGGCTCGAAGTCGGGCGACGCGGGCGACAGCTGGGCGTTCTTCGACAAGCTTCTTGCAGAGGCGAACGTCGTGACGACGCCGGGAGCGGGCTTCGGCGCGGCCGGCGAAGGGTACATACGAATCAGCGCCTTCAACTCCCGCGAGAACGTGCTTGAGGCGATATCCCGTCTGGACAAGGTGCTCTGACCTGCGTCCCGGCGACTGAGACAGTGTCCGGCTTCGTCCACCTCCATCTGCACACGACCTACTCGCTGCTCGACGGGCAGTGCCAGATCGTGCCGCTCGTGAAGCGCGCGAGGAAGCTCGGCATGCCGGCGCTTGCGGTGACGGACCACGGCAACCTCTTCGCGCTCAAGGCGTTCTACGACGAGTGCCGCTCGAAGAAGGAGAAGACCTACGGCGACCTCGCCGGCGTGCACGTGAAGCCGATACTCGGCTGCGAAGCGTACGTAACGAGCCTGGACGACTACCGCGTGGACGCCTACGACCGCGAGATACTCAAGAACGAGTCCCGCTACCATCTCTGCCTGCACGCGAAGAACAACGTCGGCTACCACAATCTCGTGCGGCTCATTTCAGAGGCGCACATCAGCGGCAAGTACAACAGGCCCCGCATTTCGCACGCCCTCATCGAGAAGTACCACGAGGGGCTGCACTGCTCCGCGGCCTGCATCGCCGGCGAGGTGGCGCACTGGATCGACGTCGGCGACATGGCGAAGGCCGAGGCCGCGGCGAAGTGGCACAAGGACGTCTTCGGCGAAGATTTCTCGCTGGAGGTGATGCTCCACAAGGCTACGAAGGCCGGCGACGACATTCCCGTGTCCGCCCGCGCGGATTTCGTGAACCTCTACGAGCGGCAGCTCAAGGTCGTCAGGGGAATGCTCGAGCTCGGAAGGAAGCTCGACATCCGGGTCGTCGCGACCAACGACGTGCACTTCCTCGACGCGGCCGACGACGACTCGCACGACGTGCTGCTGGCGCTTTCGACCGGCAAGAAGATGTCCGACCAGGGGCGAATGATCTACACCGGCCAGGAGTACTTCAAGACAGAGGACGAGATGCGGGCCCTCTTCGCGGAGAACCCGGAGCTCATCGACAACACGCTTGCCGTCGCGGAGATGGTCGAGGAGTACGAGCTGGACTCTCCGCCGATCATGCCGAAGTTCGCGATTCCTCCCGAGTTCGGCACCGAAGAGGGCTACGCGAAGCAGTTCGACGCGGAGAAGCTCAAGGCGGAGTTCAACGTACAGAAGCCCAACAACTTCGACCGTCTCGGCGGCTACGAGAAGGTTCTGCGAATCAAGTTCGAGGCGGACTACCTCGAGCACCTGGTGTGGGAAGGCTCGAAGATCCGCTGGGGAAAGGCCGACCCGGACGGCGAGAAAGGCCCGCACGGTCTGCCGAAGGACATAGAGGACCGGGTGCAGTTCGAGCTCGACACGATCAAGCTGATGGGCTTTCCCGGCTACTTCCTCATCGTGCGCGACTACATACGCGCGGCGCGAGAGGAGTGCGGCGTGTGGGTGGGCCCCGGCCGCGGCTCAGCCGCGGGCTCGGCCGTAGCGTACGCGCTCTGGATCACCAACGTGGACCCGATCAAGTACGACCTGCTGTTCGAGAGGTTCCTCAACCCAGACCGCATCTCGATGCCCGATATCGACGTCGACTTCGACGATGCCGGACGTGAGCGGGTTCTCGACTACGTAACTCGCCGCTACGGCGCGGACCACGTGGC
>JAEEZC010000293.1 GCA_016288465.1 Verrucomicrobiota bacterium | reverse complement strand
GATCGTGCGTGGGGAGGCGACGAAATGCCTCATGAGAAGCAGGACGGAACAGTGACATTCAATCTCAACGAGGGGGCCTGGCGTAATGGCGATATTGTTTGGAATATTAGCTGGGGATGGGCGGAGAAGGACAGAAAAGTTTCGCGAGAAGCTATAGAATATGCTGCGAACTTCTTAAAGTCGGCCGCAACTGCGCGTGCAGTGGACTTTGGCGTTGGAATCTTATCGATGCGCGCATCTCCAAAAGTAGCTGCTGCATTGTTTGTGGATGGCGGTATTGGTCTTTACATCAATCAGAGAGCGGCGGCCAAGATTATGGAAGGTGCAAGCAAGGCTAGATCACGCAATTGTTCATGCGAACAATACGGCTATTGAAAAAAGGAGGCGATATAATGTTGAAGTTGATTAAGAAATTGTTTTCCAGGGGAAACGACTCGCCCATAGAGCGAGAAGTCAGGCATCGCTTGACATGGCGGGTGGTGTTGATAGCTCTCGCACCTGTCCCGTGTGTCTTGCTATTGATGGATTCCCTATATTGCTTAATTTGTCTAAACACCCAGACGATAGAAATGCTGTTAAAGAAGAACGCTGACATGGCAATGAAAATTGACAGGCTTGAACGTCTTGTATACGGACAAGGTGCCGAAACGTCTGTAGTGTTGCGCGTAGGCGAGTCAAACTGTGAGCCTGGCGGTTCTTCTTCAACTAACTTGAATGCGATAGACTCCTTGCCGCTCGAATCAAGGGGTGGTGGTCGATAGGCTCCTGCTCATAAGGCCAAGGGGGACTTGTCTTGGCCTTTTGACGCGTTATGACTGTCTTTTCGCGAGATTCAGGCAGTTATGGCGATTGTGCCTTTGCCGAGTGTCCTTTCAGGCGGCAAGTGACGGGCGCGAGGGACGCGCGCTTTGCAAGCACGATCCCAATGATGAGCGGCGCGTCGAGCGGCTACATGCGCGAAAGCGGCATCAACGCGTCTCGCTCCGACCTTGCGATGTGCCTTTTGATCCAATAGACTGCCAAGGCCGTGTCGCCCGCGCGGCAGGCCTTGAGGATCTCGCTGTGGTACCGCCACGCCAGAGAGACGTGGAGAAGGGTGCGCTGGTGGGAGTGCGTGCCGAAGAACTGGTTGCGGCGGTAGGCGTTGGCGATTATCTGCTCGGCGAGGGCGTTCCCCGACGCCCGCAGGAGCAGAAGGTGGAAGTCGATGTCCGCTGCGAGAAAGTCCGATTCCGGCTTTCCCGTCATTATCGTCATTTTGGCGCGCCTCATCGCGTGGATCGCCTTGTGCATCCTCTCGCAGCTGACCGCGAGCTTCGAGAGGTCGGATTTCGAGAGGCGCGGAACGGCGCGCTCCAGCATCGCGGATTCGATGGCCATCCTTATGTCGTATGCGTCGCTGACGTCTTTCTCGCTGAAGCTGCAGACGTACGTGCCGGACTTCGGTATCTGGTTGAGCACGCCTTCCGTGATGAGACGCCGCACCGCTTCGCGCATGGGCGTGCGGCTGACGCCGCAGGCTTTGGCCAGCGACGGTTCGGAAAGCTTCTGCCCCGGTTTCAGCTCTCCGCGCGCAAGCAGCCCTGACACGAATTCGTACGCCCGTTCGTCGAGCTTGTCGGTGTGCCGTCTTTTCCTCATGCCAGCATTATACCAAAAATTCCGATGTTCCGCCTTGACTTGTATACAAGAATATGAGATAATTCACCGCGTAAACTTGTATGCAAGATTGGAGAAGTGAAGACAAAGTGACGCAGACGGTAAAAGATGCTGCGACGAAGGCGATGAGGGCGCTGGCGGCGGTCGGCCCCGGCATCTTCGCCATTGGCTACACGATAGGCACGGGGTCTGTCACTTCGATGGCGAAGGCGGGCGCGGACTACGGGCTGGGGCTTTTGTGGGTGTTGGCCCTGAGCTGCCTGTTTTCCGGCGTTCTGATGTCCGCGTACGGGAGGTTCGCCGCCGTCACGGGCGAGACGGCGCTACACGGGATGGTTCGCTTCATGCCGTGCGGGAGGGTCGTCGCCGCGCTCGTCTTCATCGGCGTAGTCGTCGGGCAGTACACATGCCTGGGCGGCATCATGATCCTGACCTCCGGCGCAATCAAGGAGGCGTTCGGCCTTTCGTGCGGGGTCTTTCCGATCGCCTGCGCGATCATGGACGCGATGTATGCGCTTCTCATGGTCGGGCGCTACTCGTTCTTCGAGAAGATTCTCGCGTTCTTCGTGTTCCTGATGGCGCTGACGTTTGTGGTGTCCGTCTTCGCGACATGGCCCGACGCCGCGACGCTGAAGCGCGCGATACGTCCGCTCGCGCCGTCTGGCGGCGCATCGCTTCTGATGCTTGCGGCTTTCGTCGGCACGACGATGGCCGCGCCGACGTTCGTGACGCGTCCGCTGCTCGTCCGCGAGAAGGGCTGGGGCTCGGGCGACCTGAAAACCGAGCGTCGCGATTCGGCGGTCTCTGCGTCGCTCATGTTCGCAGTCTCGGGATCTGTCATGGCCGTTGCGGCGGGGGCGCTCTTCGCGCATGGGAGAGGGCTGGAGAAGATTCTCGACATCGCCGCGACGCTGGAGCCCGTCGCCGGACGTTTCGCCGTGTCGTTCTTCATGGTCGGGGTTCTCGCCGCGGGCCTTTCGTCCGTGTTCCCGATCATGATGGTCGCCCCGCTGCTGATAGGGGACTGGAAGGACGGGCGGATGGAGACGAACACGCCCCTGTTCCGCGTAATCTGCCTTGTCGCGGCGCTTTGGGGGCTTGTCGTCCCGCTGCTCGGGTCGAATCCCGTCACGGTGACTGTCGCGGTGCAGGTTTCAAACGTCTTCGTTCTTCCGCTTGCGGTGGCGGCGATATTGTTCCTCGTCAACCGTCGGTCCGTCATGGGCGAGCACTGCGCAGGGTGGGTTATGAACGCGCTGCTCGCCGCCGCGCTTGCGTTTGCCGTAGCGACGGCTGCGGCAGGTGCAAAGGCTCTGCTGGATCGCGGCGAAAAGGGCGGCGCGGACTATTTCGAGCGCGGCGAGATCAAGTCGTGCGAAAAGCATGCGCGCGGGGACGAGCGCCTTGAGAAGGCCTTTGCGTTCCTAAAGCGCGCAGATCTCCCGTCGCTGGCCGTCGGCCGCCACGAGATCGACGGCGACAAGGTGTTCGCGCTTGTCCAGGAATGCGAGCTCAAACCGGTTTCGGACATGAAGATCGAGGCGCACAGACGGTACATCGACATCCAGGCGCCGCTGACCGCCGCGGAGGCGTACGGCGTCGGACGCCTTTCGGACGCGAATGCCGCCTTGCCGTTCGACGTCGAGAAGGACATCGGCTTTTACAAGCAGCCGATGGACGTCGTCGTCGTCAACCCCGGCGAGTTCATAATGTTCAGGCCGCCGTACGGCGCACACGGACCGTCCTGCAGCGTGGACGGCCCGCGGCGAATCAAAAAGCTGGTAATAAAGGTCCTAGTTGAGCCATGACTTCGAAAATAGAGAGCGTCGTTCGCGAGCGGAAGATCATAGCGATCATCCGCGGTTTCGAGCCGGATACGTGCCTGCGGCTTGCGGAGGCGTATGCCGCAGGCGGAATTGGTCTTGTAGAGGTGACTTTCGACCAGAAGGCGCCCGAGACGTGGAAACGGACGGTTTCGGCGATTCGCGCGATACGCGAGCGCTTCGCCGGCGAGGTCAGGGTAGGCGCGGGAACGGTGCTCACCGAAGAGCAGCTCTCGATGTGCGAGCAGGCGGGCGGGGAGTACATGATAACGCCAAACGTCAATCCCGGCCTGATCCGCGAATGCGTGCGCCGCGGGCTCGTCGCGATGCCTGGCGCGCTTACGCCGTCCGAGGCGGTTGACGCGTGGGATGCGGGGGCGAGCTTCGTAAAGGTGTTTCCCGCGGGTTCGCTCGGCCCCGGCTACGTGAAGGCGATACGCGCGCCGCTTTCGCACATACCGTTTCTCGCCGTCGGCGGCATCGGGCCGGACAACGTCGCGGACTTCATGCGCGTCGGATGCGTGGGCGCGGGCGTCGGCGGGAACCTCACGAACAAGGAGTGGATCGCCGCCGGAGAATGGGGCAAGATCGAGGATGTCGCCCGCCAGCTCGTGGAGCGCTCCGCCTCCGCCAGCCGCTAGCAGCTCTCGACTTGCAACCAACAACCCACAACTCTCAAACCACAACCTACGACTATGAAGATCAAGACAGTGACATTCGGTGAAATCATGATGCGCCTCAATCCCGAGGGATACCAGCGCTTCGTGCAGGCCGAGAGGTTCGAGGCGAGCTATGCGGGAGGCGAGGCGAACGTCGCCGTGTCTCTCGCAAACTACGGGCTGGACGCCTCTTTTGTGACCAAGCTGCCCGAGAATCCGCTTGGCGAAGCGGCGCGGAACGCGGTAAGGCGCTTTGGCGTGGACACGTCCGACATCGTCTGGGGCGGCCCGCGCCTAGGGCTCTACTTCGTCGAAAAGGGCGCCTCCCAGCGTCCGTCGAAGGTCGTCTACGACAGGGCGGCCTCGTCCATTGCCCTCGCCAGGCGCGCCGACTTCGACTGGCCGAAGATTCTCAAGGGCGCGAAATGGTTCCACTTCACCGGCATAACGCCGGCGCTCGGCGGCGAACTCCCCGCCATCTGCCTTGATGCGCTCAAGGTGTGCAAGGAAAAGAGGATCGCGGTTTCGTGCGACCTCAACTACCGCGGCAAGCTGTGGACGAAAGCCGAAGCCGGGAAATGCATGGCGAAGCTTGTGCCGTATGTTGACGTCCTCATTGCGAATGAAGCGGACGCGGCGGATGTCTTCGGCATCAAGGCGAAGGGGACGGACGTCGAATCGGGGAAGCTGGACAAGGCGGGATACGTTTCCGTCGCCGAACAGCTTGTCGCGAGGTTCGGCGTCGGGAAAGTGGCGATAACGCTCAGGACGTCGCTTTCCGCGTCGCGGAACCTCTGGGCAGGAGTGCTCTACGACGCCAAGACCAGAAAGGCGTGTTTCTCGCCGGGATACGACATCAGCATCGTCGATCGCGTAGGCGGCGGAGACTCGTTTGGCGGCGCGCTCATATACGCGCTTGCGACAGGCAGACCGCAGCAGCAGGCCATCGACTTCGCCGTCGCGGCAAGCTGCCTCAAGCATTCGATCGAACACGATTTCAATCTCGTGTCGGTTGCCGAGGTCGAGTCGCTTGCCGCCGGCAACGCATCGGGTCGCGTGCAAAGATGATTTGCCCGACATAAGCGCTGGCGGCACCGGGCGCGTTTCGACCTGGGAGACGCGTCCGAGTCGCCGCGGTCGACGTTACGAGGATTGCGTTCCTCTGCTGCGGCGGAAGTTTGCAAGGCGGCGCTCGTTTCTGCGCCGGCGCTTTTCAGATGCTGCGTCGCGAGCCTTTTCCGCGTCCGAACGGATATCCGCAACCAGGCGACGCGGCATGTCTGCTGCCGCCGCCCTGCGTTCGGCGCCGCGAAGTCCGCTGCGAGGGAAGAACCAACGGAGAACAATAGGGAGGCTGACGAAGAGCGGAAGCGGAATGAGGCAGCAGCAATCCCAGTGAATATTGGCGAGCCGCAGTGCGCAGACTGCCGCGAAATAGGGCAGGTACATGGCGGCAATCATCCAATCCGCCTTGGAGCACGTATGGTCCACTTTAATGGCTGCGGTTATGTGGCAGGCGCCGAAAGCCAGAAGCGACAGCGCCGCGAGCAGCGCGACGTCACGTCCTCCTAACCACAGAATCACGATTGCCGCAAGCAATAGTGGCAGCGCCAACAGGGAAATTCGCGTGCGGGCGGCGCAATGGAAGGCAGGGACCTCTCTTTCCTCCCCTTGCAACTCATTTTACTGAATCGACCCGCCTCGCGTGAATTTTTGGTATAATACGGCCTGTATGAAAAGTGGCAAGACGAAGATTCGCATTACTGACACGACTCTGCGGGACGCGCACCAGTCTCTCTGGGCGACACGGATGCGGACTGACGACATTCTCGAGATAGCCGAGACGATCGACGGGGCCGGCTTCTATTCGCTGGAATGCTGGGGCGGCGCGACGTTCGACGTGTGCATGCGCTTCCTGCGGGAGAATCCGTGGGAGCGGCTGCGGAGAATCAAGAAGGTCTGCAGGAAGACGCCGCTGCAGATGCTCTTCCGCGGGCAGAACATCCTTGGCTACAAGCACTATCCCGACGACATCGTCGAGCGCTTCGCGGCGCTCGCCTGCGAGAACGGGATGGACATCTTCAGGGTGTTCGACGCGCTCAACGACCCGCGCAACCTCGAGACGGCGGTGAAGTGCGTCAAGAAGTACGGCGGCCATGCGCAGGGCACGATCTGCTACACGACGTCGCCCGTGCACACAGTCGAGAACTACGTCAAGCTCGCGAAGGAGCAGGAGTCCATGGGCGTCGACTCCATCGCGATCAAGGACATGGCCGGCATACTCACGCCTGGCGCCGCGCGCGAGCTTGTCGCCGCGCTCGCGAAGGCGATGCCCGACATGCCGATACAGATCCACTCGCACATGACGAGCGGCATGGCGTCCGCGATGTACCTTGCGGCGGCGGAAGCCGGCGCCGGATGCCTCGACTGCGCGATATCGGCGCTTTCCTCGTTCTCGTCACAGCCGCCAACGGAGTCGATAAAGGCGATTCTCGAAAGCTGCGGCTTCGACACGGGGCTCGACCAGGAGGCGCTTGCGAAGATCAACGCGCACTTCAAGGCCCTGAAGGCGAAGCGCCAGCCGGCGTCGTGCGCCAAGGTGGAGCCGGTGGACGCGGGCGTCCTCGTCCACGCGATACCCGGCGGAATGATCTCGAACCTCCGCTCGCAGCTCGCGCAGCAGGACGCGCTCGACCGTCTGCCAGAGGTGCTCGAGGAGCTGCCCAAGACGCGCGCGGACCTCGGATATCCTCCGCTTGTCACGCCTACGTCGCAGATAGTCGGAGTGCAGTCCGTTCTCAACGTGCTTTCCGGCAAGCGCTATTCGATGGTCACGGACGAGACGAGGCGCTATGCGGCCGGCTACTACGGCCGCACGCCCGCGCCGATCGAGCCGAAGCTGAGGAAGAAGCTGTGCGGCAAGCTGAAGCCGATCGACTGCCGTCCGGCGGACCTCCTGAAGCCGGGGCTTGTCGCGGCGGCGTCCGAGCTGCCGGCCGGCACGATCGAGGCGGAGGAGGACATCCTCTCCTACGCGCTCTTCCCCGAAGTGGCGCTCGGCTACTTCAAGTGGCGCAAGGAGGGCGGACCGATACCGGCCGATTCCGAAGAGACCGTTTCGTCGGCGTCCGCGGCTCCGGCTGCGGGGGCGGCGCCGTCTGCCAAGGCGTCCGGCCCTGCGAACGCGCAGGCGGCTTCCGGGACGCAGGTGCTGGCGCCGCTAAACGGAACGTTCTTCCGCAGCGACGCGCCTGGCAAACCGCCGATGGCGGCCGACGGCGCCGCGGTCAAGGCGGGCGACGCGGTGTGCGTCGTCGAGGCGATGAAGCTCTTCAATCCGGTCAAGGCGCCGGCGTCAGGGAAAATCACGTTTCTTGTTGGGCACGGCGAGGCCGTCAAGAAGGGGCAGGCTGTCGCGAGCATAGGGTGAGGGGGCTGCTGGATATGGCGAAGGCTAGGAATCCGAGAATACTGATAGTCACTCCGGAGATCACGTATCTGCCGGACGGCATGGGCAACCTCGCGGGCAAGATGTCCGCGAAGGCCGGCGGCATGGCGGACGTCTCCGCGTCGCTCGTCTCGGCTCTTTTCGAGCTCGGGGCGGACGTGCACGTCGCGCTGCCGCACTACCGGCGGATGTTCCACGTTGAGACGGCGCAGCTTGTCGCCAACGAGCTGCGCAAGTACAAGAGCCATCTTTCCGACGAGCGGATACACCTGGCCGAAGACCGCTGCTTCTACTACCGCGACACCGTCTACGACCGCGGCAACGGCAACGTCAAGCTGGCGCTCGCGTTCCAGCGCGAGGTGATAAACAACATCATCCCGCACGTGCAGCCGGATCTCATACACTGCAACGACTGGATGACGGGCCTCATACCCGCGGCGTCGCGGCGCATGGGCATACCCTGCCTTTTCACGGTGCACAACATCCACACGCAGAAGCTGAACCTCGCCGCCGTCGAGGACGCGGGGATCGACGCGGCGGAGTTCTGGATGCACCTCTACTACGACTACCCGCCGTACAACTACGAGGAGTCGCGCGACAGGAACGCGATTGACCTTCAGGCGTCGGGCTGCTTCGCGGCGCACTTCATCAACACCGTCTCGCCGACGTTCCTCAAGGAGATCGTCAACGGCTGGCACTCGTTCATACCGGACTCGATACGCGGAGAGATAAGGAACAAGTTCAACGCCGGCTGCGCTGCGGGCATCCTGAACGCGCCCGATCCTTCGGACGACCCGGCGACCGACGACAAGATACCGTTCAAGTACGGTCCTGCGAACCATCGCGAGATGAAGCGCCAGAACAAGCTCGCGCTGCAGCACGCGCTTGGGCTAGACGAGGACGCCGACAGGGCGCTCTTCTTCTGGCCGAGCAGGCTCGACCCGGTGCAGAAGGGGCCTCAGCTCCTTACGGACATCACGTACAAGTTCCTGGAGAAGCATCCGGACGCGCAGATCGCGGTCATCGCGAACGGTCCGTACCAGCAGCCTTTCTGGGACATACGCGAGTTCCACGGCATCGAGGGGAGGCTTGGCGTGCGCAACTTCGACGGGCGCCTTTCGCAGCTGGGCTTCGCGGCGAGCGACTTCACGCTCATGCCGTCGCTGTTCGAGCCCTGCGGCCTGCCGCAGATGCAGGCGCCGATCTACGGTTCGCTCGCAGTCGCCCACAACACCGGCGGGCTGCACGACACCGTCGAGCCGCTCGACTGGAACGCGAGCGTCGGCAACGGCTTCGTCTTCGACACGTACGACTCCAACGGGCTGATGTGGGCGATGGACCAGGCGATGGAGTTCTTCCACCTTGGCGCCGACGTGCGCGCGAGAGAGATCGCGCGCATCATGACGGAGTCGCGCAACCGCTTCAACCACCACGCCTGCGCTCAGGAGTACATCAACCTTTACGAGAGGATGCTTGACCGTCCTCTTGTTAGGGGCGAGGGCTCCGAAGACGGGCAGAGGGAGCACGGAGGCAAATGACTACTGACGACATCGTTCAGGCCCTTGTCGACGCCAAGGGCATTGACGTGAAGGCGTACGACGTGCGCGGGAAGTCCGGAATCGCCGACTACTTCGTGGTCGCGACCGGCGCGGCGGCGCCGCACCTCAAGGCGCTTGTCAAGGCGCTGCCGAAGAAGGCGTATCGCGTGTCGGGCGATCCCGAGAGCGGATGGATAGTCGCGGACTACGTGGACGTGGTCGTGCACGTCTTTTCGCCGGAGGCGCGCGCATACTACGCGCTGGAGAAGCTCTGGGTCTGAGCGAAGAAGGACGGCATGGCGGATGGAGACTATGAGCGACGAGACGCAAGACTGGCTGAAATCGGAAGATTCCAGAGACTACTTCGAGCTGCTAAGGTTCCCGACAGTCGGAGCGGATCCGGCGCATCTGAGGGACTGCGTGCAGGCCGCGACGTGGTTGAGGAAATGGCTAAAAGGGATAGGGGCTGAGGCCGAGCTGGTCCTGCCGAAGCAGAGCCTATCCGACGCGTCCGGCACGGCGAAGCAGACGCCAGTGCCAGTCGTGTTCGGCGAGATAAGGCGTTTCGAGGGCGCGCATACGGCGCTGGTGTACGGACATTACGACGTCCAGCCCGAGGATCCGGTCTCGGAGTGGGAGACGCCGCCTTTCGAGCCGACGGTCAAGGACGACCGCGTGTACTGCCGCGGCGCGCAGGACGACAAGGGCCAGTTCTTCGCGTTTCTCTGCGGCGTAAGGGAGCTTTGCGCGTCGTCGGAGCTTCGCATAAACCTCAAGTTCGTGCTGGAAGGACAGGAGGAGTCCGGCTCGGGCTCGCTCTTCAGGCTTCTGGAGGACAGGGAGTTCAGACGCAGGATCGCGGCGGACGTGCTGCTGGTGAGCGACACAGGCGCCGCCGGCGGCCTCAGGCCCGCGATCGTCGCCGGGCTAAGGGGAGTGTGCCATTTCACGGTGAAGCTGACTGGCGCGAACCGAGATCTGCATTCCGGGGAATACGGCGGCGTCGCGCCTAACGCGGCGCAGGGCATGGCCGAGCTTCTTGCGAGCCTGCACAATCCAGACGGCTCGATCGCGGTCGCGGGCTTTGCGGACGGTCTTGTGCCGCCGACCGACGACGAGCTTGCGAAGGCGGAGGAATCCGCGCCGACAGTGGCGGAGTGCCGTGACGACATCGGCTGCGAGCCTGTCGGAGGGGAGCGCGGCAAGAGCATTGCGCAGCGCCGCTCGTTCCAGCCGACAATCGAGATAAACGGAATCCACTCCGGCTACGGCGGGCCCGGCTCGAAGACGGTCATTCCGTGCGAGGCGATCGGCAAGCTTTCGATACGACTGGTTCCGGGGCAGAACCCGCGTCGCGCATTCGAGGCCGTGAAGGCGCATCTTTCCGAGCGCTGTCCGCAGGGCATGGAGCTTGCGTTTCCCGAGGACAGCGGCCTTTCGGCGGCGGTCAGGCTGCCGCTTGCGTCGCCGATCTTCCGGCTTGCGGAGGACGTGCTTGCGGAGATGGACTCAAGGGGACCGGTGTTTGTGTGGGACGGCGCGTCCATTCCGGTTGTGTCGGCGCTCCGCGAGGCGACGTGCGCTGCGCCGCTTCTTGTCGGATGGGGCCAGCCCGAGAACCGGATACACTCGCCGAACGAGTCCTACTCGATAAGGCAGTTCCTTCTCGCGAAGGATTGGGCGAAGAGGATAATCTCCGCGCTGCCGCAGTAGGCGGTGGCGGCGGCGTGCGGCTGGCGCAAGATGGCGAAGAGGGCGTTCACACTCATCGAGCTAATGGCGATCGTCGCGATAATGGCAGCGATGGTCACCGTCGGCGTCGTCAGCATCGGCGCGTCCCGGTCGGCGACGCGCGTCTTCGCGGCCGGACGGGACGTGATGGCGATGGTGCGCAGAGCGAGGTCTCTCGCCCTTGTGACGCAGCAGCCGGTTGTCGTGTCGTACTCTAACGGCACGGTGGAGGAAGAGCCGTGCGCGTCGGTGGAGATACAGGCGAAGAAGCTCTTTTCGTCGTCCAAGAGGCAGGAGCGCGTGTACAATCTCGCGGGCGAGGTCGTCGTCGAGCCGGAGCCTGCGGACGTCGCAGGGCAGGAGGGCGAGACGCTAGAGGACGTCCTTTCGCCCGAGTCGATTCCCGCAGACGTGGTGAAGGGCCTGAAAATCAAGGTGCTTGACGAAAGCGACGAGCTGCGGCTGCCGGAGAACGAGACGAGGCGGTCTAAGATATCGATCTTCTCGACGGCCGACAACGTGTCGCGCACGCTGACATCGGACAGCTCGCAGCCGGACGACGCATCCGCGGCGGAGGACGCTGCCGACGACGGTCCGTTCAGAGTGGCCTTTGCCGCGAACGGCACGGTGAACCCGCCGCACAGAATCTGGATCTACAGGGCCGAGTCGAGCCCGGAGAAGGGCGTCTGCATACATGTCGACCGCTTCGGCGAGCCGAAGTGCGACGACATCGAGGAGTGACGATGGCAAGGCGCGGCTTCACTCTTCTCGAAGTGCTTCTGGCGGCCGTGATTCTCGGCTTCGGGCTCGCCGGCATACTCGTCGCGATGTCGCAGAGCCAGCGCTTCATGCGCACGATGCCGGATCTCATGACGGCGCAGGAGGTCATGGACATGGGCGACATGGCGTATCCGCTTGCCGAGGTGAAGGACGAGCGCGACCTTGACGTGCCGGAGTGCCGGGTCGACGACCTCTGGCGGATAATAGCCGGCGACAGAGGCCCGCGCATGACGCGCGAACAGCAGGAGAAGTACCACGGCTTCAGATGGGAGCGGGAGCGCGTCGAGAAGAACATGAACGACGAGGACCTGAAGAGGCTGGGATATCTTCACCTCGTGCGCGTGACCGTGACCTGGGGCGACCGCTTTCGCGGCGAGAAGAACCAGGAAAGCTACGTCACGGTCTGGCGGGACCCGGAGAAGGAGTGATGCGAGATGTCCGCAGATAGGCACTACATGCGTTCCGCACCCGCTCAGACGAGAAGGGCGTTCACGCTCATCGAGCTCATGCTGGCGGTGTCGCTGCTCGGCGTGATGACGGCCGTCTCAATAGCGACCTTCAGGGCCGTTACGACGGGCTGGCGCGTGTCGCGCGAGTACGTCGACAGGCTTGAGAGGACGGACTATGCGATCGACCAGCTCGTTTCAGGCCTGCGGTGCGCGTTCTATCCGCACAGCGGAGAGCAGAGCTTCGACTACGGCTTCATGCTGACGGACAAGGGCGACGGCGACTCGCCGCGAGATTCGGACGTCATCGAATGGACCAAGAAGGGGCCTGCGATGGTTGGCGGGAGCGCGACCGGCGACGCAGTGCACCGAATACAGGTCATGGTGCTGGAGGAAGGCGACACGACCTGGGGAGAGCGCATCGAGAGGACGGGCCTCTACGCCCGCGTCAAGCCGATGGCGAAGGTCATCGAGCCGAAGAACTCGAGAACGGCGAGAGACGGCTTTTCGTTCGCCAACGAAGAGCTGTACAGACCGGTGCTCGTTGCCAAGGACGTGGACGGATTCAACTGCCGCGTGCAGGCGACGGAGCCGAGCGACATGGAGTCGGGCAAGAAGGAGGACAAGGACTCGTACGAGGACGAGTTCTCGGCGTCGAACACTGTTCCGTACAAGGTGCAGCTCACGTTCTACGTGATGAAGGAGGATCCTGAATACGCGTCCCGCAAGCAGAGGGTGCCCATACTGCGGACTGTCCGCATGCCAGTGCACGAGCAGTCCCTTGACGGCGCCGCCATGCCAGGAGGAGGCGATGGCAAGGGCGGAGACGGCAAGAAGGGGGGCCGCAAATGAGAAGGGGGTCGGCTCTGCTGATGGCGCTTTGGATCATCCTCGCGCTCGGGGTGATCGTGCTGTCGTTCTCGTTCGAGGCAAAGCTGCAGGGTGGCATAAACGTCTACGTCCAGGGCAAGAACCGCGTGCGCAGGCTCGTTGACGCGGGACGCATCATAGGCGAGGTGGTTCTGCTGGGCTACAAGGACGGCAAGCAGTGGTCCGAGGACGAGGATCTCGCCGAAGAGCTCGAAGAAGACCGCTGGTATGTCGAAAAGCAGGCTCTCAAGTACTCGAAGGGCTGCACGATAGGTCCGATTCTGCTTGACGAGGAGGACCCCGACTCAGGCACGGTGAAGGTCGAAATCTCAATTTCGTCGTCCGACGAGACGGGGGGCATAAACATAAACACGCTCTGCAAGGACAAAGACCCCAACTTCGAGGACCGCTGGCGCATCATACTCGACCTGTGCGGAGTGCCGCGCGACGAGGTGAGAGACGAGGAAGGCAAGTCCATCAACCTGCAAAGCTACATCATCGCATGCTGGCAGGACTTCCGCGACGAAGACGAATCGCGCTACGACATACACGACTCGGGGAACTTCAAGGGCGCCGAAGGCGCGGAGAAGACCGAGTACGAGGAATACTACGACGAGCACAAGAAGGAGTTCGCAGACGAAGACCGCTTCGAGCCTGCGAACGGGGAGATTGGCGACCTTAAGGAGCTTTCGCGCGTCATCTGCTTCAGGAAGTTCCCCGCCGTGCTTACGGGAGGACCTCTGATGCCGGAGGAAGCGGGGCGCAAAACCCGTGACAAGGAAGCGGTTGTCATTCGGCGCGGACTCATGAACATGGGCATCTTCGGAGTCACAGGCGACGGCAAGGTCAACGTGAACCGCTGCTCAGTCGACCAGCTGCTGACGGTGCCAGGCATATTCGACGTGGACGAGGTGGACGAGGACGACAAGTCCGAGAGCCGCGAAATCGCCGAGGCGATAGTGAAGTGCCGTTCGATAAAGCCCGAAGACTACGACGTGCCGGAGGACAGAACGGAGTGGGGGTACGGCGAGTTCACCTCGGACTGGTGGTCTGACATGGTCAAAAGGGTCTACGACGAGTTCGACGTCGAGATTCCGGACGAGGCGCGCAACTATCTCTCGGCGCTGCCGTCGGACGACTCGACGCTCTTCAAGATGAAGATAACGGCCTCGCTCATGGACATGGAGCACTCGGCCGAGTGCGAATGCTATGTGAAGGACAAGAAGGTGCGCTACATCTCGTGGAAGGAAAACTGACGGGCTGGCGCGAACGTGACTGAACGACAACTAAGGAAACTGGACATGAAGCTAATCGACGGAAAGAAGCTTGCCGCAGACCTCAGGCGCGAGATTGCGGAGAAGACCGCCAAGCTGAAGGCGGCGCGCGGCATCACGCCGGGCCTCGCCGTGATACTCGTCGGCGACAACCCCGCATCTGTCTCGTATGTCACCGCCAAGGAGAAGGCGTGCGCAGAGGCGGGAATGCTCTCGCGCGAGATACGCATGCCGGCGACGGCCACCGAGGAAGAGCTGCTCGGCGCCATCGCCGCGCTAAACGCCGACGACGCCATACACGGCATACTCGTGCAGTTGCCGCTTCCCAAGGGCTTCGACGAGAAGAAGGTCATCAACTCGATCGCTCCCGAGAAGGACGTCGACGGCTTCACGCCCGTCAACGTCGGCAGGATGCTGATAGGCGAGCCGTGCTTTCTGCCTTGCACGCCGCACGGAATACTCAAGCTGATCGAGTTCTCCGGAATGGAGACCGCCGGCAGGCATGCGGTGGTGATCGGCCGCTCCAACATCGTCGGCAAGCCCGTCGCCGCGCTTCTCTCGCGCAAGGAGGCTAATGCGACGGTCACAGTCTGCCATACCGGAACGCCGGATGTCGGGGCGTTCACCCGTCAGGCCGACATAGTCGTTGTCGCGGCGGGCCGTCCGGGCACGCTGACGGGCGACATGCTCAAGCCTGGCGCGGTCGTGATCGACGTAGGAGTAAACCGCATTCCCGACGCGACTAGGCCGAAGGGGTTCCGCCTCGTCGGCGACGCCGACTTCGACAGCTGCGCGAAGGTCGCCTCGGCGATAACGCCCGTTCCCGGCGGCGTCGGGCCGATGACGATAACGATGCTGCTCTGGAACACGCTTGAGTCCGCCTCGCGCACGTGAAATATGGTATAATGTTGGCACGCGTTCCGGACGGAGCTCCGGAGCGCGCGAACGAAGCCAGAAGATGAAGCCAGCTTGGAGCATTCTTCCGGACGAATGGAGACCCATTCTCGCTGAGAGGGGGCTGCGTCCGTTCCGGGCCGATCAGATCCTGCAGTCGTTGTACAGGGACTACGTCGACGACTGGAGCGCCGCCACGACTCTGCCCAAGGAATTTCGCGAGACGCTCACTGCGGAATTCCCGATTACCAAGACGGACGTGCTGGATGTCGCCGAGAGCGCGGACGGGACGAAGAAGCTCCTTCTTGGCTTTTCCGACGGGAACTCCGTCGAGACCGTTCTCATCCCGGCGACCGGCCGCTTCACGCAGTGCATCTCCACGCAAGTCGGCTGCGCCATGGGCTGCGCGTTCTGCGCGTCAGGCTCGTGCGGCGTCGTGCGTTCGCTTACCGCGGACGAGATTGTCGCCGAGTACATGGCCGGCCGCAGGCATGGCGACATCACAAACATCGTGGTCATGGGCATGGGCGAGCCTTTCGCCAACTACGACGAGACCATGCGCGCTCTCAGGCTGATCAACGCCGGCAAAGGCCCAAACCTCGGCGCCCGCCACATCACGCTTTCGACTTGCGGAGTCGTGCCGGGCATCGAACGGCTCGCAGGGGAGGGCGTGCAGTTCGAGCTTTCGGTCTCGCTCCACGCCCCGAATGACGAGCTTCGCAGCAGTCTCATGCCTGTCAACAGGAAGTGGCCCTTGGACGTCCTGCTTCCGGCGTGCGCGGCGTACACGGCGAAGACCAAGCGAATCATAACATTCGAATACACGGTGATCGGCGGCGTCAACGACTCGCGAGCATGCGCCGAGGAGCTTGCAAGGCAGGTGCGGCGCGTGCCGATGGCGAAGGTCAACCTCATACCGCTTTCGCCTGTCTCGCACAGGCCTGACTTCAGAACGCCGGACGAGAGCACCATGCTGATGTTCCTCGACGTGCTGATGCGCAGCCGCGTGCAGACGATGCTTCGCAGGTCGCGCGGCAAGGACGCGAATGCCGCGTGCGGACAGCTTAGACTAAGGAACCTGGAGACAGCTTGACGCGAACATGATGGTCAAGAGCGGTATAACGAAGGAAGAGCTTATCGAATGGGGCGGGCCGGAGGTGTTCAACCAGGCCTTCGCCCTGTGCAACTCGGGCGACGTCAAGGATGTCTCCTACAACGACGACACTCTGGTCGTTTCGGGCAAGATCGAGCAGCCCAACGGCTGGGCGATGCCCGTTTCGCTGAAGCTGATGCCAGGCGGCCGCATCAAGTCGATGTGCCCGTGCGTGCAGAACCAGAAGTTCGGCAAGGTGTGTCCGCATGTCGTGGCGATCGGCATCGCGCTCTGGGTGATGGAGCTGGACCTGGAGGAAGAGGACCAGAAGGAGAAGTCCGCGAAGAAGGACGCGGAAGCCGAGTCGGAGCCGAAGGAGCCGCCTCTGCCCGAGTTCATAGAGGTGCCCATGAAGCCCCGCTTCTTCGCGCGCGTCTCCGGTTCCCGTGCGTCGCTTTCAATCGAGGTCAACGCCAGATACGGCACCATAGAGTTCCCGGCGTGCTCGGTGCAGAGCGCGAAAACCGTGTATCTGGAGTCTGAAGACGACCCGCTCGTTCGCAACGTCCGTACGGTCTCTGCCGAGCGCGCCGCGCTTGAAGAGCTGCGCAAGTGGGGCTTCGGGCCGGGCTACAAGGACGCAGACCTTCGTCATTACCTGACGGATCCTCAGAAGGTGCTGAACTTTCTCGGTGCGGGTCTGCCGGATCTTCGCCGCAAGGGATGGCGCATCCAGCTTTCGGAAAAGCTCGGGAAGATAGTTGACGACATTCCGTCCGTCGTGCCGATCGTCACGATAAAGGACGCGCCAGGCGGGACGTTCGACGTCCACTACACCTTTGAGGCCAAGGGGCGGACGATTTCGCCCATCGAGGTGCAGCAGGCGCTGAACCGCGGCGACGGCTACCTGCTGCGCGACGGAAACGTCACGCTTCTGGACAACGGCGGCATCGAGGCCCTGCGCAACGTTTTCAGTGACTGCGCTCCCTCGCAGAACGGTGCCGAGCGTGGCTGGTTCAGGGTGAAGGGCGCATACGCGCAGTATGTCAAGAGCTCTCTGTCGCTTGTCGAATGCGAAGTCAACGCCTGCAAGGCGAAGTACTGGCGGACGATGACGAAGATGCAGAGCGGTCGGTCGGACGTGCATTTCGAGCCGGTGAAGCTGGGCAAGCTCGACGGTGTGCTGAGACCATACCAGAAGCAGGGCGTGTACTGGATGCGCTTTCTCGAGAACGCGGGGCTTTCAGGGCTCCTAGCGGACGAGATGGGCCTCGGCAAGACGCTTCAGACGCTGGCGTGGCTGACGCTTCCAAGGTCGGATCCCCGCGCACACGACGCACAGGGCGCCAATCTGCCGGCACTGATCGTCTGCCCCACCTCGCTCGTGAGGAACTGGGAGGCTGAGGCTCAGCGCTTCACGCCTGGCCTCAGAACGCTTGTGATATCAGGCCAGGACAGGGCCAGGAACTTCCGCCGCATTCCCGACGCCGACGTCGTGATCACCTCGTACGCTCTTCTCCAGCGCGACTTCGAGGACGCATACCTCGGGCAGGACTTTTCCGTGGTCGTTCTGGACGAGGCGCAGCACATAAAGAACCGGCAGACTCGCAACGCCAAGTCGGTCAAGGGCCTTCACACGATCCAGCGGCTGGTTCTGACGGGCACGCCGGTCGAAAACTCGGTTTCGGACGTCTGGTCCATCTTCGACTTCCTTATGCCGGATTACCTGGGCGACTACGAGACGTTCAAGGCGCACTTCGAAGACCCGATAGCCGACGGCGAGAACGCGGACGTGGTGCTCGCCCGGCTCAAGCGCAAGATTTCGCCGTTCATCCTCAGACGCCTTAAGAAGACCGTCGCGAAGGACCTGCCGGACAAGATCGTGAAGGTGTCGTACTGTCCGATGGGCGAAGAGGCGCAGCGCGAGTACGTCAAGGCTCTTGCCAGCGCTCGAACGATGGCGGGCGACCTCATCAAGGCGAAGGGCTTCAAGCAGTCCAAGTTCGAGCTGCTGGCAGTTCTCATGAAGCTTCGCCAGATAGCGTCGCGCGCCAAGGTCGACACGTTCATGGAGCAGCTGCAGCAGGCGATTGAAGGAGGTCACAGGGTGCTCGTCTTCTCGCAGTTCGTCAAGATGCTCTCGATTCTCCAGAAGAGACTTCGCGCCGAGGGCATAGCCTACTGCTACCTTGATGGCTCGACAAAGGACCGTCTGGGTCAGTGCGAGAGGTTCAACCGGTCCAAGGACATACCAGTGTTCCTCATATCGCTGATGGCTGGCGGAACGGGGCTAAACCTGACGGGAGCCGACATGGTGATGCACTACGATCCGTGGTGGAATCCCGCAGTCGAGGACCAGGCGACTGACCGAGCGCACCGCATAGGCCAGAAGAGGAACGTGTACGTCATGAAGATGATCGCGTCAGGCTCCATAGAGGAGAAAGTCCTAAAGCTCCAGCGCCGCAAGCAGGCGATAATCTCGGCGACGGTTGACACGACAGACGTCGCCGTAATGGAGCAGTTGACGGCCGCAGACCTCAATGAACTGCTTTCGTAAAGAGGGCCATATTGACATTATGCGCACGGTTTGATAGAATTTCACGAGTTATTGATTTCGGGGAGTGAAGGAGATGAATGAAATTTCTGGCAGTCTCGGCGCCAAGGGCATGAAGATGGCCCTTGTCGTGAGCCGTTTCAACAGTTTTCTGACAGAGCAGCTCGTTCGTGGCGCGGTCGATGCGTTCACGAGGCTTGGCGGCGACGCCGACGGTCTATCGCTTGTCCGTGTCCCGGGCGCATATGAGATACCTGTGGTCGCCAAGAAGCTGGCGTCCGGCGGGTATGACGCAGTAGTCGCGCTTGGCGCGGTCGTGCAGGGCGCGACCTCCCATGCGGACCTCATCAACCAGGCCACGGCGAAGGCGCTGTGCGAGATATCCGTCGAGACCGGCGTGCCTGTTCTGAACGGCATCGTGAGCGCCGAGAGCCTTGAGCAGGCGGTGGAGCGCTGCGGCACGAAGCAGGGGAACAAGGGCTTTTCCGCCATGCAGAGCGCAGTCGAGATGGTGAATGTCTTGCGTACAATCTGACATTTGGCTAACAACTGTTTTAGACAAACACTAAGGATCGAAAGAAAAAATGAAAGAATTGAAGAAAGTCGCGTTTCTGACGGCCGGTGGACTCGCTCCTTGTCTCTCCAGCTCGATTGGATTTCTGATCAACGAGTACAATCGCAAGGCCCCGAATGTCCAGATGATCGGCTACATCAACGGCTACATGGGCCTCCTTAAGGGCGACTCGATTCCCGTCACCGACGAAGTGCGCAAGAACGCTCTTGTCCTCACCAAGCACGGCGGCAGCCCGATCGGCAACAGCCGCGTCAAGCTCACCAACGTCGAAGACTGCGTCAAGCGCGGCCTCGTCAAGGAGGGAGAAGATCCTCTCAAGGTTGCGGCGGACCAGTTGGTCAAGGACGGCGTTGACGTCCTCCACACCATTGGCGGCGACGACACGAACACGACCGCAGCCGATCTCGCGGCCTATCTTGCGAAGAACAACTATCCTCTCATCGTCGTCGGCCTGCCCAAGACCATCGACAACGACGTCTACCCGATCAAGCAGTCGCTTGGCGCTTGGACCGCTGCCGAGGAGGGCGCCAAGTTCTTCCTGAACGTAGTCAAGGAGAACAGCGCCAATCCCCGCGCGCTGACGATCCACGAGGTCATGGGCCGCAACTGCGGCTGGCTTACGTACAAGACGGCCCAGTACTACCGCAAGATGCTCAAGTCCATGGCGGCGAAGGGGCGCTTCCTAGACGCGTTCAACCTGACCATGGGCCGTCAGGACGTCCACGCCATCTACGTGCCCGAGTCCAAGATCGACTTCAAGGCCGAGGCGAAGCGCCTTATGGCGGTCATGGACAAGTACGACTCCGTGAACATCTTCGTGTCCGAGGGCGCCGGCGTCAAGGACATCATCGCCGAGATGAAGAAGCGCGGCGAGGAAGTGCCCGTCGATGCGTTCGGCCATCCGCGGCTTGACAAGGTCAATGTCGGCCAGTACGTCGGCAAGCGCTTCGGCGAACTCCTCAGAGCCGAGAAGGTCCAAGTGTTCAAGTCGGGCTATTTCGCTCGTGCGGCCGCGCCGAACAAGAAGGACCTGGAGCTCATCGAGAAGTGCGCCCGCAAGGCCGTCGAGTGCGCGCTCGCCGGCGAGTCCGGCGTTGTCGGCCCTGACGAGAACGCGACCGGCACCATCCGCGCCTGCGAGTTCACCCGCGTCAAGGGGGGCAAGCCGTTCAACGTACGCAAGGGCTCCTTCCGCAAGATGCTTTCGGAGATCGGCCAGCCCAATCCGCGCAAGAAACGCACTAACAGGTAATGCCGGCCAAGATGTCTGGCATTGAAAGGCTCCACGAGGTCACCGCCCGTCTGCGCGATCCGCAGACGGGGTGCCCGTGGGATCGGGTGCAGACGCTCGAGACGCTCAAGCCCTGCCTTCTTGAGGAGACCTATGAGCTTCTCGCGGCGATGGATCGCCCGAGCGACAGGGCCAACCACATCGAGGAGCTGGGCGACGTGCTGCTTCAGGTCATGTTCCAGTGCGTGATGGCCGAGCAGGAGGGCTCCTTCACTTTCGACGATGTCGCAAACGCCGTTGCGGACAAGCTGGTTCATAGGCACCCGCACGTGTTTGGCGATGTCGATGCGAAGGACGAAGCCGCCGTCATGCGCAACTGGGAGCAGATAAAGCGCAAGGAGCATGGTCCGCGCCGTTCTGCGCTGGACGGCGTGCCCAGCACGCTGCCGGCGCTGCTGAAGGCTCGGCGTACACTTGAAAAGGCCAAGAGGGTCGGCTACGAGGAACACCTCAAGCCGGTTGACGCCGAAGGCGACCCCGGCGAATTTCTGCTCAGGGTCGTGAAGACACTTGCCGCCAAGGGCGTCGACTCGGAGGCGGCGCTGGAGAAGGCCACAGCGGCCTATGCGGCGCGATTCAGGGAATTTGAAAGGAAAGACGGCGAATAGCCGATTAGGAGGTGTAGGATGGGTACGGTTGCAGGAACTCTCGTTTGCGCGCTTGGCGGTCTTGCCGGCGCCGCGTTTGCATTGCCGTTTCGGGCTGTGAAGGGCATGAAGTACGAATCGTACTGGCTCGTTTACGCCATCGCCGGCCTTGTGGTGTTTCCCGCGCTTCTGGCGCAGACGACCTGTCCTGGCGTGTGGGACTTCATCGGCAATGCCGACGGCTCGGTTCTCGCGCGCTGCATCGGCTTCGGCGCGCTTTGGGGCGTCGGCGGTCTTACGTGGGGCCTCATGATTCGCTATCTCGGCATTGGTCTCGGCCTGGCCATCGGCTGCGGTCTCTGCTCTGCGACGGGTACGCTCATACCGCCGATTGTCTCGGGTCGGGCTGGCGACCTTTTCAAGGACACTGCGGCGATTGTCACGTTCGTCTCCGTGCTCGTCTCGCTCTTCGGCATAGTTCTCGTCGGTTTTGCCGGCAAGCTCAAGGAGGGCGAACTTGACGAGGAGGCTAAGAAGAAGGCCGTCGCTGAGTTCGACTTCAAGAAGGGCATGGTCGTCGCGCTCTTTTCAGGCATCGCGTCCGCTGGCATGAACTTCGGCCTTCAGGGCGGCGCTCCTCTCGAGGCTGCGGCCGCCGGCGCAGGTGTCGACCAGAAGTGGATCGGCATGCCCGTCCTCGTCATCGTCCTTTGGGGCGGCTTCGTCGTGAACGCCGCGTGGTGCCTTTGGCAGAACGCAAAGAACGGCTCGTTCGCCGACTACGCCAATGGAGCGAAGTCCGTCGCCCCGGTCGCGTTCGCGGCTTTCGCCGGCGTCCTTTGGGCCTGCCAGTTCGTCTGCCAGAAGGTCGGCGAGCCCGCGATGGGCGAGATGCGCTACATCTCGTTCGCGGTCGTGATGGGCAGCTGCGTGCTCTTCAGCTCTCTTATCGGCGTCGTGCTCGGCGAGTGGAAGGGTACTGGCGTAAAAACCAGAATTGCGCTCGGCGCCGGCCTTGCCGTGCTTGCCGCGTCAATCGGCATTGCGGTCGTCGCCAAGTCGCTCTAGCGCGTCGAATCTCCTGGCGACAGCTCCATGACGGTGGAGATCATAGAGCCGCACGGACTTTGCGCCGGAGTGGACGCCGCAGTTGCCAGGGCGCTTAGGCTTCGTGACGTTTACTGCCTTCACGGCCTTGTCCACAACGAGATCATCACAGGCGATCTCAGGGATCTCCGCTTCAAGTTCGTCGAGAGCGTGGAAGACGTGCCGAAGGGCGGAACCGTCGTCTTCTCGGCTCACGGTGTCGGGCCCAGCGTCCGCCGCGCGGCGAAGGACCGAGAGCTTACGGTTGTCGACGCCACCTGCCCGTTCGTCGACAGAGTGCATCGCGCCGCAAGGTCGTTCGCGAAGCGCGGCATGCCTGTCGCGATAATCTGCGATCCCGCGCATGTGGAGGCGCGAGGAATTGCCGACGAGGTTCTCGATCTTCCGGACGGTCGCGCGCTCGTCCCCGAGAACGGACTTCTTTCGGACTGGCCGGGCGGAAGCGGTCCGGCAAAGGGTCTTGAGGGGCGGAAGATCGGCGTCGTCGCTCAGACGACCATGAACGCCGACGACGTCGAGCGCTGTGTGGCCGTCTTGCGCGGCAAGTACGACATCGAGTCGTCCGCCGACGTGTGCGCCGCGACAAAGGACAGACAGAACGCCGTGCGGCGCTTTGCGAAGACGCATCACGGAGAGGGATCGCGTGTGCTTGTTCTTGGCTCGCCCTCTTCGTCAAACTGCAGACGTCTCGCCGAGATAGCCCGCGAGTGCGGGACGGGCTCTCTCCTGGCCGGGACAATGGACGAGGTTCGCGCCCTCGACCTCAACGGCGTTGACGTCCTTGGCGTCACAAGCGGAGCCTCAACGCCTGAGCGCTTCTTCACCGAGGCCGTACGGTATCTGCGCAACGTCCCGCGGCACGTTGCGATTGTGATGGACGGCAACGGGCGCTGGGCTTCGCAGCGCGGCAAGAAGCGCGGCGAAGGGCATGTCGCCGGAGCCGAAACGCTCTCGAAGGTGCTGGAATGGTGCGGCGACAGGGGCATAGCGTATCTGACGGTCTACGCCTTTTCGACAGAGAACTGGAAGCGTCCGAAGGCTGAAGTCGACGGGTTGATGTCGCTCTTCGCGCGCATGCTCAAGCTGAAGGGCGGCGACTTCGTCAGGAAAAAGGTGAGGTTCAGGATGATCGGCCGCCGCGGCGACCTTTCCAAGGGACTCCTCGCCACCATCGAGGAGCTTGAACGCAGGACCGCCGGCTTCGAGAGGCAGTTCATCGTCGCAATTTCATACGGAGGGCGAGCGGAGATCGTCGATGCCGTGAACGAGGCGATTCGAAGAGGCGAGCCGATGACCGAAGAGACGTTTTCCCGCTGCCTCTACGCACCCGACGTCCCCGACCCGGATCTAGTGATACGCACGAGCGGCGAGCTGCGCACGTCGAACTTCCTTCTTTGGGAGTCCGCCTACAGCGAATACTACTTTACAGACGTCCTCTGGCCCGACTTCTCCGAGTCGGACCTCGACAAGGCCCTGGAATCATACGCGTCTCGTCATCGGCGCATGGGGGGCGTGTGATGAGCGCAAGGCTCGTGCTGCTCGCGGCCTTGACGATGGCCTTTGCCGTTCCCGCCTCTGCGGACGGCGAACTTGCTGGAGGCGTAAAGTACGAGTGCGTTGACGGCGTGTGCAGAATCGTGGAAGACACACCGCCTGCCGTTGCAAGTTCCGAAGAGCCAAACAGGGGATGGCGCGTCGCCCAGGGCTACATGGGCGCCGATGAGTTCATTGCCTTCTTGCGCGGCGAATCGGCGGCCGAGCCGCCCGCCTTGCCAGCTTCGTCCGCCGCATTCTGGGCCGCAGTTCTCGCGGCGGTTCTCGGCGGGCTTGCGATGAACCTCACGCCATGCGTCCTTCCGATGGTTCCTGTGAATCTGATGATCATTGGCAGATCTGCCGCGCGCGGCGCCATGTATTCTCTGGGCATCATAGCCGCATATGGTGCGATGGGCGCGCTTGCAACGACTGGCGGCATGGCGTTCGGCGAGATTCAGGGCAGCCCATGGTTCAACGCCGGCGCGTGCGTGCTGTTCGCGGCGCTCGCTCTTGCCGCAGGCGGCGTGTTCCATCTGGACTTCTCGAAGCACCGCGGCGCAATCGCGAGAAGCATGCCGCCCGGTCTCCCCTGGCTTTTCGCCTTCGCCATGGGCGCCGTAAGCGCGGTCCTCGCCGGCGCGTGCGTCGCTCCAGTCCTGGTAGGCGTGCTCGTGCTCTCCGCGAGGATGTACGCCGACGGCGCCGCAGGGGCGCTCGCGCTTCCGTTCGCCTTTGGCGTCGGAATGGCGCTTCCCTGGCCTTTCCTCGGCGCTGGCCTGCGCGTGCTTCCGAAGCCCGGTGCCTGGATGCGCGTCGTGAGGTGGGTGACGTCCGCCGCTGTCCTCGCGCTGGCTGCATGGTACGGTCGCATCGCCTGGATCGGCTTTTCGAAGACTTCGGACATTGCCGCGGACGCAACGCCCGCCACGATATCGGAAGTCCTCAAAGGGCTTGAATCGTCCTCGAAGCCGGTGCTTGTCGACTGCTGGGCCACTTGGTGCAAGAACTGCACGGCGATGGAAAGAGTGATGGACGAGCCTCGCGTAAAGGCGGAGCTGGAGTCGTTCACGGTGCTGCGACTTCAGGCAGAGGACCTCTCGGAGCTTAGGCGAGTCCCTGGTTTTGGCTGGCTGCGCGGACTTCCCGCTTTTGTTGTGATAGGAGGAACAACCAATGAAAACTAGAGTGACCATGTTGAGAAAAGAACTGACAGCGCTGGCCCTCATGGCTGCGCCATTTCTCGTCCATGCTGACAGCTGCGAAGTGTCCGTCTGGCGCGGCGAGACGCTGGCAACGCTTGTGCCGGACTACACCGAGCTCGGCGAGGCGCCCGAGGGACTTTCCGTTCGCCGTGGCGTTCTGCATCCGGTCAAGTACAGGACGACTCCGCACGGGCTTCAGCTTTCGGAGTGCTACGACCGCGTCGAGTGGGATGTCGAGGGCGCGCCCTGCGTCGCAGAGATATCGGTCCCGCGAGACGCGAAGCCAGGCGTGTACAAATGGGGATTGATGGACATTCGCGTCGTCGACCGTGAAATGCCGCCTGCGCGGGAGTGGAAGTACTACCTTGACCTCTGGCAGCATCCGTGGGCCGTCGCGCGCATCGCAGGTGTGAAGCCGTTTTCCGACGAACACTATGCGGCTATGCGCCCGTTGTGGGAACTCCTTGCGTCCGCAGGACAGAAGACGCTGACGGTGACGCTGCTCGACAGCCCCTGGAACCATCAGTGCCGCGACGCATACGGTTCCATGGTCGGCCGCGTGAAGAATGCGGACGGCTCGTGGAAGTTCGACTATTCGCTGTTCGACGAGTATGTGGATTTCGGCCGAAGCTGCGGTCTGGGTCCGCACATCTCCTGCTACACGATGTGTCCGTGGGGCAACATGGTCGCCTGGACCGGCGCCGACGGAAGCAGCGAGCGCGTCAGCGCGCCGCCCGGAAGCAGGGAGTTCGAGGACTTCTGGGGCGACTTCCTTGCCGATTTCGCGGCTCACCTCAAGCAGAAGGGCTGGTTTGACGACACGTACATCTCGATGGACGAACGCGACCCCAAGGACGTGAAGATCATTGCGGACTTCATACAGTCGCGCGCCCCCGGCATGAAGATCTCGATGGCCGGCAACAAGAAGCCCAGCGAGTTCAAGGGAATCGCAATCGACAGCTATTCTCAGTTCCTAACCTACCTGACAAAGGACTTCCTCGACGAGATCCCAGCCCGTAAGGACAAGGGCTTCATCACGACATACTATGTCTGCTGCGCGCCCAAGTACCCCAACAACTTCCTTTCGTCCGCTCCGGAAGAAAACTTCTGGACGGGTGCGTTCCCTGCGATGGTCGGGCTTGACGGATTCCTCCGCTGGGCCTGGAACAGCTGGCCTGAGGATCCCGTCAAGGACAGCTCGTTCCGCGGCTGGATCGCAGGAGACACCTACCTTGCGTATCCTGGCGCGGCTCCGTCCTACCGCTTCCTTGAGATCCGCAACGGAATAGTCGCCGCTGAAAAGCTCCGCATCCTGCGCGAGCAGGGGCTTTTCGCCGACGAGATCGCAGCCCTTGCCGCTCGTTATGACTTCAACGCGGCAGTGTCCAACAAGGTGGACTTCGCGAAGCTCAAGGCCGACACGCTCAAGCTCGTCAACCGCTGACGCGGCATCAGGTCCGTTGAAGCTGCGGTAGCGCCACCTGTCGTCCGACGGTGGCGCTGTCGTTTCCGACAGCTGACGCGGTCGTTGCACTGCGCACCCGCAAGTTGCAGATATGGCAGTCTCGGCCTTTCGGTCGATTCCGACGCGTTTCTGGTCGACTGCCCGCGAAGTCGCGGCTCGGGCGGTGCCGCGCCAGTAGCGGGCGATTTTTGGTATAATACACCAAAATGAACGTTGTTTCCTTAGTAGGCCGTCCGAATACGGGCAAGAGCGCGCTTTTCAATCGCATCGCGAAGAAGCGCGTCGCAATAGTCTTTGACCAGCCTGGTGTGACGCGCGACCGCGTGACTCGCGAGGTTGAGATCTCCGGTCGCAAGGTCATGCTCGTCGACACGGGCGGCATAGCCTTCGACAAGCGGGTCACGAAGGATCCGCTTGACGACGAGACGCGCGGCCAGGCGGCGCTTGCCGTCGAGGATTCCGCCGTCTGCGTGATCGTCGTGGACGCGCGGGACGGGATAACGCCGCTTGACGCGGAGGTCATAGACCGCGTCCGCAGCTCCGGCGTTCCGTGCATGATCGCGGCCAACAAGTGCGACACCGACGGCGACGACTGGCGCGCCGCCGAGTTCGAGCGCTTCGGCCTGCCGGTCTTCGCGACGTCGGCCGAGCATGGAAGGGGCGTGCAGGCCCTTGTCGACGCGGTGGTGGCCAAGCTGCCTCCCGCGCCGAGCGGCGGAGAGAACGCGCGGCCTCTGCGAGTGGCGATAGTAGGGCGCCCGAACACCGGCAAAAGCTCTTACGTCAACCGGCTGCTCAACGCGCCTAGGGTAATCGTCTCAGAGATCGCCGGCACTACGCGCGACGCGGTGGAGGTTCCGTTCACCATCGGCTCGGGCCCGGACGCACGCCACTACATGCTCGTCGACACGGCAGGCATGAAGCCGCACACGCGAATGTCCAAGACAAGCGTCGACAACTTCTCCCTTTTCCGCTCGGAGCAGGCGATCGAGGAGGCGGACGTGGTCGTTCTTCTTCTCGACCCGGTCATGGGCCCGACGATGCAGGACAAGCGAATCGCCGGCAAGATACTCGACGCGAACAAGGCGTGCGTCGTCATGATGAACAAGTGGGACCTTGCATTGGCCGACGGCCTGACTGACGAGCGCAAGGCGGCTGACGCCGTCCGCCAGATGATGCCGTTCCTCGCCTTCGCGCCGATCGTGTTCTGCTCGAACAAGTCGGGCTACAACATCCGCAAGACCGTCGAGGCGATCGACAGGGCGGCGGCGAGCGCCTCCGAGAAGCTGCCCACCGGCATTCTCAACCGCACGATCGAGACCGCCGCGAAGAAGACTCTCGCTCCGATGCGCCGCGGCAAGCGGCTCAAGATTTTCTACGCGCTCCAGGTTTCGGGCAATCCGCAGACGATCCGCCTGTTCGTGAACGACCCGAAGCTCGCGACGCCGGCCTACCTCGCATATGTCGAACGCAGTCTCCGCGCGCGGTTCGGCCTCGAGGGCGCGCCGCTCCGGATGTTCCTGAAGGCGCGGCAGAGAAAGGACTCTTCGAAGTGAGCTCAGACCGCAACGGACACAGGCACCGCGGCCCGCGCGAGATGGTGACGGGCGGCGAGTGGATATACGGAAGGAATCCGGTTGAGGAGGCGCTTGCCGCGGGAAGGCGCACCGCCAGCGAGATAGTGCTTCCGCCGGCCTCGTCGGACGAGGACGACCAGCTTCGCCGGATACGCGACGAGGCGCATGCCAGGCGGCTCGTCGTGCGGACGATGGACCGCGATCACCTCGACAGGCTCGTCCGCTTCGGCCATCATCAGGGCGTTGCGCTCAAGACCACCGGATATCCCTATGTCGGCTTCCAGGACATCCTTCGCGCGTCCGAGGCGGACGAAAACGCGCTCGTCGCCGTGCTGGACCATCTTGAGGACCCGCAGAACGTGGGCTCGATACTCCGCACCGCCTGCGCGGTCGGGGCGACTGGCGTCGTCATGCCGGAGGACCGCGCGTGCGGCATAACGCCTGCCGCGGTCCGCGCTTCGGCAGGCGGCTCCGAGCATCTCAGGGCCGCCCGCGTCGTCAACGTGGTCCGCGCGCTTGAAGATCTCAAGAAGGCCGGATTCTGGCTGACGGGCCTCGACAAGTGCGAGGGCGCGAAGACGTATACTGACATCGACTTCTCCGGTCGCGTGTGCCTTGTCGTCGGCGCCGAGGGCGAGGGTCTCTCGCGACTCGTCCGCGAGACGTGCGACTTCATTGCCGAGATTCCCATGCCGGGCGGGTTCGAGTCGCTCAATGCGGGCGTCGCATCAGCCGTGGCGATGTACGAGGTGCTCCGCCAGCGCGGATGAGCGGCCAGGGCGCGGAATGAGCGAAGGTGCATTCTTCCAGGACCTTGCGATGCTCATGGCGGCCGCCGGAGTCGTGGCGGTCGTCTTTGCGCGTCTGAAGTGGCCCAAGGTTCTCGGCTACATACTCGCCGGAGTCTTCCTCGGCGAGCATACTTGGGGCGGCAGCCTGCTTGCCGACGCGCAGTCCGTCAACACCGTCGGCCAGCTCGGCGTCGTCTTTCTCATGTTCTCGATGGGCCTTGAGTTCTCGGCCAGGGACATGCACAAGATGAAGTCCGTCACAATCCCGGTCGCGGCGCTGGACACCGTCGTCATGACCTGGCTTGGCTACACCGTCGGCACCAGGGTGTTCGGATGGAGCCCCGTCCAGTCGCTCTTCCTCGGCGCGGCGATATGCGACTCGGCGACGACGATGCTGGCAAAGGTGGTGGACGAGATGCACTGGCGCGGCAGGCCGTTCGCGCGCCTCACGCTCGGCTCGTCCGTCTGCGAGGACGTGATAACGGTCGGCGTGATCGCGCTCGTCACCGGCTTTGCCGCGGGCGACGGGCTCAGCTTCTCCGCCGCCGCCACGTCCATCGGCGGGCTTCTCGTGTTCTTCCTGTCGGTGATCGTCTTCGGCTTCGTGCTGGTGCCGAGGCTGCTCGCCTCGGTCGCTAAGCGCGGCGACGACGAGTCTCTTCTTCTGTCCGTGCTTGGATGCTGCTTTCTCGTGTCATACGTCGCCTACCGCTTCCAGTTCTCGCTGGCGCTAGGCGCGTTCCTCGTGGGCGTCCTCGGAGCGTCGTCGGACGTGCGCCTGCGCATCGCGGCTCTTTCGGCGCCTCTCAGGTCGATGTTCGCCGCCGTCTTCTTCGTATCCATCGGGCTTCTTGTCGATCCCGCGGCATGCCTCTCGCATGCAGGGGCGATAGCGTTCCTCTCGGCGCTCGTCATGGTCGGCAAGTTCGCCAACTGCGCGGCAGGGGCCCTGCTCGCCGGCGAGAGCGTCAAGACCGCCGTCCAGATCGGCATGAGCCTCGCCCAGATCGGAGAGTTCGCGTTCATGGTCGCCCTGCTGTACGTCGCCTGCACGGGCGACAGCCACAGCTCGATGTTCCAGATCGTCGTCGCGGTCTCGCTCGCGACCACGCTGCTGAACCCGTTCATGATACGCTGGTCGGAGCCCGTCGGCGAATGGGCCGAGTCGCACGTTCCTGCGAAGGTCGCCGCATGGATCGAGGACTACAGGGGCCTCGTCGCCAAGCTGAAGACGGTCTCCGCGGCCTCGGGCGAGCGGAGGACGCTCGACCGTGCGCTGCTCGCCCTCGGCGTCGTCTGCGCGCTCCTCTTCGCGGTGTTCACAGCGTGCGGACTTCTCTCGCTCTACGACTACACGCGGTTCAGCGGATTCTTCGAGCGGCACGACTCGTCCTTCTTCCTGTTCCTGGCGAACCTTTTCGCGATATCCACCGCGCCGCTTGCCGCGAAGCTCGCGAAGACCGCCGGCGACGCGGTCGCGCGGATGCTCGTCGGCCGTGAGGACGCAAAGTGGGCGGATTCCGTCCGCAACGGAATCTCGCTGATCGTCACGGTCGCGCTGATTGTCCTCCTCTTTGCCGAGGTCTTGATGCTCAACATCAACCTGCAGTCGGCAGACGTGTGGGTGCGGTGTGCGATGATTGTCGTTCTCTTCGGGGTCGGCGCGTTCGGCTGGCGCTTCTTCTCGAACGCCGGCAGGCAGGCCGTCGCGCGTTTCAACGAGGCGATGACCGCCGACGAACGCAGAGAGAAGCTCGCCAAGATGATGACGCTTTCCCTTCCGGAGGGAACGCTCCACAAGCTGAGCCTGTCGATGGGCTCGGTGGCCATCGGCTCCAACGTCGTCTCCCTCAACATCCGCGCAAAGACAGGCGCGTCTGTCGTCGCGGTGGAAAGGAAGGGCGCTGTCATCCGCAACATCGGGCCGGATGTCGATTTCCGTGTCGGGGACACGCTCGTCGCGCTGGGCGAACCGCGCCAAATTGCGGCTTTGAAGGACCTTCTTGGCATAACATCATGAAAAAGACGCTCATTGCAGTTGTTCTGCTTCTCTCGGTCTCCGCCGCCAGCCAGACATGGCTGAGGCGCGCGCGCGACGCATCCGCTCCGGCCATGGCCGAAGGCGCGTTCGCCGCGCTCGGCGGACTGCGCTCCATCGCAGCCGAGGTCATATGGTTCCGCGCCGACCGTCTGCAGGAGGAGGGGCGCTACGTGGAGCTCGCTCAGCTCGCCAGCGCGCTTGCGGCCATGGAGCCTCATACGCAGGAGGTCTGGAGCTACGCCGCGTGGAACCTCGCGTACAACATCTCGGTCATGATGCCGACGCACGAGGACCGCTGGCGCTGGGTGCTTGCCGGCCTGCGCCTGCTCAGGGACGAGGGGCTCGTCCTGAATCCCGGCGACCCCGACCTCTGCCGCGAACTTGCCTGGCTCTTCGAGCTCAAGATCGGCGCGGACATCGACGCGGCGTCCGAGACCTACCGCGCCATGTGGCGAAAGATCGTCGAGGACGTCAAGGCTCGCGGCGCATGGGAGGAGCTTCGCATGGAGCCGCACAAGATGCTCGTGATAGAGAAGGACACTGGCTTCGACGACTGGACAGATCCGCAGCTTTCCGCAATCTACTGGGCCGCCGAAGGCCTGCGACGCGCACAGCCCCAGAGCCGAGCGCTGCTGCTGGAGATAATGCGGCAGGCGGGCATCATCTACATGAGAACCCACAAACGCGACCGCGATGCAAAGACTGGACAAGGCGCTTCTTGACCTCTACCCCGACTTCTCCAGGTCGCGGATAGAAGGGCTGGTCAAGGCAGGCTACGTCACCGTCAACGGCGCGGTAGCGGGGAAGGCCGGCATGAAGGTCTCCGACGACGACGAAATAGTCGTCGAGCTGCCGCCGCCTGTCCCCGCTGTGCCTGAGCCCGAGGACATTCCGCTCTCCGTCGTGTTCGAGGACGACGACCTCGTCGTCGTGGACAAGCCGCCGGGTCTCGTCGTCCATCCTGCGCCCGGCCACCATTCCGGCACGCTCGTCAACGCTCTTCTTCACCACTGCCCCAACCTCTCCGGAATCGGCGGCGTCGCGCGTCCCGGCATCGTCCATAGGCTCGACCAGGACACTTCCGGCCTCATCGTCGTCGCCAAGTCACAGGCCGCGATGGACGGGCTTGTCCGCGCGTTTTCGTCGCACCGTGACATCGTAAAGACCTATCTTGCCGTCTGTCATGGCCGTCCGAGCGCATGTTCCGGACGACTGGAGAACATGATCGGCCGCCATCCCGTCGACAGAAAGCGGATGGCGATACTCGACGCCCCGGCCCAGCTTCGCACGTCTGGCGCAGACGTGCGCCGCGGCAAGCTCGCCATCACCAACTGGCGCGTGCTGCAGGGGCTTCCGCGGCAGGACGGCTCAGCTCTGCCCCTGCGACAGGACCTTCCGATCTCTCTCATGGAGTGCCGCATAGAGACTGGCCGGACGCACCAGATAAGGGTGCACATGGCGTCCATCGGCTGTCCGGTCATCGGGGACAGGACTTACGGACGTAGCGCGCTCGACAAGAGGCTTGATCCCGTTCCCGCGCGGCAGATGCTTCATGCATGGCGGCTTTCGCTTCGGCACCCCGTGTCAGGCGGCCAGCTGGAGCTTGAGGCAGCGGTTCCGCCAGACATGTCCGCATACTTCGCCAGTTCCGTTTAGCGCCTGAGCAACAGAAGGGGAACGAGAAGGAAGGACATCGGCCTTCGCCAGCGAAGAGCAGAAGAAGTGTATTGAGAGAGGACTTCAGACTCCCGACTTCGGACTTCCGGACGGCGCGGCGGAAAAACATAAGTCTGATCTCATAAGTCGGAAGTCCTCGCTCTCGCGAAGTGCTCTGCCGGGCTCTTGGAAAAGCTCTCGGCTCGCCCTAGGCGGCCAGCAAGTTCCCCCAACGGCAACCGATAATCCTAAATTACAGGGGTGCGACGTTTTTCATGCCCCAAAAATTGGGGAATCTCCAACTCTGAGTGTGGAGACATCTACCACGGAACACACTGAAACGCCTTTGGCGGCACGGAAACCGCCTGCGCGAATTGTAAGCTCAAACGGACAGTCCTCACGCTGGGTATTGAGGCGTTTTCTCCCTTTCCAGTTGTGTTTTGCGCGTTTTCAGCCTGTGCACGTAGTGTTTACTAATGGTGTACGCGGCGTTTGCTAGGCGTGTACGGGGGAGTTTTGACGTCATTACACCATAGAAGTGACGTCACTTCAATGGTATATTGACGTCACTTCACCACTGAAGTGACGTCAAAACTCCTCCGTACACAGGCAGG